>JAHIOX010000003.1 GCA_018895015.1 Patescibacteria group bacterium | reverse complement strand
TTATGGTTTTATTATTACATTTTTTTGAGAAATTGTAAATGAATTTCTGGGAAATTTATAGAAAAAAGCCGCGGGTTTGCACCGGCGGCTTTTTTGAAAATTTGCGGATTATTCTATTTAATTATGTGCGGATTATATTTTCCCCAGAGGGAGACGCATTCAGATACCACTTTTTTGTTGTCGTAAATGCAATAAGCGATCATGCAAATAACGATATTGTAACCCATTCTCACCAATTCTTTTGGGTCATCAATAACCCTTGTATTATTAACCTCCTTTCTAAATTCCATGTCTTTTGCGATCATTTTTTTTACCAAAAACGAAATTCCAAAAAGAATAGCTAAAACAATCCATAGTTTTTCCATAATTTTTTCCTCACTTGGAATAGTTTTTTAATCTGAAATAACGATAGCATGACAAGGATGCTGTGTAAAGTCTAACTTAGGCCATGAGAGAACTTCGCGCAATCCTTAGGCTTCATTTTTTCTTTTTTGAAGCCAGCTTAGAAAGAAAAGAATTCCGACAACCGCAGCCGGACCGGATATACCTATATACCAACTCCAAGGACGATCAAAACCGACCATGAAGACGTAAAACACAGCGGAACCCAAAAAAGCGATTGCTCCAACCAGATCGTATTTCCAGGCAATCAAGATGACGGCAAGTAAAATAAACGATGGTAAAAGATGTATTAAAAATCCTAAAATAACCTGCCATCCGCTATATTCTTCAAAAACATCAAACGCGAACAGGGATAAAAATAAAATAAAGGCGATGCTTAAAATTCTTGGCGTCCAATATATAAATCTGTTAATCTTTTTTTCCATATGGCGATAAAAAGTTATATGTTTAAATAAGTGATAGTCAGTTGCAAGACGGTCGCGAATGAAACCCAAAGCAAATAGGGAATTTGAATATACGCGATCCATCGGGTCCTAGGATAAATAGCCGCCATCGCCCAAATGAGCGTGCCAAGGACAAATAAAATATCAATTCCAGCGAGAAGATTATTTTTTAATCCAAACTGCAAAGGTGTAAAAGCGAAATTAAAAATTAAATTAAGAATAAACGGCAAAGCGGCCATAAACGGAATTTGCTTTCGCAACGCCATATAAAATACTTTGCCGAACGAAAACGCTATCAACGCGTAAAGAAATGTCCACACCGGGCCAAACACCCAGCCCGGCGGCGCCCAAAAAGGTTTAATAATTTGCGAATACCAATTATATGTATCCATATGGTTTTATTTAAAAAGAAACCCAAAAGAAAAGAAATATATACCAACCAAAAGAAAAGCAGCGGCTAAAGAATAATAAACAACTTTTTTCTGTAGCCACTTAAAGAAAACAGAAAGATATTTTTGCGGTACAAATATGTATACTAAAGATTCCAAGAAAAGGTACCAACCTAAAATTGTAACTGCAAGTTCTGTAATGCCACTCCAGATATTATGCTCAAGTATCATCACAACAGAAATTACCAGCGTAATCAATCCCCAAATATAAGTAAGCACTCTGTGTTGAAAAAGTTCTTTGAAAATATTCATCACCATTTTTCTTTCAGTGGCCAAAGACAAACCAATGATGATAAATAAAATTCCAATTGCTTGTGCTAAAAAAGTTGTTGTCATTGTAATAATTATATCAAGATTTCTAATTTAACAAAAGATGAGTAAAAACATATCCGCCAACTGGCGGATTGCCCTCCCTTTTTAATTGCTATCAAAAAAATCCCTTTATATGAAGCAGCGGAATTAACTTACCAGGTGAGAAGATTTTTCCTGTCTACCACTTATAAACTCCTGAAAAATATCTTATTATCAACCCTAACACAAAAAGAACAACAACAACCCACATAAATCTTTTCCAATAACGAGTCGCTGGGGACTCCGCCGTTTGAGATTGATTGGCCTGAACAGTTTTTTTAGTTTCTTTAGAAAGCATTCCTTTTTCTTCTGCTTTCATCAATTTATATCCTTTATAAAGCACTTTAAACCAAATTGCCCCAGCAATAAAAAACATTATTCCATATAAAAGCCAGTCTCGATTACTATGTTCACCAAAAAAATAAACCCATAAAAAAGTTACCCCGAAAAAAAGACAAAGAATTGGGATAGCAAAATTCCAAATAATTTTTAATTTAGACATATTTTATTATTTGTTTTATTTTATTATTCGACCCTATTTCAATTTTACCAAAAAATTGCCAAGGTGGCAACAAACTCGCAACATACAATTTGGCTCCGCAGGTAGGACTCGAACCTACAACCAACTCCTTAACAGGGAGCTGCTCTGCCATTGAGCTACTGCGGAATAAAAAAGGTCGCGTTTTTTTATAACGAACCGGTAAGCAGAAGAAGCATACTGCTTATGATTATAACGACCAGAAAGCCAAGGATGAATCTCATGGCCGTTTTGTTTATTGATCCCATTTAAATATATTAGCACATGTTTTAAAAAATAAAAGAGGGGAGAGTTAAATAAAAAATCCGCCCATGCGGGCGGATTAAGAAAGAACAAGGCATCTTTAATAAAATACTAATGGTTTTTCTTGTGGTTGGAGCAGGTCGCTAGAATAAATGGCGCAGTCTTGCCCGACCCATATTACAATATCATAGTCGGAAAGGATGTCCTTCATTTCTTTCATCTCGGCTTTTAAGCCGAGAGTTTCTTTCATCGCCGAGGCTATTTCCTCGGCTTTTTTGCGAGCGTGTGGAGCGTAGCGGATTGCAAGACCCCTATGAGTCGTTGCTAAATCGTCAGAGCAAAAAGTATCGCAGCCGGAATTAATCGTTATGTCCTCTACGCGGCTAAGATCAATCCCGCCGTTTGAATACAGTCGCGCGCTTAATTTTCGCGCGCTTACGCGTAAGCGGCACATTGACCTATTATGCAATATTTTGATTGAAGTTACATCCGGCTCTATGTAGGCAAGTAATTCAAAATAGATAATTGGCCCTGTGGCTTCCGTGCAAGGATGGTTCCCGAGATAAAATATCCCCGGCGATTCAAGGTTTTGCTTAAAACAGATTCCTTTGCAGTCGGTTTTGTATTCGCTACCGTCTTTGCGCGAATATATTAGCGTGAATTCGTCGGCGCAGAGATTGATTTTTTCGTCACTGGCGCGCGCCCTTAAGGTTAAGATGATATGGCGGCCTAAATCAGGATTTTTTATGTCAAATGTCACAACTACGCCAAGAACTCCTATAACCCTGGTTGTAAAATGATGTTGGACAATTTCAACATCTTCCAAGCCGGCTGCCGACATGGCGTTTGCCGTGGCTGGGGCCGTTAGCCCGATGAATCCGAAAAACATAACTAAAAACAAAACTAAACCTGCCGCAATTTTTTTCATAACCTTTTCCTCCCTTTTTTAAGATACGAATGTCTATTTTGGATATTAGCACATGTTTTAAAAAATAAAAGAGGGGCGGCTCGCGTAAATTACGAGCGCCCCTTTTGGGTCCGGTTTACTTTTCCCGGAGTCGAGAGGAGAGGGCATACCTTAGATTTTTGAGCTGGTGTTTTGTAATCAGCCCGGTTGGCGGGTAGAAAGCCGGCATATCGCAGTTTGGGCACCTTCCGCCGCCATCAGGATTGCTCGCGCAACAATGCAGGCAAGCGCGACCTTCAGGAGTCCACTTGATTTTTCTTAAAAGATTTTTTCCCATGGCTCACCTCCCATCGTTTTTCCCATCTCTGAAGTTCCGCCTGGTCCGTGTTTTCCTCTTTAATTATCTCGATATTCCTCTCTAACTCGCGGCCGTGATTTACTCCGAGCACGAAGATAAAATCTGCGGTAAAATATCCGACTAAAATTAGTAAAATAATACTGAAGATATTCCAAGTACTTTTCATACACTTCTCTCCTTTTCTATAAAATTTTTTTAATTTTCAAATCTATTTCTTTTGTATCATACTTTGGCAGAAAAGTCAACCCCGCCCAGGCTGGGTCAAGCAATTTGTGGATATCCGGTTAAAAATATGCGATACTAATAACATGAAAAAAATTTTTCTTGACATAGAAACTATTCCGGCGGACGAATCAAGCCATGTCGTTTTAAAGGACATTTACGAAAGCAGAAAATCAAAAGGCAAAAAAGTGGCTGATGATTTTGACGCCTATTTGGCGCAGACAAATTTTGACGGCGCCTTTGGCCGCATACTCTGCATTGGCTTGGCTGTGAATAATGAGCCGGCGCGGATTTTGGAAGGCGATGAAAAAGATATATTAAAAAAATTTTGGGAAGAGGCGGAAACGGCCGATATTTTTGTCGGCCACAATATTTTTGATTTTGACATGAGATTTATTTATCAGCGCTCAATAATTTTAGAAGTGATGCCTTCCCAGCAGGATTTGAGTTTCGCGAGATACAGAAGCAGGCCGATTTTTGACACGATGTACGAGTGGTCAAAATGGAATATGTACAATAAAATTTCTTTGGATGTTCTTACGCGCGCCATGGGCATAAAATCGCCAAAAGAAGGGGGGCTTGACGGCTCTAAAGTTTTTGATTATTTCAAGGCCGGCAAGCTTGAAGAAATTTATGAATATTGCAAAGCCGATGTTGACGCCGTCCGCGCCGTCTATAAAAAAATGATTTTTGATTTATGAAATTGTGGCATACTCTATCTTTGCCTGATATTGAGAGGGAGCTGAAAACAAATTTTCACGACGGTTTGAGCGAGCCGGAGGCGGATTCGCGTTTCAAAGAATACGGTCCGAACAAACTGCCGGAAGGGAAGGCGGAAAAACTTTTGTTGATTTTTTTAAGGCAGTTTCAGAGCCCCCTTATTTATACGCTTTTCGCGGCCGCGGCCGTTGTGTTTTTTCTGCGCGAATTTATTGACGGCTTTATTATTCTTTCGGTTCTTCTTTTTAACGCCATAGTCGGGACTATTCAAGAGGGAAAGGCGCAAAATACCCTTCTGGCGCTGAAAAAATTCGCGGAAACCACTGCCGCTGTTTTGCGCGGAGGCAAGGAGATTATAATATCGGACACGGCGCTTATCCAGGGCGACATAGTGATTCTGCGCGAAGGAGAAAAAACGCCCGCAGACTGCCGGCTTATAGCGTCAAATAATTTGATGATAGACGAAGCCGCGCTTACCGGAGAATCAGAGCCGGTTTATAAAAGCTCGGAAGTTTTGGAAAATCCGGATTTGAATATCACGGACCAAAAAAACATGATTTTTAAAGGGACGAATATTGTCGCCGGCAACGGGAGCGCGGTTGTGGTCGCGACCGGACTTAATACCGCGATAGGAAAAATATCGGCAAAAATTGAGGCCATTGATACTGAAATACCGCTAAAAACAGACATCAGGCATCTTTCGCGGGTTATTATTATAGCTGTCGCGACAATAAGCGCTTTTCTTTTCTTTTTTGGAATTTTGAGCGGGAAAGGAGCGAAAGAAATGTTTATTACCGTTACGGCGCTTTCAGTTTCAATGATTCCGGAAGGTTTGCCGATTGTTTTAACTTTGGTGCTGGTTACCGGAGTTTGGAGAATGGCGAAGCATAACGCATTGGTTAAAAAACTCCAGGCAGTTGAAGCGCTGGGCCAGGCAACGATTATCGCTTTGGACAAGACCGGCACGATTACCAAAAACGAGATGGTTGTCCAAAGAGTGTTTATTGGCGGGAATTTTTTTGAAGTCGGAGGAACCGGGTATGAGCCGTCCGGAGATTTTTTTATTATTAATGAAGGCGGCGATAAAAAAATTATTTCGCCGCCGGAATTTGCAGGTCTTTTGAAGGCGGGGAAAATCGCGGCACTGTCCACTAACACGAGAGTCGCTTTTTCCGAGGAAGCGCAAAAATGGCAGATAAGCGGCGACCCGACAGAGGCGGCGCTTTCCATTTTTGGCCAAAAGCTTGGATTTAAAAAAGACGAGCTTGAAGGCGCGTATTCTTTTTTAAAGGAAACTCCGTTTGATTATAAAAGAAAATATCGCGCTTCTTTATATGAAAACGCGGAGCTTGGTTTTTTGGCAGTCGCAGGCGCTCCGGAAAAAGTTGTTAAGCTCTGTTCTAAAATTTTGATGGATGGCGAGGAAAAAATATTGTCAGCTGAAGCGGCGGAGGAACTTAAAATGATTTTTCATAAAATGCTTAGCGACGGCTTGCGCGTTTTGGCGGTGGCAATGAAAAGCAATTTGAAGTTTAAAAATAAAAATCCCGATTCTGTTTTGGACGCTCCGGAAAGACTGACCTTTGTCGGATTTTGCGGAATAAAGGACGACATAAGGCCGCAAGTCAGAGAATCCGTTGAGCGTCTAAAAAACGCCGGAATAAAAACGGTAATGATAACAGGCGACCACAGATTAACCGCTCATGCCATTGCCAGAGAAACCGGAATTTGGAATGAAGGAGACGAAATTTTAAACGGAGACGAAATTGAAGAAATGAGTGAAAAGGGGCTTGTTTTGCGATTGGCGCCCGGGCGGGTGAGTGTTTTCGCGCGCGTTACGCCTGAAAACAAGCTGAAAATTATCAAAGCGTATAAAGAATCGGGAGAAATCGTTGCAATGACAGGCGACGGAGTGAATGACGCGCCTCCTCTTGTCGCGGCTGATTTGGGGGTGGCAATGGGCAAGATTGGAACCGAAGTTGCGAAAGAAGCATCCGATATCGTGCTTTTGGACGACAATTTAGGCAGTATCGTATCAGCGGTAGAGGAAGGCAGGAGCATATATAAAACAATCAAAAAAGTCATCCTTTATTTATTTTCCACTGGCGTTGGCGAAGCGTTTACTATATCTGTCGCGATTTTTTTCGGATGGCCTTTGCCGATTTTGGCGGGCCAGATTATTTGGCTTAATTTGGTTACGGACGGATTTTTGGATATGGCTCTTGCCATGGAGCCGAAAGAAGATGGTTTGCTTAGCGGGAATTTTAAACGCTCAAAAAAATATCTCGTGGATTCTTTGATGCTCCGGCGTATTGCTGTCATGGCTGTTCCGATGGCGGTCGGCGCGCTTTTTCTTTTTAATAAATACGCGCGCGGAGTTGACGCGAACATGGTAAAAGCTTGGACGATTTCTTTGACGACATTGGCGGCATTCCAATGGTTTAACGCGTGGAATTGCCGTTCGGAAGAAAAATCCATTTTTCACTTAAGCCCTTATTCAAACAAATTTTTGGTTGGCGCCACTCTAACCGTTGTTTTTTTGCAGATGTTCGCGCTTAATAATCCGTTTATGCAAAAAGTTTTGCGCGTTGTTCCGCTTAGCGTTTCAGAGTGGGCAATGATTCTGTCAGTCGCTTTTTCCATAGTTATAATTGAGGAGGCGCGAAAATTTATTTACCGCCGGCGAAAATTTTTGGTATAATAAAATCTGATGCATTGGGATATACAACTTTTTTATTTTTTAAACAGCTTTGCGGGAAAGTCTGATTTTTTTGATTCTTGCATCGTTTTTTTTGCCGAACATTATCTTTATTTTATTCTCGCGGTTTTTGTTTTTGTTTTGGTTTTGCTGAAAGGGCTTTATTATAAAATTGGCGTTGCGGCGGTTCTTTCGGCACTTATCGCAAGATTTGGCGCGGCTTCGCTTATCCGTTATTTTTACCACCGGCCCCGTCCTTTTATCGCTTTGCCGTCAGCCAGGCATCTTTTTGAAAAAACTTCTTATTCCTTTCCTTCCGGCCATGTCATTTTTGTTTTTACACTGGCGGCTTTCATTTTTTTTTACAATAAAAAACTGGCGTATTTTTTGTTCGCTTCAGGCTTGGTTATGGGTATTGCCAGAGTGGCTGCCGGCGCGCATTACCCGTCGGATGTTTTGGGCGGGATGGCGCTCGGCATCGGCATCGGATTAATTTTCCAAAAAATAAGCGAATTTTTAAAAACAACAAAAAACGGGCATGAATAAAAATATTCTTGAAGTAAAAAATCTGAACATCGCGTTTAACAGCAACAAGGTTATTGATAATCTCAGTTTTAATCTTGAAGAAAAAGAAAATCTTGTTATTCTCGGGCCGAACGGGGCCGGGAAGACAATTCTTTTAAAGGCGCTGTTGGGCGTCATTCCGTTTGAGGGAGAAATAAAATGGAAAAGCGGAGTTAAAATCGGCTATGTCCCGCAAAAATTTTTGCCTGACAAAGGTATTCCATTGAGCGTGGAAGAATTTTTTAAATTTAAAAAAACCGGCTATGAAGAAATGCGCGAGGCGCTGCGCGCCGTCGGAATAAAAGATTTGTCAATTTTGAAAAATAAAATCGGCGTAATTTCCTCGGGCCAGCTCCAAAGAGTTTTGATAGCGTGGGGGCTGCTTGGCAATCCGCAAGTTCTGCTT
This sequence comes from Patescibacteria group bacterium, assembly GCA_018895015.1. Taxonomy (GTDB): domain Bacteria; phylum Patescibacteriota; class Minisyncoccia; order UBA9983; family UBA9983; genus JAHIOX01. Next base: position 65,082 of record JAHIOX010000003.1, on the reverse strand, counting down.
TTTGACGAACCTACGGCCGGCATTGACATTGAAGGCGAGGAAACGATTTATAATCTTCTCGCCAAAATTGAAAAGGAGCGCGATTTGGCGATCATTCTTGTTACTCACGATTTAAGCGTTGTTTATAAGTTTGCGGACAGCGTTCTTTGCTTGAATAAAAAAGCCGTCTGTTATGGCGCGCCGCAGGAGGTGTTAGGCGGGGATAGCTTAAACCGGCTTTACGGCGGAGAAATAAAATTATACAAACATAACCATGGCCATTGATTATTTATACAGTTTAATAACGGCGATTTTTGTCGGCGGAGCCGCCGGCTACCTTGGGTCGCTGATGATTACAAAAAGGATGGCGCTGGTAGGAGACGCGCTTGGCCATGTCGCTTTGCCGGGCATTGGATTGGCATTGCTATGGGGGTTTAATGTATCGTATGGAGCTTTTATTTTTCTTTTGCTTGGAATTTTGCTGATATGGCTTTTGGAAGGGCGGACGGATTTGCCGACTGAATCTTTGGTTGGAGTTATTTTCGTTTTAAGTCTGGCAATCGGGTTTTTGGTTACGCCGGAACACGAATTGCTTCACGCTTTGGTCGGCGATATATCAAGCGTGTCTTTGTTGGATACGATTATCTCCGCTGTGTTAAGTATCGGCGTAGTCGCGATTATATATTCCATTTATCCCAAACTGATAATTTCGTCCATATCGGAAGACCTTGCCGTTTCTAACAATATAAAAATAAAAAAATATAACTTGATTTATCTTTTGGCGATCGCGGTCATCGTCGCGCTTGGAATAAAAGTGGCGGGTTCGCTTTTGATAGGCGCGCTGGTCATAACTCCGGCCGCCGCCTCCAAAAAATTGAGCCGCAATTTGTTCCAGTATTCCTGGGGCGCGCTCGCTTTGGGTATTTTGAGCTGTGTTTTGGGAGTTGCATTGTCCGCGATTACGGGATTCGCGGCCGGTCCGCTAATCATTTTTGCCAGCGTTATTTTCTTCGCGATTTCTCTATTTTTTTAAAAAATGGTATGATTGAAAAATGTTTTCTGAGGCGCTAAATCATATAAGCAATGGAACAAACACGGCCGGAGTTGTATTTTCTAAAGTCGGAGATATTATTTCGGTTTTTCAATTTAAGGATATTTTTGACATTGCGGTTGTCGCTATCATAACATACGCGGTTTTGATGCTTTTTATAAAAACAAAATCAATACCGATTATCATGGGTATTTTCGCGATGATTTTAGTTTACGGAATGGCTTTGTTTTTTAATCTTACGCTGACCCAAATAATTTTTAAATATTTTTTCGGGGCGTTTTTGATCGTTATGCTTATTGTTTTCCAAAAAGAGCTAAGAAGATTTTTTGAAATGATAGGAATTTTAGGAATCAGAAGAAAGTTTTTGGCGACTTCGGAAGACGCGCTGAAAATAATCTTGCGGGTTGTATGGAGTTTCGCGCAAGCCAATACCGGAGCGCTGATTGTTTTTTCTGGCAAAACGCCGGTTGAGCGATACGTTGACGGCGGTTTTTTTCTTAACGGAAAAATTTCCGAGCCGATTTTGCTAAGCATTTTTGATAAAAATTCTCCGGGGCATGACGGCGCCGCAATTGTTGAAGGAGATAAGATTAAGCGGTTTGGCGTTCATCTTCCGCTCGCGGAAAAAATAGAATCAGTTAAAAAATTCGGCACAAGGCATCGCGCCGCGCTGGGCCTTTCGGAAAAAACAGACGCGCTTTGCCTTGTTGTTTCTGAAGAAAGAGGCGCTGTTTCTTTGGCGCATAACGGAAAGCTTAAAGCAATTTTAGGCAAGGAGGAGCTTGAAAAAGAAACAAGAAAATTTTTTGAAAAAATAACTCCAAAGCAAAAATTTGATTTAAAAATTTGGCTGAAGAAAAATATTTTGCCTATCATTTTGTCTTTGGGGATAGCCGTTATTTTTTGGCTGGCAATAAACAATAAACATGACTGACGAAAAAGATAAAAAAATTAAACACATCGCTATTATAATGGACGGCAATCGCAGGTGGGCGAAACAACGCGGGCTGCCTACGCTGGAAGGCCATCGGGCCGGGTATGAAAATTTTAAGAAAATTGCCAAAAGGTGCCGCGAGCTTGAAGTGAAGCATCTTACGATTTACGCTTTTTCCACTGAAAACTGGAAAAGAAGCGAGGAAGAGGTTTCTTATTTAATGAAGCTTTTAGAATATTGTCTTGAAAAAGAAAAGGACTTTTTTATCAATAACGATATTAAGCTTAACATCATGGGCCAAATTGAACGCTTGCCGAAAAATTTGCGAAGATTGGCAAGAGAAGTGATGGAAATCACGAAAAATAACACTGGAGAGACTTTGAATCTCGCGATAAGTTATGGCGGAAGGCAGGAAATTGTTGATACCGTTAAAAAAATAATTGAAGCAAAAATCGCGCCTGAAGAAATGAACGAAGAAATTTTTAACAAATATGTTTATACCGCCGGCCAGCCAGACCCGGATATGATTATACGCACCAGCGGAGAACAGCGGCTTTCGGGTTTTCTTCCGTGGCAGGGGGTTTATTCGGAGATATATTTTTCTCCAAAAATGTGGCCTGATTTCAGCGAAAAAGATTTGGAAGAGGCGATAGAAGAATTTCAAAACCGCCAGCGCAGATTTGGCAAATAATAAATAGTTGACTTTTTGACTTTTTAAGTGTTTAATCTTAAATAAAGCATTTTTGAAAATTTAATCCGCCATCCGCCAATCGGCGGAAGCGAAAAAAGGAAGGTGATTAGCAATGAATGAGAAAGGAATTTTCGCGCCAAAGGACAAAAGCGCAATTTGGACAATTCCGAACTTAATTACAGCATCAGGCTTTATTTTTATTGGCCTGTATGTTAAATCTTTTTTCTGCGGTTCCAGTGCGGGCGTAATTTTGTTGTTTTTGTTTTTAGCCGGAATGACAGACGCGCTAGACGGCATTTCTGCCAGATTTTTAAAGCAGGAAACTATCATTGGCGAAATTCTTGACCCTGCGAGAGATCGCGCGTTGATGCTCGCTGTTCTTTTGCATTTAGCGCGGAAATCTAGCGATAGTTTTGTTGGCCTTGCAATTCTTGCGATTTTTGTTTTTGAAATACAGGTTATGCTTTTGCATATAGGCATGCCTGTGGATAATCGCAAAATGTGCCATCTTTACGGCAAAACACGCCAGGCAGGGCATTTGTTTTGCGCCACCTTGGCTATTCTGGAAGTAGCCAGCATAGAAATCGCGATTTTTGCGATGTTGATATTTTCTATTATTGCTCTTCACGGAGCGATAATAGGAAGATTGGCAAAAAAAGAAGAAAGGAGGATGGTATGAAAGGATTTAGGTTGGTCAAGAACGGGAGTCGCAGGAAAATGGAGATAGATCCGCGGAAAAAATACCGGATTTTATCAGAGGTTTCGCACGTGTATGTGCGCGCCGGGGAAATTTCTTTTTTTGCTTCTATTAATGGAGAAATAGGCAATATAAAAACAAAAAGAGGAACTTTTCTATCTGTCCCGCTTTGGGCGAAGTTCGTTGAGTTTCCGGATTATTATAAGAATCCAGGAGGTCATTTTTACGGCGAGCCGCGATGGTACGCCGTAAAAACTTGTTGAAATATTTAATTATTAAGGGGAAGCAGTTTGCTTCCCCGTTTTTTATTTTATTTCCACCGCAAAATAGTCGCGCTTGCCGCGTTTGATGACTATGTATTTCCCGAAAAGCGCGTCTTTTTTCGCCACAAAATAATTCAAGTCTTTTATTTCATTTCCGTTCAGCTCAATCGCGCCGTTTGTTATGTCTTCGCGGGCCTGGCGTTTTGAGCCGGATGCTTTTGACAAAACTAGAAAATCCGCGATGTTCATTTCTTCAAATTTCCCCATTCTTTCTCCAGCCAATCCTCCGAACGCTTCTTTAAGTTCGCTTTCGCTTAATTCTTTGATTTTTCCGCGAAACAACAAGCCGGATATTTTCTCAGCCCTTTTAAAAGCGTTTTCTCCGTGGGCAAAAATCGTAATTTCTTTTCCTAGAATTTTTTGCGCTTCTCTTTTTTCCGGATTGTTTTCAAGCGTCTGTTTTAATTTTTCTATTTCTTCAAGCGCCAGAAAAGTAAAATATTTTAAAAATTTAACCGCGTCTTTGTCGTCCGTGTTAAGCCAAAATTGATAAAAATGATAAGGGGATGTGAGTTTATGGTCCAGCCATACCGCGCCTTCCTCTGTTTTCCCGAATTTGGCGCCGCCGTTTTTTGTGATTAAAGGAACGGTCAGGCCGAGCGCTTCTCCTCCCGCCGATTTTCTTATCAATTCCAGCCCTGCTGTTATGTTGCCCCATTGGTCAGAGCCGCCGATTTGCAGTTTGCACCCGTATTTTTTAAAAAGAGCGAGAAAATCATACGCTTGTAAAACCATATAGCTGAATTCGGTAAAAGAAATCCCTGTTTTTAATCTGGCCGCCACTGATTCTTTGGCAAGCATTTCGTTAACGCTGAAGTTTTTACCAATATCGCGCAAAAAATTTATCACGGAAAGATTTTTGATCCAATCGCAGTTGTTTAAAATTTTGGCGTTTTTGGCGCTGAAAAAATTTAATAGCTGTTTTTTTATTGAAACGGCGAATTTTTTGACATCTTGCTCGGTGTTCAAAATTCTTTCTTGCGCTTTTCCGCTTGGGTCGCCTATCATGCCGGTGGCTCCGCCGATTAAAATAATCGGTTTAAGTCCGGCGTTCTCAAGCCGTTTGGCGAAAATAATCGCGAGAAGATTGCCGACATGCAAACTGGGCCCGGTGGCGTCAAAGCCAATATAAAAATAAGAGCCCTTTTGCCCAAAGATTTTTTTTGCTTCTTCTTCGTTGGAAACTTGGTATATTAAGCCCCGTTCTTTTAATTCGCTGAATAAATCCATAAGCTAATATTGATTTACTTTACATCTTATCACGTTTTTGCATTTTATCAAAACAATTATATAATAAAAAGATGAAAACACACATTACGAACATGATAAAAAAACCGGCGCTTATTGTTATTTTAATAATTATCGCGGCTTCTTCTTATTGGGCGTACGCGTATTTTAAAGGTAAAAATGCCAGCCCTTATGATTATATAATCGCTGAAAGGCGCGACATTGTTCAGGAGGTAAGCGTGACGGGCCGCGTAAAGCCGGCTAAAGAGGTTAGCTTGGCGTTTGAAAAAATGGGGCGGATTGGTTGGGTGAATGTTAAAGTTGGCGACAATGTTTTTGCCGGGCAGGCGCTGGCGCAACTTGACGCGAGCGAGCTAATCGCGCAGAGAAACGAAGCCGAAACAAATGTCGCGTATCAAAAAGCCAAACTTGAAGAGCTGAAAAAAGGCGTAAGGCCTGAAGAAATCAAAGTAGCGGAAACAAAAGTTGATAATGCAAAAGTTTCTCTCCAAGACGCGAGAATAAATCTGGCGGATAAATTGCAAGACGCTTATACAAAGTCTGACGACGCCATCAGGGGCAAAACAGACCAATTATTCAGCAACCCGAGAACGGCGAATCCGCAAATTAATTTCATGGGATTTTACAAAGAGAATGAAGTGGAATGGGCTCGTTTTAATTTGGAGCAATCATTGGCAAAATGGCAGGCGTCGGCAAACGCGATTAACGTTTCCGGAAATCCTGAATTTTATACCGAGGATTTTAAAAAGAATTTGGAAGCAGTAAGAAATTATTTGGATTTGCTCGCGTTTGGCGTGAACGCGCTTATGGTTGATTCCACTCTCAGCAAAACGACTTTGGACGCTTATAAGAGCGATATTTCCACCGCGCGAACTAATATAAACACAGCCATTGTCAATCTTTCTTCAGCGGATGAAAAATTTAAAACAGCCCAGTCAAGCCTTATGCTGGCGGGAAACGAACTGCTTTTGAAAAAGGCGGGCGCCACGCTTGAACAGATTGCGGCGCAAGAAGCGCAGGTGGGCCAGGCCGAAGCAAAGATTCAAGTTATTCAAGCGCAGATTGAAAAAGGCGTTATAGCGTCTCCGATAAATGGGGTTATTACAAAGCAGGATGCCAAAGTCGGCGAGATTGTTTCAGCTAACAGCGCGCTGGTTTCCGTTGTGAGCGACGCGAAATACGAAATTGAAGCGAATGTTCCGGAAGCGGACATTGCTAAAGTAAAAATCGGCGACAAAGCGAAAGTTACGCTTGACGCTTACAGCGACGATGTTTTGTTTGAGGCGATTGTCGTCGCGATTGACCCGGCAGAAACCATTATTGAAGGCGTCGCCACTTATAAGATAACAATGCAGTTCATTAAAGAGGACGATCGCGTAAAGCCAGGCATGACAGCTAATGTTGATATTGTTACCGCGGAAAGACAAGCGGTATTCGCGATTCCGCAAAGGGCGGTGATCGATAAAAACAATGGCAAGACCGCGCGCGTACTTGACGGGGAAAATGTAAAAGAAGTCAGCGTAAAAATCGGGATCAGAGATACCGAAGGCAATATTGAAATTCTTGAAGGAATAAACCAAGGCGACAAAGTAATTGTTTTTGTTAAAGAGGAATAAAATGCCGATTATTGCGGTTAAAAATTTAGAAAAAATTTACTATAACGAGGATGTTGAAACGCCGTCGTTGCGTGGCGTTTCTTTTGATATCAACGCGGGAGAATTCGTCGCCATAATGGGGCCTTCCGGCTCCGGAAAATCAACATTGCTTCACATACTCGGATTTTTAGACAGGCACACAAGAGGCGAGTACAGATTTGAAGGGAAAACAATTGACGATTATTCCAAAGAAGAAATCGCAAAAGTAAGAAATGAAAAAATGGGTTTTATTTTCCAGTCTTTTAATTTGTTGAGGCGCGCGACTGTTTTTGAGAATGTAAAATTGCCTCTTATGTATTCGGGTAAAAAAGAGCCGGAATGGAATGATATAGCGATGCGGGCCATTGAAAAAGTCGGGTTGGGGCATAGAATTAACCATCAATCCTCCCAGCTTTCAGGCGGGGAACAGCAAAGGGTGGCAATAGCCAGAGCTATTGTGAATAATCCTTCCATTGTGTTTGCTGATGAACCGACTGGTAATTTGGATTCAAAATCCGGCGGGCAGATTATGGAACTTATTGATAGCTTGCACGAGAGCGGCAATACAATCGTGCTTATAACCCACGAAACATATACTGCCGAATACTCGCAAAGAATCATTCGCTTGAAAGACGGATTAATAGAAAAAGACGAAAAAGTCGCAAGCCGCCATCACACATTTATTAAATGAAGTTCAAAAATATATTTAAAACTTCTTTTGAAGGGCTTAGGGTGAATAAATCCCGCTCCGCTCTTACTGTTCTCGGGATAGTTATTGGCATTACATCCATAATACTTATAGCCGCTTTGGGGCAAGGAGCGCAAAATTTGATATTAGGCCAGATACAAGGTCAAGTCGGTTCCAAAGTGATTGAAATCGCTCCGGGCAGACAACCAAAAGGGCCGACTGATATCATGTCCATATTTTCCGATTCGTTGAAGCAAAAAGATGTTGACGCGCTTGCCCAAAAAAGCAATGCTCCTCATATTACAACGATTATGCCGTTAGTTTTTGGCAGTGAGAGCGTCGCGTTTGGAAGCGAGACATACCAGGCGACTATTTATGGAATGACTGACGCCGCTGAAAAACTTTACAATGTAAGTTCGGGCCAAGGCAGATTTCTTACCGAGGATGATGTCAAGAGTTACGCGGATGTGGTTGTTATCGGTTCAGGAGTAAAGGAAGAACTTTTTGAAAATTATAATGAAGCGGTCGGCCAGAAGATAAAAATCAAAGGAAGAAATTTCAAAGTAATCGGCGTTTTAGACACAAAAGGACAAGGAATGCTTATAGGTTTTGACGAAGTGGTGATTATGCCGTACACTACGGCTCAAAGGTATATTTTGGGGATTAAACATTTTCAGCATCTGATAGTGGAGGCGGATACTGAAGAAAATATTATTCGGACAGTTGAAGACATAGAAATTACTTTGAGAAATTCTCACAATATAACCGATCCGGAAAAAGACGATTTTAACGTGACAAGCCAGGCAGATGCCATGGAAATGGTCAGCACAATAACCGATATTCTTACTATGTTTTTGGTTGCCGTTGCGGCAATCTCGCTGATTGTCGGAGGAATCGGAATTATGAATATAATGCTTGTTTCAGTAACGGAAAGAACCCGGGAAATTGGTTTGAGAAAAGCCATTGGAGCTACGGACAGCGATATTTTGTTTCAGTTTTTGTTCGAGGCAATCGCGCTGACTGTAACTGGAGGAATTATTGGAATCGCGCTGGGAGCTATTTTTTCTTTGGCCGCGGCAATTATTTTAACAAGTGTTTTAGCAATGGATTGGTCTTTTGCTTTCCCTGTTTCAGCCGCAATCATCGGTTTTTGCGTGGCGGCGTTTGTCGGGCTGGTATTCGGTATTTATCCGGCGCGCAAAGCTTCGCGCAAGCATCCGATAGAAGCGTTGCGTTATGAATAATTTTGAAAATTAAAGCACGAGCAATATAATGCCTGCCGTTAAAAACACGAACAAAAATAATTTAAACAGAATGTGTTTTTCTTTAAAGTAAAAATTTCCAGAGAGGGTTGACCATAAAATCGCGGAAGATCTTTTTGCCGCGAGAATAATGGAAGCCGGGCCGAAGCTGTACGCGAAACTTTCAATCACTCCGCCGATGCCTTGTGTGATTGACTGTGTAAAGAAAATCGGTTTTTTCAAAAAACGCAGAGGGTTTTCTTTGGCGACATAATGGGCGACAATGAAAAAGTAAATAATCAAAATCGCGTAAATTATGCCTTGCTCCGCTTCAACGGAATTAAAATTCGTTATATCGTATTTATAAAGCGAGATTGTGGCGACGGCGTTTATCGCGGTAAATAAAACAAGCCCGAATCCTTTTTTACCGAATTTGTGGCTTAAAAGAATAATTATAAAAGCCAATATGATAATGCCGATGCCGAGCATTTGTTTTGGGTCTATAGCGTATCCCATTAATAAGTCAACGATAAACAGCAGAGGCAGAGTGCCGACGCGTATGAAATTAAAAGTTGTTCTGTCCGCTTTTACAACGGCAAGTACGCTTATGTGCATCTGGATTATTTCAAGAAAGGCGCGAATGCTGAAAGTGGGCAGGGAAGCCAAAGAAAAATAAAACTCGCCTCCTTTTAAAAGCCCGATTACAAAGAAAAAAATAGCGCCCCAGATAAGGCACAAAAAACCCATTGTGTAAGCGCTTTCTTCGTGGTTGTTTACCTTGTTTTTCCCGATTGAAGAGGAAATTTCATCAAAAAAAGTCGCTATGGATGATAAAATAACTCCTATCATAAGCGTTTATTCTGAAAAATAGTTTAATCGCATCGCTTTTTTGGCTTCTGACAGAGTTTCTTTCGCGACAGATCTGGCTTTTTCAGATCCGGTTTCAAGCATGGACATAATCGCTTTTGGATTTTTGGATAAAATCTCGCGCCGTTCTCTGATTGGGTTTATTAATTCTTCGAGTATGTTAATCAGTTTTTCTTTCAGCGCCACATCGCCAAGCCCTCCGCGTTGATAGCGCTCTTTTATTTTTTCCAGTTCTTTTTTGTCCGCGCCAAAGGCGTCCAAATAACTGAAAACAATATTGCCCTCCACTTTGCCAGGGTCTTCGGCGTGTATATGTCCTGGGTCGGTGTACATATCCATTACTTTCTTTTTTATTTCTTCAGCGGTGTCGGAAAGATAAATGGCGTTGTCCAGCGATTTGCTCATTTTGCTTTTTCCATCTATGCCCGGGAGCCTGCCTGTTTCAGAAAGTTCGGCTTTTACTTTTTTGAAAACCGGGCCGTAAAACCTATTGAATTTTTCAACTATTTCGTTGGCCTGTTCTATCATCGGCAATTGGTCTTCGCCGACCGGCACCAAATCGGCTTTAAAGGCCAAGATGTCTGCCGCTTGGCTTATGGGATAAATTAAAAAACCGGCAGGCACATCCGCGCCAAACCCCTTTTGTGCCATCTCGGATTTTACGGTCGGGTTTCTTTGCAATCTTGCAAGAGTTACCAAATTCAGAAAATACATCGTAAGCTCCGCGAGCTCCGGTATCAAAGATTGTATAAATATGGTGGTTTTATTCGGGTCAATGCCGATAGCAAGATAATCAAGCGCCACTTCCAAAACATTTTCGCGAATCTTCGCGGGATTTTCCGCATTGTCGGTCAATGCCTGTGTGTCGGCTATCATTATGAACTGGTTGTGTTGTTCCTGCAGTTTTATCCTGTTTAATAATGAGCCGGCATAGTGGCCAAGGTGCAATTTGCCAGTGGGCCTGTCGCCGGTAAGAATTGTTTTTTTCATCCTTCCAATTATACACCATCAACAAATTTTTTAAAACCTGACGTTGTGGACCCGAGCGGATTCGAACCGCTGACCTCCTCGTTGCAAACGAGGCGCTCTACCAACTAAGCTACGGGCCCAATCACAGTAATGATATTAGCAGATTTTCGGTTTTTTTCAACTTTTCCAATTTGCGTTAGGGTGTTGTATAATAAAATAAATTTATGCGATTGAGCAAACAAAAATTTTCTTCCGTTGCCTTGGGTAAAATTTTGGCGCGATTCAATTTGGAAAAAATAAAAAAGATCAGCCCTTTGGCAACCAGCGGAAATATAGCGTATGTAATAAAAACCGCGGACAAATCATATTTTTTAAGATTATGCCCGTTTGGGCATCGCTGGCGCAGCAAGAAAGAGATAGAGGCTGAATTAGAGCTTTTAAATTACCTAAAGAAAAATAATTTTCCGGTGTATTGCCCGGTTAAAACTAATGATGGAGAGGAAATTGTTTCTTGGAAAAAGCATTGCGGATATTTAAGAGAATTTTCAAACGCGGCAGAGAAGCTGAATCCTTTGATAGGCGAGATAAAAAAGTTCGGAGAAGTAGTGGGACGGTTTCATTCGCTTACGGAAAACTACAAAACTAAAAATAAAAGAACGAATATTTTTGATTTGAAAGAAACGCAGAAACATTTTAAGCAAGCGAAGGCGATCATTTTAAAAAGCAGTTTTAAAGACAGAGGAAAGTTTTTGGAAAAATACGAAAAAGAAATTTTATCTTTGGATTTTCCCAACATTTTGCCCGCTGGCATGATACATGAAGATTTAGGGAAACGGCATGTTTTGTGGAATAAAAATAAAATCTCGGCAATAGTGGATTTTGACAGAGCTTATTACGGAAAGATTGTTTTAGATTTGGGCCAGGCGTGCAGGGGATGGTGCTTTACGAATAATTGGAAAAAATGGAGCAATGATAATTTCCGCGCCTTGATAGGCGGTTACCAAAAAGAGAGAAAACTGTCTTTACCGGAGAAGAAGTTTTTATTGGACGCCATTAATTTCGCGGTCTTGGAAAGAGCGCTGGCTTTTTGTTTGCATGCCATATTGTCCGGAAATAAAAAAGATTGGCGGCACGCAAACAACGGGTTGTTTAAGGAGCTGGAATTATTGAATCAAAACAGGAGCGAGATTGAAAAAATTTTAAAATTAAATTAAGATTATTGGCATGAAAGAAAGTATGTTGGAAAATAAAATTGAGGATGGAGAAAGGAAATCAGCCACTGAGAATTTTTTGAGAAATATAAATCCTGAAATTTGGGAAAACCTAAATAATTTTTCAATTGAGGAGCAGGATAAAAGATGGTTTGAATTGACCCAGAAACATCTTTCTGATTATGAAAAAGGAGATTTTAAGGCGGAAGATTTTGAAAGAGAAGAATTAGAGCTTTTAGTATTAAATTATTTGGGAGCTAAAAATCTTTCTTCTGTAAATCCGGAGTCGCGCCAGAGGGGATTTTTCAGTTCTCCGGAAAAATATTTTCAAAAACTGGAGAAATTCGGAAATTTCGTTGATGGCGTTAAGGAAAAATTTGTCAATAAATCAAAGCAGTCTCCGGAACCTTTTAACATTTTAGTCAGCGGAATCGGCATATCTGGAAAAGCGACATTAAGAACTGTTTTAACTAAGGAGCTGTCTGAAAAATGTTCCGAGCAAAGCATTATTTCTTGGGATAGAGATTATCAAAAAATTTTTCCTCCGAAATGGCAAGGGAACGCAAATATTATAGAAGATGTGCATGGCTTGGATAACGAAAGAGACGCTGACGGCAAGCTGAAGCGTTTTGACGGTTCAGAAGGTTTGCCGGACGGCTATGATTTAGTTATTTATTCCTTGTCGCCCGCCGTTACTTACAGGCAAAGTTTGGTAAAAAGGGGATTGAGCTGGCTAAAAATCGGGAAGATGGATTTAACAGCGCCAGGAAAAGAATACAAGGAGGACGCAAAAGAAAAAATTAGAGAAACCGCTGATGAATTAGAAAGAACATTTGGGATTGGCAAAAGTTGGTTTAAAGAGCACTTGAGAATTTTGAGAGAATTGCAAAAAAGGGGAATAGAAATAGCGGTTGTTGACCCCACGCAAATTTTTAAAGAATTGTACGGTTTTGAAGAGAGGCCGGAATCGGCCGGCCAAGATTTTTATTCGGCGCTGGAAGACGCGTTAAAAAAATAACAGGAATAAAAAAAATCAAGCCCCGACGTCGGGGCTTTTGAGTTGGCCAATAACTTTAAAAGTTATCGGCAGTTGTGGCAGCTGGAGCATTGTTTGCAGACTACTTTCCCTGTCTTTTTTGTGATGATATCCATTGGGAAAGTCATTTTCTCCAGCTTTTTGATTCGTGGTTTTTCATATGGTTTTTCCATAATCTCCTCCTTGCCAATAATCTTTATCTGTTTTTTATTCTAGTAGATTTTCGGTTTTTTTCAACTTTTCCAATTTGCGCAATCAATAGATTTACATATTTACCATTTACTTGCTATCGCAGATAAGTGGTAAATTTATCTAATGAAGTTTTTCAGGATTTTTATGTCCTGTATTACGCCCGGATAAGCGGTTTCGCAAATCATATCTATTTTGTTTTTTTTCGCGAAACGCGCGATTTTTTTGAACCCTTCCAAACCGATTTTCCCGTCGCCGATATTAGCGTGCCTGTCTTTGCGCGAGCCAGTCTCGCTCGCGCTGTCGTTCGCGTGAATGAGCTTCACATTTTTAAATCCGATATGTTTTCCCAAAATTTTCATATTTTTATCAAAATCATTTTTCCAGTCGTAGCCGGACGCAAAACTGTGCTGGGTGTCCAGGCAAATGCCTGCCAGCGCAGGCAGGGCGTTTAGCTCCGATAGGATTTTCCCGATTTCTTCAAAATCCGCGCCGATTATATCTCCGGCGCCGGCGCTGTTTTCAATAAGAAGTTTCGTTGTTCCTTTATATCCGTCCAAAACTTTTTTCAGTCCCTCAATAACTTTTTTAAAAGATTCTTCCGCGCCCAATTCTTTTGCGGAGCCGAGATGGGTCATCACGTATTTCGCGCCGAGCGCGCCGGCCCTTTCAAGTTCTATTCTTATGGCGTTGATTGAACCGTATCGGACGCGGTTATTTTTTGAAGCGAGGTTTATGTAATACGGCGTATGGACATAAATATTTTTGATTTTGTATTTTCCGCATTCCACTTTAAATTTTTTGGCGGTTTCTTCTGAAATTTTAGCGGCCGCGCCGCCCTGCGGCGAACGCGTAAAAATCTGCATCGCCTCGCATCCCAATTCATACGCTATTTTCGGCGAATTTTCTATGCCTCGCGCGATTGAAACATGGCAACCCACTTGTGTCATTATTTTAATTATACACCGTTTTATGGCTGTTCTCTCCACCAGTTTGGACTTTCCTCACGCTCTCGCTTTCTTTCGTCGGCTGCTTCTTTTGTTAAAACTTCGCCTAGGTCAGGAGTCACAACCGCTCCTCTTTTTTCTTCAGTTTCTTTTTTCGGCGATAAAGGAAATTTTTCCTCTTTTTCCATTTTAAATATTGTTTAAAATTTGATAAAATCGACCCGCTTGCATTGACATTTCTGAAAAAATTTATTATATTAATATAATAGCAAATTAACAAAATACATTCAAGCGCAAATAGAGAAGGAGGCGGTGCTATGAAATTGATAAACGAAATGGAATTGCAATTTTCCAAAGATTTGCTTGAAAAACGTATAATACATTTGACGGGTAAAATAACTCCAACGCAGGCGGACAGGATAATTTTTTCTCTTGCGTGGCTGAATGCTCGCAGTTCTGAAGAAATTACGCTTTATATTAAAAGCGACGGCGGAGAAGTTTTGCCGGGACTGCAAATTTATGACAGCATAAGATTGTCAGTGGCGCCTGTCATTGGCGTTGTTCTAGGAGAAGCCAATTCAATGGCTTCTGTTGTTTTGCAGGCCTGCAGGACGAGAAAAGCCGTTAGGCATGCTTGCCTAATTATGCATTATATAAATGTAACTCGGAGTCTAAGCGAATTAATTGATGAGCAAAAAAGGCATGATTCTTTGGCAAAATCATGGGAATATCAAAACTCTATTTTTAGGATTCTGGTCAAAAGAAGCGGGATGAGTATCGAACCTGTTGAAAAGCTTTGCAAAGAGTCCAGGGTGCTCGGCGCCGAGGAGGCAAAAAAGTTGAATTTAATAGATGAAATAATCTGAAAAGTACGGGTCGCATCGCGCGGCCCATTTTTATTTTTCCAGCAATCTGCTAGATTATATTTATGTCAGTATCCATCGGAATAGTCGGTTTGCCGAATGTTGGGAAGTCCACGCTTTTTAAGGCGCTCACGAGAAAACAAGTTGATATACAAAATTATCCGTTTTGCACCATTGACCCTAATGTTGGCGTAGTGCAAGTTCCGGATGAGCGTTTGCAAAAGCTGGCGGAATTTTCGCGTTCCAAAAAAATCGTGCCGGCCGTCATTGAGTTTGTTGATATCGCGGGGTTGGTAAAGGGCGCGTCAGAAGGCGAGGGGCTTGGAAATAAATTTTTGGCTAATATCCGCGAAGTGGATGTTATCGCGGAAGTGGTGCGGGTTTTTAAAAATGAAAAAATTATTCATGTGCATAGCAAAATAGACCCGGAAAACGATATTGGAATTATTGAAACGGAATTAATCTTGGCTGATTTGGATGCAGTGAACAAGCGGGTTCAGAAGCTGGAAAAAGAAGCAAGGGCGCTTGATAAAGAAGCAATAAAAAAAATGGAAGTTGTGAAAAAAATAAAGTTAGCGCTGGAAAAGGGCGAACCGGCGCGCGAGCTTGGTTTAAGTGAAGACGAACTCGCCCTTGTGAAAGATTTACATCTTCTTACATTCAAGCCGATTCTTTATGTCTATAATGTGTCCGATATTGAGAGCGGCCAGAAATTGCCTTTCTCCATCCCGGACATAGAGGGGAAGGATCATGTTGCGCTTGATATAAAAACCGAAGAGGATTTGCTTGAAATAAGCGAGGAAGAAAAAAACGAGCTTGGCGCGCAAAGCAGGATTGATAAGCTGATTGTTGAGGCGTATAAATTGCTTAACTTGATTACTTTTTTCACGACCGGCGAGGACGAGACGCGCGCGTGGACGATTAAAAAAGATTCGCGCGCGCCAGAGGCGGGCGCCGCGATTCACACGGACTTCAAAGAAAAATTCATCCGCGCGGATGTAATAAATTGGCAGAATTTGCTTAGCGCCGGCTCGTACGCCGCCGCGCGTGAAAAAGGCCTTATCCGCACCGAGGGCAAAGATTATATTGTAAAAGATGGGGATGTGGTGGAATTTAAGATTTAGAATAATTATGGTATTATGAATTTATATGAAAAACATTAATTTCAAAAAACTCATTCTTGTTTTGGGAATCATAATCGTGCTTAACTTGTTTTTTAATTACGGCATAAAAACTTTTTACAACGAGCCGAAATACGACGATTATTGTCCGGCGGAATACGGCGTGCCTAAATCAGTTTATACTGAACCTGTTCCCGAGCGGCAAATGGATTACGAAAAACAGCGCGAGTGCCAGGAAAAATACGATAAAGACAATGATTTTTACAAAAGGAATGTTTTTATAGTTTGGATTGTCGCGGGTGTTGTTTCTTTGGTTCTCGGTTTCAGTATTGCCATGTCCGAAGCGGTTTCTCTCGGGCTGTCTTTTGGAGGCCTTGTCTCTTTGATTGTAGGCACGCTCGGGTATTGGTCGGCGATGAATGATTATTTGCGATTTATAATTTTAGGCATAGCCCTCGCTATTCTTGTTTGGATAGGAATTAAAAAATTGAAAGATTCGCATGAAAATGACGGAATATAATCCTCAAAAAATTGAACGGAAATGGCAAAGGCAATGGAAAGAAACTGGGATTTATAAAACGAAAGATTCTGTTAAGGGAAAGAAAAATTTTTACCACTTGGTGATGTTTCCTTATCCTTCCGGCGATTTGCATATCGGCCATTGGTATAATTTCGCGCCGGCCGATGTTTACGCCCGTTTCAAAAAGATGAGCGGTTTTAATGTTATGTCGCCAATCGGTTTTGACGCCTTTGGCCTGCCGGCTGAAAACGCCGCGATAAAGCGCGGGATACATCCTGAAAAATGGACTTATGCTAACATCAAGGCAATGTCCAAGCAAATTGAAAGCATGGGCAATATGTTTGATTGGTCGCGGGAAATAATCACAGCCGACCCGAATTACTACAAATGGACCCAGTGGATTTTTCTTCAGCTTTATAAAAACGGGCTTGCTTATAAAAAGAAAGCGCCGGCAAACTGGTGCCCGAAATGCCATACGGTTTTGGCAAATGAACAAGTTGTTGACGGCAAATGCGAAAGATGCGATGTAATTGTCGTTCAGCGCGACATTGAACAATGGCTTTTTAGAATTACAAAATACGCAGATAAGCTCCTCGAAGGTTTAGATGGATTGGATTGGCCTGAAAAGACAAAGCTAATGCAAAAAAATTGGATAGGGAAATCAGAGGGTACTCTGATTCAATTTCCAATTTCCAATTTCCAATTTCCAAACAAATCCCAAAATCCAAATGACCAAAACTTTTTAGAGGTTTTTACGACAAGAATTGACACTATTTTGGGTTGTACTTATTGCGTTATTGCGCCGGAACACGAAATAATCTCAAATCTCAAATCTCAAATCTCAAATCTGGATGAAGTTGAAGGGTATATTGAACAGTCAAAGAAAAAAACTGATTTGCAAAGAATGGAAACAGACAAGCAAAAAACAGGCGTTGAGTTAAAAGGCGTCAAGGCGATAAATCCCGCGACTAATAAAGAAGTTCCTATTTTTGTTTCTGATTATGTTCTGGCTCATTACGGCACCGGAGCGATTATGGCTGTGCCGGCTTACGATGAGCGCGATTTTGAGTTTGCCAAGAAATTCAATTTACCGATAATAAAAGCGCCACTCGCGCCAAAAGACGAAATGATAAAAAAACTTGGCGCTAAAAAAACTATAAATTATAAACTCCGCGACTGGTTGATTTCAAGACAAAGATACTGGGGCGCGCCGATTCCGATAATTTTTTGCGATAAATGCGGCGAGGTTCCGGTTCCGGAAAAAGATTTGCCTGTCAAATTGCCAAATGTTAAAAATTATTTGCCGACCGAGGAAGGAAAATCGCCACTCGCGCATTCTGAAAAATTTATTAAAACAAAATGCCCGAAATGCGGAGGGCCGGCAAAAAGAGAAACCGATACCATGGACACTTTTGTGTGCTCGTCATGGTATTTTTTGCGCTACGCCGATCCTAAAAGCAGCAACAAATTCGCTGATGCGAAAAAAATAAAATCATGGCTCCCTGTTAATATGTATGTTGGAGGTTCAGAACATGCCGTTTTGCATCTTTTATATTCAAGATTTTTTACAAAGGCATTAAAAGATTTAGGGCATATAGAATTTAATGAGCCTTTTTCCGCGCTAACGCATCAAGGCATTATTCTTGGCCCTGACGGGCAAAAGATGTCAAAGTCGCGCGGGAATGTGATCGACCCTGACGAGCTTGTAAAGAATTTCGGAGTTGACGCGGTGCGAATGTATTTGTGTTTTATGGGCGAGTATTCACAGGGCGGGCCGTGGAATCCGACAGGAATAATGGGGGTGAAAAGATTTTTAGAGAAGGTTTGGAAACTAAAAACTAACTTGGACATTAAATGTCCAAGTGGACGTTTAATGTCCAAATCTTTAGAAACTTTATTGCATAAAACAATAAAAAAAGTTGGCGAAGACATAAAAAATTTTAAATTCAATACTGCCATCAGCGCTTTAATGATATTGTTAAACCAGATGGAAAAAGAAAAAGAATTACGCGTTACGGATTACGCGTTGCTTGTTACACTTTTAAGTCCTTTCGCGCCGCATATCGCGGAAGAATTATGGAGCCAATTAAAAAACAAAAACTCTATTTTTGAACAGCCTTGGCCCAAGTATGACCCGAAAAAAATAAAAGAAGAAACGTTTGAACTTGTCGTGCAAATTAATGGCAAGACGCGCGACAGGTTTGAAGCGCCAATTGGAATCGCTGAAAATGAAGCGAAAGATTTGACATTAAAGAGAGAAAATGTTAAAAGGTATACAGACCTGCCTGGACGGCAGGCAAGCGCAAAAAACCAAATAATTCAAAAGGTAATTTTTGTGCCGAATAAATTAATTAATATAGTTATAAAATGACAGTGCTTACATTTAAACCGGATAGTCTTACAAAAAATTTTATATCAGGCCTTAAGGACAGGGCCAAGGACGTTGTTGTCCAGCGTTATGGCCTTGGAAACGAAGTCGACAGAAAAACTCTTGAATCAATAGGCCAGAAATACGGCATCACAAGAGAGCGAGTGAGGCAGATAGAAAATTTTGCGTTAAATTCAATCAGGCAAAATCCTTCTTTTGAAGCGGCGCGCGGCAATTTTGCCGAGATCCAAGAACTTATGGATAAAAAAGGCAAGGTTATTTCCGAGCGGGAAATTTTAGACTATTTGGCGGATAATCCGAAACAAAAAAATCATGTTTTCTTTTTGCTGGTTCTTGGCAATGAATTTGAAAAAATAAAAGAGGACGAAGAATTTTATCATCGCTGGACAATTGACAAGCGCGAGGCGGAAGCAATCCACGCTATTTTAAGAAGTTTGCATAATGAATTGAACAAAAGCGAGCTTATCCCGGAGCAGGAAATTATCGCTTTGCTTAAAAAACGCTCGGAAGATAATTTAAAAAGAAAAATCAGCGATGAAATACTTCGTTCCTGGCTTAATATTTCAAAAATTATAGCTAGCAACGCTTTAGGAGAATGGGGCTTGGCTAGTTCTCCGCGCGTTAACCCAAGAGGAATGCGCGATTTTGCTTTTTTGGTTTTAAGAAAGCAAGGTTCGCCGATGCATTTTATGGAGGTTTCGGAAAAAATCAGCGATTATTTTTCCAGACAGGCGCATTCGGCAACCGTCCATAACGAACTTATAAAAGACGCCAGGTTTGTTTTGGTTGGCAGAGGACTTTACGCACTTGAAGAATGGGGGTATAAAACCGGCGCCGTAAAAGATGTAATCAAAGAAATCATTAAATTAAAAGGTCCGCTTACCAAAGAAGAAATTATTGACATTGTTTCAAAAGAGAGATACGTAAAGAAAAATACCATTATCATAAATTTGCAAAACCGCGATTATTTTACAAAGAATAAGGACGGCAAATATGTCTTTGCTTAGTTTTTCCGTGCTTTTTAAATACGCCATTCAGGCGATGGTTAACACTCGGCTTTTTTGGATGCCTGCCATACTGGTTTTTGTTTTTTGGCGACTTTGGATTCAATATATCAACGCGCGCTTTATAACAAGTTTAAGCTGGTCTCTTTTGGAAATAAAACTTCCGCGAGAAATTCTTAAAAGCCCGCGCGCCATGGAGCTTTTTTTGAATACTTTGCATCAGACAAAAGACGGCAATTTTGTGGAAAAATACTGGCATGGATTTTTAAGGCCTTGGTTCAGTTTGGAAATCGTCAGCATCGGCGGCAATATCCATTTTTTTATTTGCACGCAAAAATTTTTCAGGAATCTTGTTGAGGCGCAAATTTACGCGCAATATTCGGATGTGGAAATTAAAGAAGCCGATGATTACTCAAGAATATTTTTTGGCAATAAAGAATTTGGAAAAGAATGGGGGTGCTGGGGGACGGAATTCGCTCTTACCGCCGAAGACGCGTATCCAATCAAAACTTACGTTGATTACGGATTGGACGATACGGCTTTGAAAGAAGAGCAAAAGATAGACCCGATAACTTCATTTCTTGAGTTTATGGGTTCTCTAAAAGACGGCGAACAGGCCTGGTTTCAAATTTTAATAAGAGCGACAAAAACCGATTGGAAAGAATCCGGCAAAAAAATAATTGAAAAAATAATGGAAGAGGGAAGCGATGGAAAGGAAAATGCTGACGGCGGCAAAAGCGCCGCAAAACTTACGCCAGGCAAAAAAACAATAATAGAAGCGATTGAGCGCGATGTTTCAAAGCTTGGATTTGACACCGGTATTCGCGCCATGTATTTGGCGAGAAACGATGTGTTTAATCCGGTTAATATCGCTTCTTTAGTTGCGTCAATGAAGCAGTATAATACGTTGAATCTAAACGGGTTTAAACCGACAAGAGCCACTTCGGTTGATTATTTGTTTAAAAATAGGAGGGAACAAGCGATGAAAAAAGAAATGCTTAACGCGTATCGCCAGCGTTCTTATTTTTACATACCGTATGAACACAGTCCGTTTGTTTTAAACACGGAAGAACTGGCAACCATTTTTCATTTTCCTGGCAGAGTTGCGGAGACTCCGACTTTTGGCAGAATTGAAGCGAAGAAAAGCGAAGCGCCTGCCAATCTGCCTATTTAGCCATTTTTTATATGAGTTCAAAAACAAAAATAGCGCTTGCCGTTTTATTGGGATTTATTTTTATTTCATCAATGCCTTTTTTGCTTCTCTGTGTTTTAAAAAAGGCTCCATCTGCGGTTACTGCTTTGCCGCAAATTAGAATTACGATTCCGGAAGGATATTCTTCAAGGGATATCGCCGAAAAATTCGCTGGCTTTAAAAATTTTAACAAAGACAATTTTCTCAAAATCGCGGACGGGAAAGAAGGGTATCTTTTTCCTGACACTTATTTTTTTACTTCGCTGGAAACCGAGGAAGAAATCATTAAAAAAATGGAAGATAATTTTAAAGAAAAAGCCGGCGATGTTAAGCCGGAAATTATTGTCATGGCGTCTATTTTGGAAAAAGAGGCGCTCACTCCCGAAGATAAAAAAATTGTTTCCGGAATTTTGTGGAAACGGCTTGAAACCGGAATGCTTCTTCAGGTTGACGCGGTGTTCGCGCATATAATTGACAAAAAAAGCTCTGACCTTACTATTGATGATTTAAAAATAGATTCTCCTTACAATACTTACTTATACAAGGGCCTTCCGCCGGCGCCGATATGCAATCCTGGCATTGAATCAATAGAGGCGGCGCTTAACCCGACAGTTTCTTCGTATTGGTATTATCTTTCCGACAAAAATTTAAATATCCATTTCGCCAAAAATTTTGACGAGCACAAACTCAACAAGGCGAAATATTTGAGGTAAACATGAAAAAAACAATAAAGAAAACGTTTGTCGCGATGTCAGGCGGGGTGGATTCGTCTGTTGCCGCCTCGTTGCTGAAACAGCAAGGCTATGGTGTTGTTGGCGTTTTTTTGAGATTGGCGCCGGGCTGCAAAGAGCCGGAGCGCGCGGCGCGCGCTGTAGCCAAAAAAATAGGTATCAAGTTTTTGGTGTGGGATTGGCGCGAAGAATTCAAAAAGCGGATTATTGATTATTTTATTTCGGAATATGCGGCCGGCAAGACGCCAAATCCGTGCGTCGTGTGCAACAAGCTTATTAAATTCAGCAAATTTTTGAAAGAGGCGAAAATGGCAGGCGCGGATCGTATCGCCACGGGACATTATATTAAAAAATTGAAAATCGAAAATTATAAATTGAAAATTGCTAAAGATAAAAGCAAAGACCAGAGTTATTTTTTGTATAACTTAAACCAAAAAATTTTGGGCAAGACGCTTTTCCCTTTGGGCGATTTTATGAAAAAAGAAATAAAAAAAATGGCGGATGATTTGCGTTTGCCGTATTTGAAAAAAGAAAGTCAGGATATTTGTTTTCTTAAGGGCGGGCATAACGAATTTTTGAAAAAGAATTTAAAATTAAAAAAAGGGAAAATTATTACTGCTGATGAAAAAATCATCGGCGAACACGATGGTTTGCCGCTTTACACGATTGGCCAAAGGCGCGGGTTTGGCAAGGGCGGCGGCGTTCCTTATTATGTAGTGTATAAAAATATAAGAAAAAATCTTTTGATTGTGGCGAGCAAGGCGGATGAAAAAAAAATTTACAAAAAAGAAGCAAAAATAAAAAATGTGAATTGGATTTCGGGAAAGTCGCCGGATTGCTTGGAAACTGGATTTCCAAGTGGAAATCCAGTTTCCAAGCTGTTAAAAGCGCGCATCCGATACCGCCAGCCGTTGCAATCCTGCCGCATAGTCGACCTGCCACGTCGACCTGCCACGTCGACCTGCCACGTTGAATTTATAAAACCGCAGAGGGCGATTACCCCCGGCCAATCTTTGGTAATTTATGACGGCCAGACTCTCCTAGGCGGCGGGATTATAAAATAATCAAATTTCTGTTTTTATAGATTATTCCATTTTCGTGTTATCGCTAGAAGTTGGTATAATCTCAAAGTATATCTAATATCCAAGAGTTACCCTTGGCGTAAAAAGCTATATGGAACAATAAAAAAGCCCAGCTGGGCTTGACTCAATTTTTAATCAAGGCTTAGCTGAGCGATGACTCAACAAATCAGATTTTAGATTCTGTCCACTCGCGCGTGCTTATTTTACATTTCATTTTTTTAAATTCTCTTAGCTTTTTATTATCTAATCTTTCGTCAATATAAATCGTCATCGTTTTTCCGTCAACGTACCATGAAGGTCCATCATCAAAGTGATAATCCCACCCCAGAGAAAAACAATTAATTACAAGCGGAGTTCTTTTTATTTTAGGTTTTTTTTGGTATCATGATTTCTAATGACATCCAAGGAAATCCGAGAAAAATTTTTGAAGTTTATGGAGTCAAAAGGGCACACTATTATTCCTTCGGCTTCTTTGATTCCTCCTGAAACAGACCCGACCGCGCTTTTTACCACTGCCGGAATGCATCCGCTCGTGCCTTATTTAATGGGTGAAAAACATCCTGGCGGGAACATGGTGACAAATTCGCAAAAATGCGTTCGCACTATTGATATTGACGAGGTGGGAGACGAAAGCCATCTTACTTTTTTTGAAATGCTCGGGAATTGGAGTTTTGGCTCGTATTTCAAAAAAGAGGCGATTGAATGGAGTTTTGAATTTTTAACCAACAAAGAATGGCTTGGGATTTCTTCGGAACGATTGTTTGTAACGGTTTTTGA
This sequence comes from Patescibacteria group bacterium, assembly GCA_018895015.1. GTDB lineage: Bacteria > Patescibacteriota > Minisyncoccia > UBA9983 > UBA9983 > JAHIOX01. Next base: position 41,698 of record JAHIOX010000003.1, on the reverse strand, counting down.
AGGAGACGAAAACGCGCCGCGTGACGATGAATCAGCGAGAATCTGGCAATCGCTCGGAATTCCAAAGGAACAAATTTTTTATAAAGGCATGGAAGATAATTGGTGGGGACCGGCCGGCGCAACAGGCCCGTGCGGCCCGGACACAGAAATGTTCATAAATGGAATTGAGATATGGAACGATGTTTTTATGGAATATAACAAAACCATTGATGGCAGATTTGAGACCTTAAAACAAAAAAATGTTGATACCGGGATGGGGCTGGAAAGAATTGCTATGGTGATGCAGGGCAAAAACAATGTTTACGAGACAGATTTGTTTGAGCCGATAATGGAAAAAATTGAATCACTTGGACATCCAGTGTCCAAGTGGACACTGGATGTCCAAGTGCGTGCAAAAAGAATTATCGCGGACCATATTAGGGCGAGCGTTTTTATAATTGCCGACGGCGTGGAGCCGTCAAATGCAGGCAGAGGTTATGTTTTGCGCAAATTGATTCGAAGGGCTGTTCGGCACGGAAAAATTTTAGGAATTGAAAAAAACTTTATCGCTGAAGTCACAAAAGCCGTGATTGAAATTTATAAAGATATTTATTCTGAAGTTGAGGAAAGTAAAGATAAAATTTTTAATGAACTTGAAAATGAAGAAGAAAGATTTGGAAAAACTTTGGAAAGGGGATTAAAAGAATTGAATAAATTAAATTTAATTGGAGAAGCGCAAAAAATAGAATCCGGGCGAGAGATAAAAAAATTTAACAGAGTTGATGCAAAAAAAGCTTTTTATATTTATGAGACTTTTGGTTTCCCGCTAGAAATGATTCAAGAAGAACTTGCAGAAAGGTGTTTGCTTGTGGACGAAGAAGAGTTTAAAAAGTTTAGAGAAGAATTTAGAGAAGAATTTCAAAAGCATCAGGAGCTTTCACGCACTGCTTCGGCCGGAATGTTTAAGGGCGGGCTGGCTGACGCCGGCGAGCAGACCACAAAATATCATACTGCCACGCATCTTTTGCATCAGGCGTTGCGGGATGTTTTAGGCAATCACGTTATCCAAAAAGGGAGCAATATAACGGCGGAACGCCTGCGTTTTGATTTTTCGCATTCGCAGAAAGTTACACCGGAGCAAATTAAGCAAGTCGAAGATATTGTGAATGAAAAAATCCGGGAAAATCTCCCTGTAATTTGCGAGGAAATGAGCTTGGAAGAAGCCCGAAAATCCGGAGCGCTTGGCGTTTTTGAACAAAAATACGGAGACAAAGTAAAGGTGTATTCAGTACACGCTTTCAGCGCGGAAATTTGCGGCGGTCCGCATGTTGAAAAAACCGGCGAACTTGGCAAATTTAAGATTCTAAAAGAAGAGGCAAGCGCGGCTGGCATCCGGCGCATCAAGGCGGTGTTGGAGTAAATTATTTTATGCTATAATATTTTCAATGAGTCTTTTTGGCGAAAAGAAAAAACAAAGAGTGATCGCGGTGTTTGACATGGCGAGCGCTTCTGTCGGCGGAATGCTGATAAAGCAAGATAAAGAAGGCAAGCCTGAAATAATCTCTTCGGGAAGAGTGCCGGTTAATTTTCTTTTGGATGTTGATTTTGACGCGTTTTGGCGCTGCGCGCGCAGCGCTCTTAAAAAAAATCTTGGGCAGCTTCTCAAAGATTTTCCAAAAGGGCCTGATGCCGCCTTGTGCGTATTTTTTTCTCCATGGTTCATATCGCAGACAAAAATAATAAGCATTGAAAAAGAAAAGCCTTTTAAAATTACGGAGGATTTTTTTGAAAAATTAATGATGGACGAAGAAAAGTTTTTTAAAAAGAAATGGTCGTCCAAATTGGAACCATTGCGCGGCGAGCCCGAATTTATTGAACACGAAATTTTAAAAACCGAACTTAACGGCTACCATACGAATTCCCCGATAAATAAAACCGCCAAAAAAATTAAAGCGTATATTCACATGAGCTTAGGGGTAAAGGAAGTTAAAGATGAAATAGAAGAAGAAGTCTTGAAAAATTTTGGCGACATATCTTTGCAATTTAAAACTTTTCCCATGGTGGCTTTTAAAATTTTAAACGGCATAATTAACACCAGCGACGGACTGATTCTTATTGATATAGGCGGAGAAGTTACTGAACTTTCACTAATACGCAATGACAATCTGGAAGAAACAGTTTCTTTTTCGCGCGGACGAAATTTTCTGTTAAGAAAAATAGCGTCTGAATTTAACGCTTTTCCGGATGAGGCGGAATCAATGCTGCAGACATATCTAAACGGCCACGCGGATGAAAGCAACTCGCAAAAAATATCTTTAATAATTGAAAAGGCAAAAAAAGAATGGCGCGATTTTTTTTACAAAGCGCTGAAAATTATTTTTGAAAACAAGCCTCTTCCGCAGAATGTTTTTCTGGCCGGCGACGATCCTGTAAGCAAGGAATTTATAAAATGCGCCGAGGAGGATTTTTCCGCGGAATTTACCATTTTAGGCAAGCCGTTTATCGTTAATAAAATTATGCCGGAAGGAATCGCGCATTATTTTAATCCGCCTGCCCCGCCAAAGGCGGGGCAGGCGGGCAAAGATATTTTTTTAATGATGGAAGCAATTTTTGCCAATAAAATTTTATAAATATGGCCAAAAAAATAATTCAAGACATTTTAACAGTCAAAAAAGAAAAAATGCCTCCGAGGATTATTGTCGCGGAGCCGGAGAAATTAAAGGAAGAGATTCTAAGGTCGCGCGGGCGCGGGAAAAAGACTCTAAAAATAATTTTCTGGATTTCGCTGGCGGCAATCTTTATAGCTCTGCTTGGCATGGTTTTAGACGCTTTTGCCTCGGCAACGGTTAAAATTATCCCTCGCCAGGAATTTATCGCCATTGATTCTACCTTCAAGGCGGTCCGCGGAAGCGAGGCGGGCGATTTAAAATTTGAAATAGCGCAAATGGATTATGAATTATCCCAGCAATCATATGCCACCGGAATTTCGGATGGCGGGAAAAAAGCGAGCGGCCGCATAGTAATTTACAACCAGTACAGTTCAGACGCTCAAAAACTTGTCGCGCAAACACGCTTTGAATCGCCTGAAGGAAAAATTTACAGAATTCAAGAGCCAGTTGTCGTGCCAGGTTTCGGTTCCGTTGAAGCCGCTGTTTACGCGGATAAAGACGGCGAAGAATATAACACCGGACTTGTTGATTTCACAATACCGGGCTTTAAAGGAAATCCAAGATATGAAAAAATATACGCCCGATCTAAAACCGATATCAAAGTTAAAGAAAGTTCGCTGACTGTAACGGATGAAGACATTGACCGGGCGAGAAACAGCTTAAAAAAGAAAATTGAGGATTATTTGATGGAAAATATTTTAAAACAAGAGCCGTCGGGCTATCTGCCGTATAAAGATGCCATAAAAATAGACTTTGAGGATGATGTTTCCAACCCGCAAACAGGCAAATTCATTTTTAAAGAAAAAGGCAAGGCGGTTAGATTTTTGATAAATGACGGCGATCTTTCAAAAGTTTTGGCTAAAAAGTATATTTCGGAAAATAAAAATGCCGATATTGAAGTCGCGAATATTGAAAATCTTGAATTTAAGCTCATATCAAGAAATGCGGACGACACTGAATTTTCTTTTAATTTAAAAGGCAAGGCGCATTTTGTTTGGGGTGTTGATTCAAGCGCTTTGGTTAATAACTTAATGAACGCGCAGGACAAGGATTACCTTGCTGTTTTCAGAGACTATCCTTATATAGAGAAAGCCGAACTGTTTTTTAAGCCTTCTTGGTGGCAGACAATGCCGAAAAATAAATCGCGCGTTCACATTGAAATTATTTTAAAAAATGAGCAGTAATTTTTTAACCTGCCTGCGCAGGCAGGAAGGCAAAAAAATCGCGATGATTGTCGCCTTTAGGAATTTTAAAGATGAGGAATATTTTACTCCAAAAAAAAATTTAGAGGACGCCGGCGCAAAAATAATTACTGTTAGCTCTAGAAAAGGAAAAGCTCTTGGCGTTGACGGCGGAGATATTGATATTGATTTGACTCTTGAAGAGCTAGAAACTAAGAATTACGACGCGGTAATTTTTGTCGGCGGCGGCGGAGCCGCCGCTTACGCTGACAACGCGGAATGCTGCCGCGTCGCGAAAGAAATAATTGCCAGCGATAAAGTTTTGGGAGCTATATGCATCGCTCCGATTATATTGGCGAAATGCGGAGTATTGCGCGGGAAAAAAGCGACTGTATGGTCGTTGCCTTTGGACAAATGGCCGATAAAAATTTTGAAAGAAAACGGCGCTGAATATGTTGGCGAAGATGTAGTTATTGACGGAAAAATTATCACCGCCAACGGCCCTGCCTCGGCCGAAGAGTTTTCCAAAAAAATCATTGGAATGCTAACATTGTTTAGCTATTGACATTTCTATTGTTAATTTGATATACTTTTAAACGAAGCAAAGATGGCAGACAGGTCTGAAAAAATTTCCATCGGCACAGTAACAGAGGCATTACCTAATGCCACATTTCGTGTGCGTATGGAAAATGGGAAGGAACTTTTGGGCTATCTTGCCGGAAAAATGAGAATTTACAGAATTAAGGTCTTGGTTGGCGACAAAGTAAAAGTTCAAACCAGCCCTTATGGCGAAGAGAGGGGTAGAATTATTCAAAGATTATAATTTTTTCAAGAAGATGAAGGTTAAAACATCGGTCAAAAAATTTTGCAATTCCTGCAAGCTGGTTAAAAGAAAAGGCCGCATTTATGTTATTTGCAAAAAGAATCCAAAGCATAAACAAAGACAAGGATAATTATGAGAATAGCAGGAACAGAAATACCGGATAAAAAAAGATTGGAAGTTGCCTTAACTTACATTTTTGGCATTGGAAAATCGCGCGCGAAAAAAATTTTAGATGACGCCAAAATTTCTTTTGATAAATTGGCGAAAGATGTTTCTGAAAAAGAGTTCAACGCGCTAATGGGGCTGGTTGAAAAATATCGCGTTGAAGGCGATTTGAGGAGAGAAGTATCAGCGAACATTAAAAGATTAAAAGAAATAAAAAGCTATCGCGGATCCAGGCACAGCAAACGCCTTCCATCCAGGGGCCAGCGTACCAAAACAAACACAAGAACAATCAAGGGGAATGTGCGCGTTACAATGGGTAGCGGAAAGAAGAAAGTTGAAAAGAAATAATTTATGGGAAAAAAACGTATTATAAAAAAAGGGGGTTCCAGCGTTGACCAGGAATTAAAAAGCCGTTCTCTTGGCAAGGTTCCAAAAAAGAAATTGGCCAGCGGAATTTTATTCATTCAGTCCACATTCAATAATACTTTGATTAGCCTGACTGATATCAGCGGCAACAATATAATGTGGTCAACCAGCGGAAGCTTGGGGTTTAAGGGCGCGAAAAAAGGCACCCCTTTTGCCGCTTCCAAGGTCGCTGACCTTCTGGCTGAAAAAGCAAAAATGATTGGCATTAAAGAAGTTGATGTCGTGATAAAGGGCGTTGGCGCGGGCAGAGAATCCGCGATCCGCGCTTTTGCCGCGAAAAATATTATTATTAATAAAATTTCCGACAGAACCCCTATTCCGCATAACGGGCCGAAAGCTAAAAAACCAAGAAGGGTTTAAAAATAAATGTTAGAAAATAAATGCAAAAAATGCAGAAGAATCGGCGAAAAGCTTTTTTTAAGAGGCGATAAGTGCTTTACGCCCAAATGCCCGCTTAGCCGCAAGCCTTACGCGCCCGGCATGTCTAAAAAAACCAAAAGCAGGAGACCGAAAAATCGTTCTGAATACGGGCTTCAGCTGATGGAAAAGCAAAAAATAAAGCTGACTTACGGAATCAGGGAACGGCAATTTTCAAATTATTTGAAAGGGGCGAATAAAAAAAGCAAAGGAGACACCGAAGCGCTTCTTTTTGAAGCGCTTGAATCGCGGCTTGACAATGTTGTTTTCCGGCTCGGCTTTTGCAATTCAAGGTCATCGGCCAGGCAGATTGTGTCGCACGGACACATAATGGTCAACGGCCGCAAGGTAAATGTTCCCTCGTGTAAAATAAAATCCGGAGATAAAATATGCATCAGGCCGCAATCCGCTGAAAAAGCGATTTTTAAAGATATTGATATAAAAATCAAAAAATACAATCCGCCGGCATGGATAAAATTAGATAAAGCAAAAAAAGAAGGAGAAATTATCAGCCAACCGTCAATTTAATAATTAATAACTAACAAATTTATTTATATGGAATACAAAATCGCTTTACCTTCAAAACCAAGAATAGTTTCCGAGGATGGCAACAAAGGCGTTTATGAAATTGACGGCCTTTATTCCGGCTATGGCTACACGCTCGGGAATTCTTTAAGAAGGATAATATTGTCTTCTATCCCCGGAGCCGCGATTACTGCAGTAAAAATAAACGGAGTTTCTCATGAATTTTCCAAAATAGACGGCATTAAAGAAGACGTGATAACAATTCTTTTAAACCTTAAAAAAATAAGATTCAAGGTGCACGCTGACGAGCCGCAAAAAGTGACAATTTCCGTGAATGGCGTGAAAAAAATCACGGCAAAAGACATACGAATTCCAACGCAAGTTGAGATTTTAAATAAAGACGAGCATATTGTCACGTTAGTATCCAAAGACGCGAGTTTTAACGCTGAACTAACAATAGAAAAAGGGCTTGGTTATGTTATGCGCGACAGGCTGCAAACTGATAAAGTGGAAGTCGGCACCATTATTCTTGACGCGATTTTCACTCCGATAAGACGCGTTAATTACGAGGTGGAAAATATGCGCGTTGGCGACAGAACGGACTATAACCGGCTTAGGTTTTTTATTGAAACAGACGGAATAATTTCTCCGCGCGAAGCTCTTGAAAAAGCGATTGAAATTATGATATTGCAATTAAAAGAAATCATCGGCTTTAAAGAAGAAGAGAAAGAAGAAAAAGACAGAATTAAAGAATCTGAAGAAGATGAGGAGCAAAAAGAAGAATCGGACATTGGCGCGTCAGATACGCTGAAAATAAGAGTGGAGGATATTCAGCTTCCTTCAAGAACGCTTAACGCGCTTTCGCAGTCCGGGATTAGAACTATTGGCGGGCTTGCGAGAAAAAAAGAATCTGATTTGCTGGAAATGGAGGGTATAGGGAAAAAAGCTGTTCAAGAAATCAGGCGGGCTTTGGGAAATTACGGCTTAATATTAAAATAGCCGGCATGCCAGCAATAATATAATTAAAATATTATGAAACATAAAAAAACTGGAAGAAAATTCGGCAGAAAAACAAACGCGAGGCGGGCGCTAATGAAATCGCTGGCGCATAATTTAATTTTAAGCGAAAAAATAAAAACTACCGAAGCCAAAGCGAAAGAATTGAGGCCGTATGTGGAAAAATTTGTTACAAGAGCCAAAAAAGACACCGTCGCGAACAACAGATTAATTATTTCCAGAATTGGCAAGGATGGCGCGAAAAAGCTTTTTAGCGAAATAGCGCCGAAACACAAAGATAGAAAGGGCGGCTATACGAGAATTACAAAATTGCCCCCAAGAAAAGGCGACGCCGCTAAAATGGCTATAATTGAGTTTGTTTAAAATTATGGAATACACAATAGACGCAAAAAATAAAATGTTAGGCAGAGTCGCTTCGGACGCGGCAACGGTTTTGCGCGGAAAAAAAGAGCCTGATTTCACGCCGAATCGCGTCTCTGATTTAAAATTAACAGTTTTAAACGCGGACAAGATGGACATATCGGATAAAAAAAAGAAACAAAAAGGATATAAAACTTTTTCAGGGTATCCAAGCGGTTTAAAAATAGCGCCGATGGAAAAAGTCTTGGAAAAAAAAGGAATTGAATATGTTTTAAAAAAGGCGATAATGGGCATGCTTCCAAAGAATAAATTGAGAAAACAAATGATGAAGAATTTAATAATAAGCAAATAATTAAAACGGAAAATTAAAATAAATGGAAGACATTAAAACAAAAAAAACAACCGCAAAGCAAGCCGCAAAATATTTTGAAGCCGTTGGCAGAAGAAAAACTTCAGTGGCGAGAGTGAGGCTTTTTACAAGCGTGAAATCGGAAATTAAGGTCAATGACAAAAACGCGGAAGATTATTTCCCAACCCAAGAATTAATGCATATAATTCACGAAGCGCTGAAAAAAGCAAAAACAAAAAAATTTAAAGTTTCCGTAAAAATTAACGGCGGCGGCATTCATTCGCAAGCGGAGGCGCTCCGCCACGGAATCAGCCGCGCTTTGGTAAAAGCGGATTTGGAATTAAAAGACTCTTTAAAAAAAGCCGGGCTTTTGACAAGAGATCCAAGAATGAAGGAACGCCGCAAGTTCGGCCTCAAAAAAGCGCGAAAAGCGCCGCAGTGGAAAAAGAGATAAAATATTGTGGTATAATAAAAGCATAAAGGTCGAATTTGTTATTACTTGTTTTTTTATAAAATTTTATGGAGAAATTAAATATTCTTGATTGGGTAGCCATTATTATTCTTGTTGTTGGAGGTTTGAATTGGGGATTGGTCGGTTTGCTAAGCTTTGATTTAGTTGCCGCGATTTTCGGCGCCGCATCTATTTTAGCCCGCATAGTTTATATTCTTGTCGGCTTGTCCGCTATTTATGTTTTAATCACGGCTATCAAAGCAAAAGGCCAATCATCGGCCACGCAGGTTTAATAGGCTTTTTTATAGAGAATAGAAATATCGCAGATGTGCAGCACCGAGTGCTGCACATCTGCTTTTCCGGTCAGACCGCGAGCATTTTTTATTTTGATTATTTTAGCACCAACACACAAATCGCGCTATAGCGCGATTTGTGTGTTGTTTTTTGTTTTACAAATTTAAAATAAATATGGCCCGGAGAAATTTTTTGTTTCTCCGGGCCGTGCGCCTTTTTTACCATGAGTTGCGTGCGCATTTTGGCTCAGGAGCGTATATCCCAAAAAAAGTCAAGCATCGTGCTATTGACAAAATTAAACAAAGGGTGTATAATTTTGCAAGAAAATAAAAAAAGTTCTTTGAAAGTTCCTTGACTTAAAAATATATTAAAGAATACCCCTTATAAGTCTTGAACCGAAAGGCAAGCCGTGGGAAAGGAGATGGATATGGAGATTAGTTTTGTGGCCACAGAAGAGAATGGCGAAATTTCTGTGTTTGTCATTGATGCAGAAAATGATGAGGATGCAAGGAAACTTTTGCAGGATGTAAACGTGCTGTCTTTTTTAAAGCACGAATCTGGCGATAAGCCAGAATCAGGATTAGTTCAATCTCTGTTTTATATTGATAAGACAAGAGATGAGCTTGAAACATTGCTCACAAAAGTTTTTCTTGCCGGCAGAGATTATGGCATTGAGCTGACAAAGAAAAAAATTTGTGAGCATTTATTCAAAAACCTTACTGCCTTAGCGCATGAAAGAGCGCAAAAAAACTTAGAAAAAGAAAGGGGATCCGAGGATTGAGAAAGAAAGTGTGAAGTAAATTTAATTAAGGGGGTGATAAAATTTAACCCGCAAGCTTGATGAGCTTGCGGGTTTTTTATTTCTTCGTTTTAATGGTTTTTTTATTTTGCAAAAAATTATAAATAAATTATAATTTATGTATGGATGAGCAAAATGCCGTTTATCAAATATCAATCAAGGTTCTTCTGAAAAAAGAAAAAGAATTTTTATTTTTAAAGAATGAATCTGGAGATAAGCTTGATTTGCCCGGTGGAAGGATAAGAGAATCAGACAAAGACATTGCGCTTGAGAAGATTTTAGGAAGAGAAATAAAAGAAGAATTGGGGAACATTAAATATAAGTTAAACAAACCTGCTTTTTATTACCGAAGATTTTTTAAAGATTTTAAAGTATTTATTATTGTTTATGAAGCCGATTTAATGTCCATGGCGATTAGACTTTCTCGAGAACACTCAAGTTATGCCTGGATTAATCCGGAAAAATACAAATTCAAACCCTTGGAATTTTTCGGCAAAGAAGAATACCTGGCTTTTAAAAAGTATTTTAATAAATAAAAAAAACAAAAGGTCATAAAAAAATGCTATCGCTGAAAATCGCAACCATTTTAGATTTAATTTTTTGTTTGATATTTTGTTCAGCGTTTATTGCCTAATATCGTCTTATTTTGAGCCATATTTTGGAAATACACAAAAATGCTTGACAAATAGGTATTAAATGTGCTAATATTTTAGCAGATTATAAAGAAAGCACATTGATTTTATATGAGTTTGGCCTTGTAAATCCTTACCTTTTAGCAAGCTATCTTTGGTAGTTATAAAAGGAAGGTGGAGGACAGGAGAGTTCTGATGAACATACTGACAACAAAAGACAGTCTGTGCCCTTTGCATGACGAGGCACTGAAGGAAAAGGACCAAGAAAATCTTCCTTGGGAGGACTTCTTGCAGAACCATTGCCCCTGTGATTGCGTTGCGTTTCGCAAAGTATGTGCCCGTGGCTGGGACGAGGAGTAGTCACCAAAGAGACAAAAAAATAAAAGGAGGTGAATTTAAGCCCGCGGGTTAACTGATTTATTCAGCCAGCCAGCGGGTTTTTTTATTTTGATAAATTTAAAAAAGGCCACGAAATCGTGCGATCGCTGAAAATCGCGACCATTTTGGATTGGCATGCCATGTCAACGTGGCATGTCGACGTGGCAGGTTGACATGCTGACAAATAAAAATAAATAAGACCCGGTGGAGAATCATTAGAAAGATCCTCCACCGGGCCAAAGTCAGCAACCAGAGTCGCTGCCGCAATTCATTGCCGTTGTGCCAATGAGTCGCAACCTGTTTTTCCTTGCGGGAAATTTAAGCATGGCCTTCACCTCCTTTATGGTTTTTTTACTAATTTTAACTTAGATTTTTCTATCCTGTATTTTCTTTTGATTTTTTCGGCCTCTACTAGAATGGCATTAGCAAGATCTCTATTGCCATGGGCGACAGCCGTGGAAAACGAATACCCAAGTTTTGTTAATTTGCCGGAGATAACCGGGTCATCTGAAATAAAGACATCGCTTGCCATAATTAACCCTCCCATCGCATTTTTTAACGCTTTCTTTGGCCATTATACTTTTTTTTGATTGAATTGCAAGCGCGTAAATCGCGCTATTGACATTTTCAGCGGGTGTGCTAAACTTATGTCAGAATTAAAAAATACAAATCGAACCTGAAAAGGAGAATGGAATGTATAAGATCCTTGGTAAACGTGTGGCTGCGAACCCTGGCATTGCCAAACCGGAATCGCAGCGCAAGGAGTGCTTTGATTTCGCGTTTATACTGTCATTTGCAAAACGCGGCTCGGAGCTAAAAAGATATACAAGAGTAATCAAGGATTGTAGCCGCCGAAAGGCAAGAAAGGTCGTCGCTTCCATAATCAGCAAATATAAACCGGATTATATCTCGTTAGTGCATAAATATGCTCACGACAAACCGGAGCTGATATTGGAAAGAGGGGACAAAAAACTTGTAGACGAGTGGCTGCAAAAGAAAGGAGGCGAATAAAATAGATATCGTAAAGGTTAAAGAGAAGCTACCTAATAACAAAATGCTTCTCATTTCCCTTAAGTTTGTCTGACACCAGATTAATTTAAGGGAAGTGGAACTTTGAAAAAATAAAATAAAAAAACCGGAGGAAAAAGCAATGGAAAAGGTCAAAATCTTCACACGGTGCGTAGCAAACGAATTCGATGAATTAGAGGAAGAGATAAACAAGTGGCTCGAGAAAAACCCAGTAGTAATCGTTAGCCGTCACGTCAGTAATGTTTTCGGGACCAACATAGCAGGGAGGGATTTTCTCAACTGCACGGTGGCTATATTTTACCATCCAGTAAAAAGAACTTGACATTTCCGATGAATATGCTAGACTTATTTTAGAATTAAAAAAAGTCCCTTCCTATCTGCTTTTGTTCCCCTTTTTCGGCAAGGTGGGGAAAAAGCAAGAAAGAGATAGGGCGTTACCTGACCGAACCGTTTCTAGCTAGTTTCCAGCTATTGGGTAGAACCAATAGGCTAACTTTTTGAAACGGTTAAGTCAGAATAGCGCGGGAAAAATCCTTGCTTTCGCCCCCTTACGTTGTGACGTAAGGGGGCATTTATTTTACAAAAAAACTCTTGCAATAATTTTTAAAGTTGTTATAATTATAAATAATGGAAATGGGAAATGAAGAAGATATTGTTATTGAAGAAGAAAATACAGGCCCTCAAGAACTCGTCAAAAAACTGCGCGAAAAACTCAAAAAATGCGAGGAAGAAAAAGCTGAATATTTATCCGGTTGGCAGAGAACGCGGGCGGATTTTGTCAATGCCAGAAGAGAAGAAGAGGAAAATCGAAAAGTTTTTTTAAGGTTCGCGGAAAAAAATCTGATAAAAGAAATGCTTGTTTTTATTGACAGTTTTGACAGGCTGTTAGGCAACGCGGACGAATGGCAAAAATTAGATAAAAATTGGCAATCCGGAATTAAAAATATTTACAGCCAAATTATGAATATTTTACAAACCCGCGGGGTTGAACAGATTAAAACCCGAGGCGAGCCATTTAATCCGGAAGAACATGAATCTGTTGAAGAAATTGAAGTTGATAAGCCAGAAAAAGATGGTATCATAATTGAAGAAACGCAAAAGGGCTATGTAATGCATAAAAAAATTTTGAGGCCGGCGCAAGTAAAAGTCGGAAAAGCAGTAATGCGTAACGAGTAACGGGCAATAAGTAATTAAAATTAAATTAAACAATATGACAAAAATATTAGGAATTGATTTAGGAACAACTAATTCGGCAATGGCGATTATTAAGGGAGGCGAGCCGAAGATAATAGAAAACGAAGAAGGAACAAGAACCACTCCTTCCATAATTGCCGTTTCAAAACAAGGCGAAAGAATAAGCGGCCTTTTGGCAAAAAGGCAGGCTGTTACTAACCCTGAAAACACAATTTTTTCCGTAAAAAGATTAATCGGCCGCAATTTTGAAGACGAAGAAGTAAAGCGAGACAAAGAATTGCTTTCTTACGGCATAGAAAAATCGGCCGAGGGAGGAGTAAAAATTAAAATGGGAGGCAAAAGCTACAGGCCGGAAGAAATCTCCGCGATGATTCTTCAAAAATTAAAACACGACGCCGAGTCAAAAATAGGCGAAAAAATAGAGGAAGCGATTATCACTGTTCCGGCGTATTTTAACGACAGCCAAAGAAAAGCGACAAAAGACGCTGGTGAAATTGCCGGATTTAAAGTACGCAGAATTATCAACGAGCCAACCGCGGCCGCGCTGGCCTACGGATTTAACAAAAGAAAAAACGAACAAATTGTGGTTTATGATTTTGGCGGAGGCACTTTTGATGTGTCGGTTCTTGAGGTTGGAGACGATGTTATTGAAGTAAAATCCACTGATGGCAACACCAATCTCGGAGGCGATGATTTTGACCAAAGAATTATAAGCTGGATTGCGTCAGAATTCAAAAAAGAAAGCGGAGTCGACATCTCCAAAGATTTTTTGGCTCTGCAAAGGCTGAAAGACGCCGCTGAAAAAGCGAAGCACGAGCTTTCAAGCACGCTTGAAACAGAAATTAATATTCCTTTTATAACATCAGACGCCACCGGGCCAAGGCATCTTTTGCTTAAATTGACAAGGGCCAGATTGGAAGAATTGGTTGACGAATGCGTAAAAAAATCAATAGAAATAACCAAGCGCGCGATAGGCGAATCCGGATTTAAAATAGAAGATATTGACGAAGTTATTTTAGTCGGCGGACAGACAAGAATGCCGGCTATTCAAAAAGCCGTTAAGGATTTGTTTGGCAAAGAGCCGAATAAATCCATAAATCCGGACGAAGTTGTCGCCATTGGCGCGGCAGTGCAAGGCGGAATAATGGCAGGGGAAATTAAAGATGTTCTTTTGCTTGACGTAATACCGTTATCGCTCGGGATTGAAACAATGGGCGGAATTTGCACAAAAATTATCAGCAAAAACACAACAATACCGACAGGCAAAAGCCAAGTATTTTCAACAGCCGCCGATAACCAAACGTCGGTAGAAATTCATATATTGCAAGGCGAAAGAGAAATGGCCGCCGACAATAAAACTTTGGGCAGATTTATTCTTGACGGAATCCCGCCATCGCCAAGAGGCATTCCGCAAATAGAGGTTATTTTTGACATTGATGTGAACGGCATTCTAAACGTAAAAGCAAAAGACAAAGCCACGAATAAGGAGCAGTCAATACGAATTGAGGCTTCTTCCGGGTTATCTTCGGATGAAATTGAAAAAATGAAAAGAGATGCCGAGGCGCACGCGGATGAAGACATAAAAAAGAGAGAAGTAACAGAAACCAGAAACGTCGCTGACACTCTTATTTACGCGGCGGAAAAATCTTTAAGAGATGCGGGCGACAAAGCGCCGGCAGACATTAAAAAAAATGTTGAAGAAAAAATAGAGGCCTTAAAAAAAATAAAAGATGGAAATGACATTTCTGAAATTAAAAAAGCTTCGGAAGATTTGTCAAAAACGCTTCAGCAAATAGGAGAATTAATGTATAAAAACGCGGCTGGCGCGCAACAAGAGCCGCAGGGGAAAAAAGACGACGCGCAAAATCAGCCGCGCGACACAGAGTTTGAAGAAAAAAATGAATAAATAAAATGAAAATAAATAAATTAATTATTTTCTCATTTCTTGTTATTTTTTTTTATCTCTTTGCGCCAAATAAGTATGTTTTTGCAGGCGTCACTCCCGATTGGAATATCAGCTTCAGCTGGGACGGAACAACTGTTAATAATGGCGGCCAATATGTTTTTCCATTAAATACTGCCGGCGGTGGTTCTTATCAATGGCCGGGCGGAAATGCTTATGGCGAAATATACAGAGGCGCTCCGCATAATTCTGTTAATATCGCTGGTCATTATTTGGGCTATGGCGGAAGTATTTCCGGCCAAAATGATTTTTGGCCGGCTTACGGCCATTATTTTGTTGTCATACATGAAGTTGGCCCCAATACTGATATTTCTCAAATAGTAAACTGGTTTGAAACCGGTACCGGCAATTCCCCTGAACACTGGGGAATTATTGAGTTTGATGTGGTGGAATCAATAGGAGTTCCGCTGTACACGCAGGTAATATCGGATTACCCATCGGAGGAAGAGACATTAAAATGGACTAACGAGAAATATGTTGATGGGCAATCAGAATGCGGTTATTACATTCGTCAATGTGGCTGCGCTATCACCTCAATCGTAATGGTTGCCAGATATTATGATATTACCGAAGCTCAAGGACAAGACGTTAATCCGTTTGAAATAAATAATTGGCTCAAAAACGAACCCGGAGGATATATTAACGGCAATGTAAACTGGATAGCCGGAGCGCGATATGCTGATTGGAGAATCGCATACGCGAAAACCGATAAAAACACTGATAATTATACGTTATTAGATCAATACCTTAATCAAAACAACCCCGTAATCGCAAAAGCAAATGCTGGCAGGGGCGGCATTAACCGCCAGCATTTTTTCGTTATTGACAATAAACTCGCCTCAACTTACGGTGTAAAAGACCCGGCTTGGTATAACACTAAAACGCTTGATGAAACAACAGACATCAATAATCATATTAGAGGATACGAAAATGGATTTGACGGATTAAGAATCTACAAAAAAGGAAACGGTATCGCTCAAAGCGCCATGACTATTGTTTTGGGTTCGCCAGCGGAACTTTTGATCACAGACCCGTTAGGTAGAAAACTCGGGAAAGACGTAAATGGCATTGAATATAGTGAAATACCAAATGCTTGGTATTTTGAAGACGGCTTTGACGACCCGACAGGAGAAAATCCGCCAGCTCAAGAAAGAAATAAATTTATCCAAATATTGGAACCGCAAGACGGAGAATACAAATTAGAAGTAATCGGCACGGGAGAAGGTGATTATTCGCTTGACGCCAATTTTTACGACACTCAAGGCAATGTAAATAATAAATCATTTCAATCAGAAATTGCCGTTGGCTATACAGCCAATTATAATCTTTCTTTTAATTCCTCGAATTCGGCAAGTAATATTGTTGAGTTAATAGACGAAATTCCTCCGGAAGCAAAAATTTACTTTAATCCAAGCACTCAAAAATTAGAGGTTAAGGGCATAGATAATACCACAGTAAATCCGATTGTTTCTGTTATTGAGGATGGAGACAAACAAACAATTTATAAAATTCAAGACGAGGCAGAGAACATAACAAAGTTTTATTTTGACGAAATAAAACAAAAAGGCAAAGAAATCAAAGCTGAATTAAAGGGCATTCAATACAATAACAGCGAGATTATCAGTTTGCCTAAAACTGAGCTTAAATATGAATGGTCGTTAAATAAAGACGGAGCAGTTAAAGAACTTAATCAGAGGATAAAAGTTGAAGACCTTTTTGATGTTAAGGCGAAGTATAATCATAAGAAAAATGAAACGGAAATAAAAATCAAATTTCTGAATAAAGAGGAACAAAGGCAAATTTTCCCCGGAATTAAAATAATTAAACTGATTACGGAATCAGGAGTTTTGTGGTTTATTTTTTAAAAAACATGATAATAAAAAAAATAACAATTATTTTTATAATAATATTAACAATATTAGGAGGCGGCATATATGCTTTTATAAAAGAGAAAATAATACTTCCTAAGTTTATTACAAATCAAAAAAATAAAACAGGATACCTTTTTTGCTTAAGCGAAGATGAACAAGCTGAGTTTAAAATAAATCATTTAGGCGAATATCCCAGCGTTGAATATGATAAGGGATTTGTTGAGGTTGTTGTCAAAGAATTATCCAGCGATAAAGAAATTATAAGATTTAAAATAAATAATATAATTAGTCCTTCGCATTATCATCCTGTAGAAATCCATCAATGTGGCGTATATGTGATAAGGACATTTAATTATGACCCCAAGAAAACAAAACAAGAGCCTGGATATAAAAATGAATTATGGATTTACAACTATAATGGTAGAGGCGAACCTTTAATTTTGCTTGCTGAAAAACCAAAAGAATTTATATCTTACTATTCTCCCGATTTCCGTGTCTCTCCTGCCGAATCATACATAGTTCTTGAAAAAGGCTACTCTGGCAAAGACGATTATTCATTGGTAATCAAAAATCTTAATACCAAAGAGGATATTTTTACATTGCCATCCAAAGAATTGCAAAGAATGAACTCAAATTTTATCGGCGTTTTTGATATGCTTGAATGGTCTGAAGACGGACAATATTTTTGGGGAAGCGTTTCGGACGGCGCTTATGTAAACGGATATTTCAGGATAGACACTCAAAACTGGAAAACCGATATTTATAAAGCGCCGGACGGCGCCATGGGCGGCTCTCCTTTAAATATCAACACCGGTTATCTTCCAGTTCAACCCGGGCAAGTTTGGACTGGAGATTACCAATTAACTGAAGATTTAAAAAAACAATACAAAAAAGAAGGAAAAAAATCCCAGCTTTATCTTTACAATCTTTTTACTAAAGAAAAAACGCTTGTAGAGACAACGGATGAGCCGCTTTTTTGGTTTAAACCTAAGTGGCTTTCTGACACACAATTAGAATATGAATTGCCGACTGGAGAAAAGAAAGTCTATGAAGTTATAGTAAAATGATATAAAATAAAAAAAGAAATACTATGAATGATTATTATGAAATTTTAGGGATTGCGCGCAACGCCACAAAAGAAGACATAAAAAAAGCTTTTCGCAAGCTCGCGCATAAATATCATCCGGATAAATCCAAGGGCGATGACAAGAAATTTAAGGAAATAAGCGAAGCGTATCAAGTGCTTTCCGACGAAAAAAGAAGGGCTGAATACGACGCTTATGGAAGAGTTTTTGGAGGGGGGGGAGGCGGCGGGCCAACGCCAGGCTGGGATTTTGGCAATTCCGGTTTTTCCGCCTCTGGCTGGGGCAATGCCGATTTTTCCGCCCAAGGCGGACCAGCCTCGGGCTGGGATATTAACGATATTTTTGAAAACTTTTTTAGCGGACAATCTCAACGCGGAGCGCGAACAAAAAGAGGACGTGATATTTCCATTGACATAGAACTTTCTTTTGAAGAAGCGATCTTCGGCGCGGAGCGCCGGGTTCTTCTGACAAAATCATCTTTGTGCGAAAAATGCAAAGGATCTGGAGCGGAGCCCGGCTCCGCGACGCAAAAATGCTCCGCCTGCCAAGGCGCCGGCAAAATCCACGAAACAAGAAAATCGTTTTTCGGAGTTTTCACAACCTATAAAGAATGCGGCAAATGTTCCGGCAAAGGCAGTATACCTGAAAAAAAATGCTCTTCATGCAAAGGCGACGGCGTGCTGATGAAAAATGAGGAAGTCATCGTTAAAATACCGTCGGGAATTCAAAACGGAGAAATGATTAAGATTATCGGCATGGGCGAAGCGCTCGCGAGCGGAATCGCCGGTGATTTATATGTTAAAATTCATGTTGCAAAACATTCTGTTTTTCGAAGAGAAGGAGAAAATCTAATAATGGATTTGGATATAAAAATGTCAGAGGCCGCTCTTGGGTGCGAAAGAGAAATTAAAACATTGGACGGCGTAATAAAAATTAAAATTCCCGCCGGCGTTGACCCCGGAGAAATTTTAAGAATCCGCGGGAAAGGGGTGCCTTTTTACCAGAAATCAACGAGGGGGGATTTAATCATAAAACTTTTTGTCAGAACGCCTAAAAAAATATCCAAAAAGGCGAAAGAATTAATAGAGCAATTAAAAAATGAAGGACTTTAATCAAATCAGCGCGCTGTTGCGCAATCCTTCATGGGACATTATAGTTGTTTTTGTCTTTATCGCACTGGGTTTTTTTTACGGAATTTTCGCAGGCAAGTCAAAATTGGTTTCTCTTTTATTTTCTCTTTATGTTTCAGGTTTTCTTTTTGAAAATTTTTATTACCTCAATAAGCTGGCAGGCGGAAGGGGCGTGTTTGAAGAATTTTTAATCAAAGCGGCTGTCTTTGTCGTTCTTGCCGCTATTTTAACATTTCTTTTTTCAAAATCATTGTCAGGCGACTATAGTTCTGCAAGAAAAAATTGGTGGAAATCTTTATTGCTAAGCTTCGCGTGCGCCGGGCTTTTACTTAGCTATATTTTTCATTTTTTTCCGGCGCGCGAAATTTTTACTTTCTCGCCACTGATACAAAATTTATTCGCGTCAAACGCGGCTTTTTTCTGGTGGCTGATAATTCCGTTCATTGCCTTATTTTTAGCAAGGAGATAAAATTTAATTAGAGGTCGATTAAAATTATCAAAAAAATAAATTAAACAAAAAATATGACAACAAAAAATAAACTGAATGTTTTATTGGTTGCGGCAATGGCGTTTGGCGTGAATCTGGCTTTTTTAGGAACAGCGTCGGCTTTTCCTGCGGCGCCGTCGTTTGAGCGCCCGGCAAAGCCGGACAGATACAAGCCGGTCCATGCCGAGAATATTAAATTATTCAAAAAAGCCACTGTTGGCAAATCAGACGATATAAATGACGCGAAGAAGTTTAACGCGGCAGAAAAAATTAAGCTCGCGCGGCCGGGCCGGTTCGCAACAACAGGAATTTTAGGAGAACCTTCCGTCGGGAATCGTTACGCAATTATTGTCGGGATTTCCGATTATCCTGGAACGGCATACGATCTTAATTACGCAGACGATGACGCCAGAGATATGATTACTGCGCTCAAGACTCTTTACGGATTTGATTCAGACAATATCTATCCTTTTATTGACGAGGAAGGGAAAGGGGCCGTGAACGCCACGCGGGCGAATATCATTGGCGCTATTCAGGAAATTGAAGGTGTGGCAGGGCCTGATGATGAAGTGGTATTCTTTTTCAGCGGGCATGGAATGAGCGGCAATGCCGCAGATGGCGATACGGAATTTTTAGACGAATCAATTGTGGCTCATGACGGAACTAATCTGGTTTCGATTTGGGACGGAGAATTAAGAGACGCTTTCGCGGAATTCAAAACTTCAAGAATAGTTTTTATTTTTGATTCTTGCCTTGCCGGAGGAATGACCGATTTGATGGTGACTGGAAGAATAATAAATATGGCGACTACTGAAACCGGTACGGCGTATGAATACGCGTCAATGCAAAACGGGCAGTTCAGTTATTATTTCGTTGACATGGGAATGTTGAGAGGGTTTGCGGATAAATATGACCACGACAAAGATTTGATTTTAATGGAAGGCAGAGACGTGGTTATTGAAGAGGCGTTTGATTACGCTAAACAAAAAAGCATCAGGCAAACTCCTGTAATAAGCGACCTTTTCGCGAACGACCTATTATTGTAAAAATCAATAGGATTGCGCTCAAAAAATCGGAAAACAAGTTTCCGATTTTTTGCTTGGGAAATAATATGGTAAAATGAATTTATGAAAATTTTTGTAAAAGTAAAGCCCGGGGCTAAGGAAGAAAAAATTGAAAAAATCGGCGAATCTGATTTTGAGGTTTGGGTTAAAGAGCCGCCAATAAGAGGAATGGCAAATCAAGCTGTTATTCGCGTTCTCGCGGATTATTTCAATACGCCGGTTTCAGGCGTTAAAATAATTTCCGGCCATACTTCCAGGCATAAAACAATTCAAATTAATGAATAAAGTAAAATTATAATAAGCATATGGCATCAATTGCTAAAATTTTTCAGGCAATAACTTATTGGCCAATTTACTTATTTTTAAAGTTTTTTGTTCATTATGAAATTGAGGGCCAGGAAAATTTGCGCGGATTAGAAAACAAATCTATTATTTTCGCGTCAAATCACGCGAGCTATATAGACGGACCGATTAGCGCCGCGGCAATGCCAAGGAAAAGTTTTTATCCACATGAATTTTTTCCAATAAGGTTTTTGGTGTTAAGAGAGTTTTTTAATTGGAAGAATCGTTTTTCATTTCCATTCTCAATATTAATGACGACATATGTGCGCATAAACGGCTCCATTCCTGTAGATAAAGCGGACGGCGATTTGTTAAAGGCCTTGGGAGAAACAATAAAGGCATTGAATAATAGAGCGCATGTTTGGATTTATCCGGAGGGCGGGATGACAAAAGACGGCAAGCTTCGCCAAGGAAAAAGAGGAGTGGCATTTTTGCATCAGCAGACAAAAGCGTCGATCGTTCCGGTTGGAATTATCGGAAATTTTGGCATACTTTCCACAAAAACTCTTTTGCGAAAAAACAAAGTGAAAGTAAAAATCGGCAAGCCGATTTATTCGCTCGGAGAAATAAGTTTGGAGGAGGGCGCGGAAAAAGTAATGTCCGAAATCGCAGAGCTGATTAAACAGCATTAAGCCAAAAAAATCGAATCCAAAAAACAAAATGCCAATTTGTTTGCTATCGCGCGTAAACTTGCATTTTGAAATTATTAATTTTGCCGGCTAAAACCATATAGAAATGTTACTGTTGGCAAGCGATCGCTCATGAGTCGCGACATTTTATTTTGAGGTAACAAGCGGGCTGTGGTATAATTAATAGAATGGAAGCTGTAAAAATACCAAAAATCATAATTGAATACAATCGTTTTCTTGACCCTATTTTTATAAATTATGTCAAATCCAATCCGGAATGGGAAAATTATCCTATTCCTGAAAAAGAAAATGTGCTGGAGCGAGTGGAAAATTACAAGAAAGAATGGACGAAATACGAACAGAGAATATTGTTAGGTTTGTGTGATATTACTGGTTTAGAATTTAACAGAGATGTTATAGATGTATATATTGTGAGCGTGAATCCTCGCCAATTTAGCAATCCAATAATTATTAAGAGCGGTTTTTCTCCGGATGAATTTGTTGACACATTGACGCACGAACTTATTCATAGATTATTGGTTTTAAATAAAATCAAAAAAGAGATAATTGTAGACAATAAATATTTTACCGAGTCGGAAATTATTAAAAACCATATCATTGTCCACGCCCTGCTCAAATATATTTATCTGGACATATTAAAAGACAACTCACGGCTGGAGAAAAATATTTTAAGGTCAAAAAATCATGGCACAAATGAGTACACTCGAGCTTGGGAAATAGTAGAACAGGAAGGATACAAAAACTTGATAAAGGGGTTCAAAAACAGTGCCATCGTCTTCAGGACCGAAAAAATGTAATTTATCCATGCCTTTCACCTCCTTTTGGCGGATTTTTGCAATGAGTGTGGTATAATTAATATAATGGAGAATAAAAAATTCCAACCAAAAAGCAAAGAAGAAGAAATAGAAATTTTAATAAAAGATGATTCTATCTTTTCCAATACTAAAAAATATATAAGCCCGTTAATTAGCAACGCACTGGACTATTTTATCTTGTCTGAAGAAAAGCGCAGTAAGCTTTATGTAGAAATTTTAGGTGATGTGCCGATTGCGGCAGAAAGATATCTGTCAAGTAAAAAAAACATAGATGCTTCTTATAAATTTTCTGTTTATTTTGCTTGGTATGTTGCACAACATATAAATGCGGTAAAAGGATTGAAACGAAAAATGGATGTCCGCGAGTGATATTTTGCGGGCATCCATGCCGGATTCCTCATTTCGCGAGGCCGACTTTTTTAAAGATGTTGTAGAGAGTAGAGCCTGATTCGGAATCGCGCACTTTATTTGCGTTGCGCTCGCTGAGAAAACCATTTCTTGAAGCATCATTGCGAGCCTCGTGCCACGTTTTACTCACTTCTTTTGTGGACACACCCGTATCTCTAGCCGCGTCTTCCTTGGAGTATTTACTCATTTTCTCTCACCTCCTTTTATGCAAATATACTAACTTATCTGATTTAATATAAGCATACCTTGCGGATTTTCGCAATCATCTAAAATCATCTAAATAAAAATGTTACCGTTGGCAAGCGATCGCTTGCGAGTCGCAAGATTTTATTTTGAGATAGAAGACGGGTTATGGTATAATAATTTTAATGCTTAGTCCAAAATTTTGGAATAGATATTTTAAGGTTTATGATATTTTGAATTTAGTGATTCCATACCAAGAACTACTAATTACGGTTTGTGAAAAATTAAACATCAGACGAGGAGAAAAAATTTTAGATGCTGGAGCGGGAACTGGAAATCTAGCTATATTATTAGAAAAAAAAGGAGCAAGGATTATTGGTTTGGATTTTTCTCAAGAGGCATTAAATATCTATGAGAGTAAAAATTCAAAAGCGGAAGTATTATTAGCCGATCTTACAAAAAAATTACCATTTGCTGATAGCTATTTTGATAAAATTGTTTCAATAAATGTTTTGTTTCTTATTGATCGCGAAACAAGAAAAAAAGTAGCAAAAGAGTTTTATAGAATCATTAAACCAAATGGGAAAATAGTCCTAGTAAATTTGATAGAAGAATTTAGGCCATCTAGAATTTATTTAGAACATTTTAAAAAAATTGGAAAGCAAAAAGGAATAATTGCTACTGTAATACAAATATTTAAATTCATTCCCGCATCCTTAAAAATTCTTTATTATGCTAATAAACTTAAGAAAACTGGCCAACAAAAACAAATTTTATTCAATTATGACGAACAAAAAGAATTATTAAAAAAAACAGGGTTTAGAAACATATCTGAAAATAAAAAGGTCTATGCCAATCAGGCGATTTTAAATTCAGCATTGAAATAAAATAAATGCAAATCTTAAAAGTTATAAGAGATGGTTTAATTATCGCTTTTTTCCCAAGAAGAATTAGTAAGTATCTAATGGGAAAATACGAATTTGCTTGGCTAGTACATCCTCGTTCAATCGATGATTTTTATAGAAAATTTCCTCTTGGTAAATTTTTACCTAAAAATATTATAAAATTTATTTGCAAAACACTCTGGCCGATTGTTGTTTCTGAAATTACAGGAGTAATTGATAAAAATGGAAAAGAAATAAAAGGATGTATTATAAGCCATTCTTTGTTGCCAGAACAAATTGTCGCTGATAATGAATTAGCTGAAAAGAAAATTCTTCAGGCATTAAAATTAGCAGAACGGCTTGGTGTAAAAATATCTGCGTTAGCAGCTTATAATTCCGTAATTACCAAAGGCGGATTAACAATAAAAGGCAAGAGTCGCGTCTATTTAACAAATAGTTATGCGCTACTTTCTATTCTTGGCATTGAAAATATTAAAGAAATTTTAAAGCATCAAAATAAAGATTCCAGAATTTCATTTGCTATTATTGGTGCTACCACCATGCTTGGTAAAATTTTTAGTAAATTACTTATCAGAGAAAATATTAATAAATTGCTACTCGTTGGTAAAACCTCACAAAATTTAAAAACATTAAAAGAAGATTGTTTGTCAACAAAAATTAATCCAAATTTAAAAATTGATACAACGATAAATATTTCAGAAATAAAAAATTATGATTTTGTTATTATCGCTACTAATGCCTCGTCTGCTATAATAAAACCAGATTATTTGAAAAGGGAAGCTATAGTACTTGATATCACTCAGCCGCCGAATCCATCTACTAAAACATTGAGGGCGCGAGGAGATATTCTGCTATTTGATCAAATAGCAGTACAAACCCCAGGAATAAATTATCATTTTAATTTCGGGCTTTCTAAAGAACAAGCATATGCCTGTTTGGCAGAATTAATTCTTTTAGTAATGGAAAATAAATGGGAAAATTTTGGTATAGGAGAAATCAACATTGAACAAACCAAAGATATTTTTTATTTATTTAAAAAAAATAATTTCAAATTAGTTCAATATAAATAATCATGAAATTTTTTATAATTATTGCTTTTATAGCAGCTATTTCTAACACATTTTTTGCAGTTCTTGTTTTGCTTAAAGATAAAAAAAGTTTATCAAATAGATTATTTGGTTTATTTAGTTTATCTTTTGCTCTTTGGACTTTTTCTTATGGAATTTGGTTATTACAAAATAATTTTGAACAAGCACTTTTTTGGTCCCGTATGCTTAACTTAGGAGCCATTTTTATTCCAATTCTAATTCTTCATTGGATACTTTCCATATTAGAATTACATCAAAAGAAAAGAAAATTATTGATTATTGGATATTTAATAACGTTTATCTTTGTTCCTTTTAGTTTTAGTCCTTATTTCATAAAAAATATACAACCAATATTTATTTTCCCTTACTGGCCACAGGCAGGATTTTTATACACGATTTATATATTCGTATGTTATATTGGTTTTTTTAGCTATGCATTTTACCAAATGATTAAAGTTTATAAAAAAAGCTCTAATGACGCAGTGAAACAAAAACAGATTCAATATTTATTTGGAGGTTTATTTATAGGAGTTATTGGTGGCGCTACGAATTTCCCTTTAATGTATGGTATCCCATTTATGTCTCCTTATGGAATGTTTTTAATTATTTTACATCCTATTATTTTTACTTATGCTATTTTGAAATACAACCTTTTTAATATTAAAGTTATCGCCACAGAGTTATTTAGCGCAATTTTAATTGTTATTCTTTTCATCAAATTTTTGTTGTCAGAATCATTGGACCAATTTATTTTAAATAGCGTAATAATGGCTGCGTTTCTTGGTTTTAGCTATTTACTAATCAAAAGCGTACTAAAAGAAGTGAAAACGCGCGAGGAGATGGAGGAATTGGCTAAAGAATTGGAGGAGGCAAATGTAAGATTAAAAAAACTGGATGAGGCAAAATCGGAATTTATCACAATCGCGTCGCATCAATTGCGTTCACCGATAACGGCCATTAAAGGGTATTCTTCAATGATGCTTGAGGGGTCTTTCGGGCGCGTTCCAGTCAGGGCGAAAAAAATGCTTAAAAGAGTTTTGCAATCAACGAACCGGCTGATGTTTTTAATTGACGATTTTCTCAATCTAAGCCAAATAGAAAGAGGAAAGATGCAATACAATTTTGAAAAAACCGATTTAAAAGAAATGATCAGTGGAATTGTTGACGAGTTTAAAACAATAGCCGTCAAAGAAAAAAAAGACATAGAAATGAGTTTAAAAATTGCTGAAACGGAAAATTTTATTGCGATGGTTGACTCAAACAAGATTCAGCAAGTTTTTAATAATTTAATTGACAACGCTATAAAATATACAGAAAAAGGGTTTGTTAAAATCAATCTTTATGCGGACAATGAAAACGGGCGGATTTTTTTTGAAGTACTGGATTCAGGTATTGGTATGGGCGAAGAAACAGAGGCGCGGATTTTTCAAAAATTTACGCGCGCAGGAGAAGACATTTTTCAAGTTCATACCGAAGGCCTTGGGTTAGGGCTTTATGTTTCAAAAGAAATAATCAAAGCGCATAACGGGAAAATTTACGCCAAAAGCGATGGCCCGGGCAAAGGATCAACTTTTTCCGTAGAATTGCCGCGTGGCGATATTAAACCGCCAAATACATCGCCAGAACAGGATTATCAAAAACACGACAAACGGCTTGAGGAATTTATAAAAAAGATATAAAATAACGATAGTTATACTTATTTTATATGGTATCCACATTTTTGCATTTTATACAAATTTTCATTCTGGCGCTTATTGGATTTGGCTTGTATAAGTCTTATATTAAGGGCGATTTTAAAGATAAAGAAATTAAAGAATTTGCTATAGTTTTTTTCATTTTCGCTCTTTACCAACTTTTCTTGTCCGCGATGCTCTTTACGGACAATTTAAGGATAGCGGCTTGGTCATATAACATAGCCATTTTTTTATTTTTCATAATGCTTGCATACGCGTGGAGAATCCCTCTTTCTCTTTCCGGGATTAATACAAAAAAAATACGGCTGTTCCCGGGCATATTATTAGCCGTTGGCTTAACTGTGGTTGTGATTCAAATTTACGATTTTCGCCTGCCTGTCATACATTCATCCGGCTTGATTTTTTGGAACGCGAATCCTATAACCGCGTGGATTACTCGCCTGGCGGGGTTTTTAGTAGGAATGACTTGGGTATATGTTTTTTCAAAAAAATTTTTAAAACATCTTGGCAAAACTGAAAAAATAAAAAATGTACTCATAATTATAACCTCTTTTATGTTTGGCGTTACTTCGCTTATGTATTTTCACAATAATTATTTTTTGACTCTCGCGGCTTTTTGCGCTAAGTATATCGGGCTTTTATCCATTTCAATTTTGCTTTTAATCCCAAAACATAAGTAAAAACATGAAACGAATTTTAATTAAAGATATTGCGAATAAGATTGGGGAAAGCGTAAAGCTGGCGGGCTGGGTTGATGTTCGGCGCGACCACGGCAAGCTTATTTTTATTGATTTAAGAGATTCTACCGGCAAAGTCCAAACAGTAATAACTCCGGGCAATAAAGAAACTCATGAAATAGCCAACGGTTTGCGTCCAGAATGGGTTATAGAGATGGAAGGAGAGGTTAAAAAAAGGCCTGAAAATATGATTAATCCCGAATTGCCGCTCGGGGGCATTGAAATTTCCGCGAATAAAATTAGTGTTTTAAATAAATCAAAAACGCCGGTTTTTGAAATTGGGACCAACGGATATGAAATAAATGAAGAAATCCGCCTAAAATACAGGTATTTGGATTTGCGCAGAGAACGCATGCAAAAAAATTTAATGGTGAGGCATAATATCGTAAAATACTTTCGCGATTATTTATCAGAGCGCGATTTTATAGAAATTGAAACTCCGCTTCTAACAAAATCTACGCCTGAAGGAGCGCGGGACTTTGTGGTGCCGTCGCGTTTGCATCAAGGAAAATTTTACGCTCTTCCGCAATCTCCTCAACAGTATAAACAGCTTTTAATGATTGCCGGCGTTGAAAAATATTTTCAAGTGGCTAAAGCAATCCGCGACGAAGACACGCGCGGAGACCGCCAGCCGGAACATACCCAACTTGATTTGGAAATGAGTTTCGCGGACCAAGAAACAATAATAAATTTAATTGAGGATTTAATAACCTCCCTTGTAAAAACTTTATTTCCGCGAAAAAAAATCACGCGGCTTCCATGGCCGCGGCTTACTTATAAAGAAGCGATGGAAAAATACAAAAACGACAAGCCGGACTTAAGAAATGATAAAAAAAACATTGACGAGTTAGCTTTTGGCTGGGTGATAGATTTCCCGCTTTTTGAATACGACGAAAAAGAGAAAAGAATAGCTCCAATGCACCACATGTTTACTTCGCCAAAAGACGAAGATATTGGCTTGCTTGGAAAAAATCCTTTGAAAATAACAGGAAAACTGTATGACATGGTATGTAACGGGCATGAACTTGGCTCTGGCAGTATTAGAATCAACGATCCTGAATTGCAAAAAAAAGTTTTTGAAATAATTGGCATAAGCGAACAAGAAACGCTGGATAAATTCGGCCACTTGCTTGAAGCGTATGAATACGGCGCTCCTCCGCACGGCGGAATCGCGCTCGGAATTGACAGATTAGTCGCAATTCTGCAAGGCGAACCAAACATTCGCGAGGTTATCGCGTTTCCAAAAACAGGAGACGGCAGAGACCTGATGATGAACGCTCCAAGCGAAATTGCAAAAGAACAGCTGGATGAACTGGGTATTGAAATTAAGAAGGGCAAAAAAAAGCCATGATTATTTTAGAATATTTTGTCTGGCATTACGGCAGGGCGATACGGCAAGGTTTTATTATTTGGAAAAATATATTTTGGTTTCTAACGCACTTTTTCTCCCTTTCTCTTCTGCTAAAAACATTATTCCAGCCATGGAAAAGAATGCGCGAATACCGCGGGCAAGGATTTGATATCGGGCGTTTTTTTGAAACTCTCGCAGTTAACGCGATAACGCGCCTTGTAGGCTTTGTAATGCGCATGGCCGTAATATTTATGGGGTTTGCGTCTCTTATAGCCGAAACCGTAACAGCCGCAGTCACGTTGATTATTTGGCTTCTGTCGCCGTTTTTAATCGCGCCTTTATTCGCGCTGATTCCGCTTTTTTATTTTTTTGGCAAAGAGGAAAATCAGAAAAAGCGGATGGATGCGGCAATCGCCGATTTTTGCTTTTTGCGCCTTGGCGCCTCTGGGAAAGAAGAGGATTTATTGGCAGTATCAAAATGGGGAGAGCGAAAATACAAAGAAAGAATGGGAAAAAAACAGTGGTGGCTGAAAGAAAATTTAGCCCGCATTCCGGGAATCGCCAAGGATTGGTGTTTTGGCGCCACTTATACTTTGGACCAATTCTCGCATGAGTTTTTATTCACGCAAGCTTCTTTCAGCTTATATTCCGCCGAACATCAACAGCAAGTTTTAGCCATTGAATCCGCGCTTTTAAAAACAAGCCAAGCGAACGTATTGCTTGTCGGTGAAGCGGGAACAGTAAAAAGAAAAATAGTCCGCGCCTTTATTGATTTGCTAGAGCGAGGCAAAATTCATCCGGCGCTTGAACACAAAAGGGCCGTTGAATTGGACGCCAATGTTTTAGCCGCTTCAGCCAAAACAAAAGGAGAGATGGAAGAGCTTTTGCTAAAAATTTTTGACGATGCCGTTGCCGCCGGCAACATTATTCTAATTATTGATAATTTCGGCAAATTCGTGAAATCCGTTGCCGGACTTAATGTTTCCGTTAGCCAAGTATTAAGCCCTTATTTTGCCAGCTCCGCGCTTCAATTTATCGCTATGGAGGATTCTGATGATTTTAAGCGCGTTATTGAACCCGACTCCTCGCTAATGCAATATTTTGAAACCGTTCGGATTAAAGAGCCGGGCGAAGGCGAGCTTGTTCAAATCCTTGAGGACGTAGCTGATGTAGCGGAAAAAAAACACGGGATTATTGTTACTTATCCGGCTATAAAAGAGATAGCCAGAGTTTCCACCAGATATTTAACAGAAGGGTTTCTTCCTGAGCGAGGCATTGATGTTTTAGAAAACGTTTCTGCAAGAGTTGCCGCGACAAAAGCCGCGGATTTTGCCGGCGCTGAAGATGTGCTGAATTTTGTAAAAGAAAAAATCAAAATGCCTATCGGCGAATTGGAATCGGGAGAAAAAGAAAAACTTTCCAATCTTGAGCAAATACTTCGCCAAAGAATTATAGACCAAGACGAAGCAATCTCGGCGATAAGCGGAGCGGTCAGGAGAGCGAGAATGGAAATTCATGACACAAAAAAACCGATTGCCTCTTTTCTTTTTCTCGGGCCGACCGGGGTCGGGAAAACCGAAACAGCGAAAGCGCTGGCGCAAGTTTATTTTGGAAGCGAAAACGCCATGATACGGCTTGATATGACGGAATATCAAGAAGAAGGCGGCCTGAAAAAATTAATAGGAGCGTTTGACACCGGCGAGCCGGGCATTTTAGCAAGCGCCGTCCGTGAAAAACCTTACAATATTATCCTGTTGGATGAATTTGAAAAATCTCACCGCGATGTTGAAGATTTGTTTCTCCAAATTCTGGATGAAGGATTTTTTTCCGACGCTTCCGGGAAAAAAGTATTCACGCGCAACAGCGTAATCATCGCGACATCAAACGCGGCATCAAAATTAATTTGGGAAATAGTCCAGCAAGGCGCCAATCCGGCTTCAGAAAAAAACAAAATTATTGATTTCATACAGGGGCAGGGAATTTTCAGGGCGGAACTTTTAAACCGCTTTGACGCCATTATTATTTTTAGCCCGTTAAAACAAGAAGCGCTTAAGCAAATCGCGAAAATAATGCTTGAAAAATTAAACTCGCGCCTCGCGGAAAAAAACTTGGAGTTGGTTATCAACGGCGCGCTGATTGAAAAAGTGGCAAAAATTGGCTACGACCCGGTTTTTGGCGCAAGGCCGATGAAAAGGGCAATCCAGGAAAAAATTGAAGAAAAAATTGCGAAAGGAATGATATCCGGCGAATTCAAGCCCGGCGCGAAAATTGAATTCACCGCGGAAGACTTGGAAAATTTGTAAAAAACTGTTATACTTTAAAATATATGGCTCAATTTGTTTATATTTTTTTCGCTATTGTTGCAGGATTAATCGCCGGCGCGGTCATATTTTTTTGGGCGCGGAAAAGCGGGAAAAAAGAAGAAGGCAACGGCGATTCATTTTTAATGATGCAGGAACAATTGAAAGAAATAAGAGGCACTCTTGATATGAAATTAGGAGAATCATCAAGGCTTATGCAACAGCAGTTGGGCGAGTCAACCAGAGTGATTCAGCAGCAATTCGGCGAAAGCTCAAAAATTATCCGCGATGTCACTGAGCGGCTTGTTAAGCTTGACGAAACAAACAAGCAAGTTGTCGGATTCGCTGACCAGCTACAAAATTTGCAGGACATTCTTCAGAACCCGAAACGGCGCGGCGTGCTCGGCGAATATTATCTGGAAACCGTCCTGAAAAACGTTCTTCCGCCGGACAGATACCAAATGCAGTATAAATTCAACGACGGAGAAATTGTTGACGCCGTTATTTTCTTGGACAAGGATAAAATTCTGCCCATTGATTCAAAATTTTCTCTGGAAAATTACAACCGTATTCTTGAAGAGAAAAATCCAACGGAACGCGAAAAAGTGGAAAAAATATTCAAGCAGGATTTAAAAAACCGCATTGATGAAACCGCGAAATACATCAGGCCGAAAGAGGGAACTATGGATTTCGCTTTTATGTTTATTCCTTCGGAAGCGATATATTATGATTTGCTTATCAATCAAGTTGGCGCCGTAAAAACGCAGACAAAAGATTTGATTGAATACGCGTTTCAGCAGAGGCATGTGATAATCGTTTCTCCGACTTCCTTTATGGCGTATCTGCAGACGGTTTTGCAGGGCTTGCGCGCTTTGCAAATTGAAGAATCGGCAAAAGAAATCAGAAAAAGGGTGGAGGATTTGGGCAGGCATTTGGGAAGCTACGAACAGTTTATGAAAAAGCTCGGTGCGAATCTCGGAGCGACAGTAAATACTTACAACAGCTCTTACAAAGAACTCAATAAGATAGATAAAGATGTCTTGCGCATAACAGGCGAGGCAATCGGCGTGGAGCCGCAAATGATTGACAAGCCGGAGGAGGTGTGATATACTTATTTTAGAAAATTTGAATCTTGAAATTGAAATAAAAAAGGGGGATTAAAAATGATACTAAACAAAGGATTATGGTTCCTTATCACGATTGACGGAATTGACGGAGCTATTAGCCAAACAATTAATGAAAAGGCATCTAACTATTATTGGCCCCGAACGAATTCATAGAGATGTGTACAGCGCGTACAACCCGCTCTCCGAAGATGGTTTGCCGGATAAAAACGACCAAAGCACATTTGCTACCTTGTTCAGAAAACTTGATATTCTCGTACACAACGAGGAACTCATGGGGCCATACGGCGAAGATCATCCGGCAGTTTTCAGAAGGTTTCAATATGTAGGCAGAATGACAGATCCCAAAACTTTACTCATGGCTCTTGCGCAAAAAGGTTTTGTAATAAAAATTACGCGTATCTGCCGAAAAAAAGATCTCACAGAAGTTGGAAAGGATAGAGAAGACGAGCTTGTGGAAAATGCAAAGAAACAATTTGCAGAATGGATTAGAAAAGATACAATCATTGACCAGCGAGAACCGGATCCAATGAAACAAATCCGAGAGCGAATAGAAAACTCTTTTTTAAACAGAAAAAAAGTGTTTGGAGTTTCTCTCGGCGATTTATTGGATAGAGTATTTCAAATTATTATTTTACTCGCTGTTGTTGGAGTTTGCTTCGGAGCGTTTTTGTTTCACTGGATTACAGGAATTGTTGTTTTTCTTTTCACTTGTTTCGCTTGGTGGTGGATACGCCACTAATTATCTCCGTTTTAATCAGCCGTCCCTTTTCTTTGGGGCGGCCTTTTTTTATGATAAAATAAAGTATGTGGAAAGCGCCAAAAATTAAAGAAATAATTGAATATATTAAAATAGTCCAACCGTTAGGAATTAAGGAGGATTTTAAAATTACTGATATTGACCCCAAAGATCCTTCCGGCCATTGGAATTTTTTGATTCAGCACAAGGATAAAAAATATGTTTTTCGCGTTATTGGAAACGAAACACCAGCGCAATGTAATGAGATTGAAAAAGAATATAAAATGCTTAAATATGTAAAGCCACATGGAGTTGCGCCGGAACCTTATTACTTTGACAAAAGCGGTTTTATTAAACCAGTGCTGTTTGAAGAATATCTGGAAGGCAAACCGTTTTCTGATTATTCGCCGGACGAACAAAAAAAGTATTTTCCAGAAGTCGTGAAGTTGATTGCAAAAATTAACAAAATTCCTATCGCGGAAGAAATTAAACCATATTTGGATAATAAATCAGATTATTCTGTTAATATTGAAAAATGGCACAACAAACTAAACGATATTTCCAAGGATTCAAGATGTGATAATTTGAGAAAAAAGATTGAGGAATTACTGCCAATGGCTGAAAAAGTTTTGCATGAAAAATATCAGCCAATTTTGGATAAGGCGCCGCGGGTTTTTGTTTTTGAAAGCGCTCATATCGGACATTGCTTTGTTGTAAAAGAAATCCTGCGTTTTATAAACTGGGAGGAGGTTGCCTTTGGCGACCCGAGTTTTAGTTTGTCTGTGTTTTTGGCGTCAATAGAAAATCGTCCAGATTTTGAAGAAATAAAATTGCAAATGACAAGAGAATATCTTAAATTAAATCCGATTGAAAATTTTGAAAAATTAGTTGAAGGGCGACTGTTTGAGCGCGCAGTTTCAAACACTATCTGGGTGCTTTGGGCTTATATTTTAAGAAAAGATTTGCGTTGTCCCGAGGAAGCTACAAGCGCAAAATTGAGGCTTGAAAAATTAAAGAAACTGATAGAAATAATATAAGAATCGATAATTTGCCAATTTACCACTTACTTGCTTACCACTTACTTGCTATCGCTGGTATATGGTAATTTTTAAAAAGGTATCATAAAATAAAATTATGTCGCGAGGACACGGCGAAATACAACAAAAAATATTGCTTCTGCTTTTAGGCGGCTTGACTTTAGGGCTGACAAGATCTCCAAAAACATATTTTCAGATTTTGAAAAGCATTGGCAAAGAATGGAAAGAAATTGAGGCGCGGGCGCTTAAGAGAGCGATTAAACGCTTATATGAATCAAAATTGGTTGCCGAAAAACAAAATCTAGATGGAACTATAACAATAGTGTTAACAGATAACGGAAAGCAAAAGGCGCTTACCTATGATTTGGAAAATCTGCGAATTGAGAAACCGCAAAAATGGGACAAAAAATGGCGCGTTGTGCTTTTTGATATTCCCGAAAAAAGAAAAAAGATAAGAGAAAGTCTGCGATTTCATTTGAAGCAAATGGGATTTTACGAATTTCAAAAAAGTGTTTTTGTTCATCCATATGATTGCAAAGATGAAATAGATTATTTAATAGAATTTTACGATATAAGAAAATTTGTTAGGATGATTATCGCTGATTCAATTGACAATGAGTTGCATTTAAAAAATCATTTCAGCCTGCAATAATTTAACTAAACTACATCTGCCACTTACTTGCTATCGCTGATAAGTGGTAAATATTAGAATTATTAAAAAGAATATGTAAGTTGACGCAAGAGGCTTGAAATTAAGCGAGATATGATATAGAATAATAATCATTATGACAACAGTAAAAACGACAAAAAAGAAGGCGGAATCCGCCTCGGCGGCGGATAAAATTGCCGTAATTCAAACCGGGGGCAAACAATACATAGTTAAAGCCGGAGACGTGTTAAAGGTGGAAAAAATAAAAAACACCAAGGCGGGCGAAATTTTAAAATTTGATAATATTCTCCTTGTCGCCGGCGATAAAGATATCCATGTTGGCAAACCGTTTGTGGACGGCGCGATAGTCGAGGCAAAAATTGAGGAAGAAGGAAGAGATAAAAAAATTACAGTTTTAAGATATAAATCTAAAACCCGTTATCGCAAGAAAAAAGGCCACCGCCAGCCATACACAAAAATCAGCATCGCGAGCGTAAAGAGTTAGCAATTGTAGCGCTATCGCTGTATTCCAACTCTGTGCCCGTAGAAAGCCCGCGCCCAAGTCGGGTTATTTTTATTTCTTGCCCGCCTTTGGACAAAAGGGGCTCCAGAATTTTTTCCGCGTAACGAGACGTATTTTCTCCTTCAATCGTGGCGCTTAGAGCCAAAATAACTTCTAAATGTTTTGCTTCTCGCGTTGAGCTTTGCAGAAGCACTTTTACTTTCTCAAAAAGTTCTCTGAATCTTAACCCGCCGGTTCCGCCTTTGGCGGAACCGTTAGCCAAAGGAATTGTTCCGCCAAGCACAAAATATCTTCCGTTATAAACTTCGCTTTTCTCAATGTTTTGCAAATCAGCGTCTTTTTCAACAACAAGCAAAATGGAATTATCGCGATTTAAATTTGAGCATATGCCGCATTGGCTTGACCCGCCAGAAACAGAACCGTAAAATCTATAACAGCTCGGGCATTGCCTTACGCTTTCCTTTATTTTTGAAATAAGCTGTCCAAGATCCGCAACGAATTTTTTGTCCTCTCCGGCCAAAAAAAGGGCGAATCTTTTTGCCTGCCTTGGCCCTATTCCTGGAAATTTCAAAAAATACTCAATTAATTTTTCAAAATTATTGTTCATTATATTGTCCCGAAATCGCCTTTTTCTATGCTGGAAAAACTTACCTTCTGCGGGTCAAAATAAAGCTCTATTTTCCCGGTCGGGCCGTTTCTGTGTTTTTCAATAAAAATTTCAGCGATATTTTGCTTTGTGCTGTTTTCTTTATACTTATCCTCGCGGTAAATAAACATAACAACGTCCGCGTCCTGCTCAATACTACCGCTGTCTCGCAAATCATGCAGTTTTGGAATAGGCGGGTTGCGCGATTCAACCGCGCGGCTTAATTGAGAAATTGCCAAAACCGGCACATCAAGCTCTCTTGCCAATCCCTTTAATGACCTTGAAATTTCGGTTATTTGCTGAACCATGCTATCGGTTCTTTGCCGCGGCACCATTAACTGGATATAATCAACTATCAAAAGTCCAAGGCCGTGCTCGGCTTGCAAGCGCCTCGCCTTCGCTCTCATTTGCATAATATTAGTGGAGGCCTCGTCGTCAATAAAAATCGGGGCTGAAGAAAGGGAAGCCAAAGCGTCTCGGATTCTGGCAAATTCATCGTCAGAAGACAAACGGCCCGTTCGGAGCTTCCACGAATCAACGCGCGCCTCTGCCGCAATAAGGCGGTCCACGAGCTGCTGGCTGGACATTTCCAAGCTAAAAATACCGATAGGCAAATTGTGCCTGCAAGCGACATTACGGGCAATATCAAGCGCGAGCGCTGTTTTTCCCATGGACGGGCGCGCTGCCAAAATTATCAAATCTGATTTTTGAAAGCCGGCTAGAATATTATTAAGCTCCTGAAAGCCGGTTGGAGTTCCCCTCAACTCGCCCTTTGAATTATGAAGCCTGTCAAAACGCTCCCACGCGTCCTCAAGCGCGACTTTAATATTTAAAAATTTTTGCTTTAAAGAATAGCGCGCGACATTAAAAATTTTCTTTTCAGCTTCGTCAAGAAGAATATCAACTTCGTCTTCCTCATTATATCCAAGCTGGGAAATTTGGTCTGATGATTCTATAAGACTTCTTAGAATGCTTTTTTTTCTTACAAGCTCCGCGTAGTGCTTTACATTGCTCGCGGTAGGAACGCAGTTTACAAGTTCAGCCAGATAAGAACTGCCGCCAACTCCGTCTAGCATCTTTTTTTCTTTTAAGCGGCTGGAAACAGATAAAACATCAATCGGCTCTCTTTTCTCGCAAAGTTCATACATAGCCTGGAAAATATCTCTGTGTTTTTGGTGATAAAAATCGTCCGGAATTAAAATATCAATCACTACGTGGATAGCGTTTGAATCAAGCATTAAAGAACCCAGGACGGACTTTTCCGCGTCAAGATTTTGCGGCGGAATGCGGACGGAAGATATTTTTTGAAATTCTCTCGACATAATTTAACTCTATAATAATACCATATCAGATTTTTTTGAGAACATACCCTTTTCCCGCGTCCTCAATCTCATATCCGAGGTTTTTTATTTGCTCGCGGACAATGTCCGCCTCGGCCCATTTGTTTTCTTTTCTCATCGCCTCGCGCTTTTTTGCCAACTCAACGACCTCTTTAGGCGCCTCCGCAAATGCCATTGCATCGGCGAGTTTCAAGCCAAAAACTTTGTCAAAATCCAAAATAGTCGCCAGTTTGTCTTTGTCCGGCAAATCCGCTTTTAATAATTCTTGCGCCACTGCGAGCGCCTGCGGAATATTGAAATCGTCGCTGATTTTTTCAATAAATTTATTTTTGTATTCTTCGTTAACGGACACTGGATGTCCACTTGGACATCCAGTGTCCAAGTGGAGAATTCTAACTTGATTATATAAATGCTTCAATCCGTTTCGCGCGGACTCCATCGCTTCCCATGTGAAATTTTGCTTTGAGCGATAATGCGCCTGCGTGAAAAAATATCTTAAAGCTACGGGGCTAAAATTTTTTTCTTTTATTTCTTCCAGGCTGTAGCCTGTGCCTTCCGACTTTGCCATTTTTCTTCCGTCCACGACCAAGTGCTCGTTGTGAATCCAATAATTGGCAAGCGGGGCGTTATTCGCGGATTCGCTCTGCGCGATTTCGTTCGTGTGATGAATAGAAATGTGTTCAACTCCGCCCATGTGAATATCCATTGTCGCGCCCAAATATTTTTTAGCCATCGCGGAGCATTCAATATGCCAACCAGGAAAGCCGTCGCCCCACGGGGAAGGCCAGTATTGCAATGCCTTTTCGTGCTTTCCTTTTCTGAAAAACCAAAGTGCAAAATCAGCCGGGTCGCGCTTTTCCGCGTCCGCCACCTCGCCCTTGCCGGCGCCAACGGACATTTCTTCCAAAGTTTGCTTTGACAATTTCGTATAATCTTTTGCTTTTGAAACGTCAAAATACACGGCCAAATCCGTTTTATAAGCGTATTCTTTATCCATTAAAATTTCTATCATTTCTATCATTTCCTGGATATGCTCGCTTGCTTTCGGTTTTTCAGACGGCTCAATAATGTTTAACGCCCTCGTATCATTTTCGTAAATTTTGATGTATTTTTCAGCAATTTCTCGCGGGCTTAATTTTTCCCGCTTAGCCGCTTTTTCCATTTTATCTTCACCTTCGTCCTCGTCGCTTGTAAGATGGCCGACATCCGTGTAATTGCGGACGAATTTAATGTCATAACCAAGATATTTTAATGTTCTAATTATAAAATCGGCGCATACAACCGCGCGCATATTGCCGATATGCTGCGTCCAATAAACCGTCGGGCCGCACTGGTAAAATTTTATTTTACCAGGCCCCAGCGGCTTAAATTTTTCTTTTGAGCGCGCAAGCGTATTGTAAATTTTTAAATCTAAAACCATTTTTTGCGCTTAAACATTATTATCATCGTGCTCATTGACGTCAGCATTATCATGAGAATAATCCAAAAATCGCCTTTCATCCCCAGAATCGGAGTGGATATCGTGTTCATGCTGAATATGGAAGAAAAAAGCATCAAAGGAAAAGTGATAAACGCCATCAGCGTAAGCATTTTCATAACATTGTTGGTTTTATCGGTAAGCACGGAATCATTCGTGCTCCGCAGCGATTCTATCGTTTCTTGGCAATTTTCCAAAAGGCTTTTCACTTTGGAATATTCGCCCGTCATTTTTTTTGTGTGGCGCGCGAATTCAGGTCCAAAAATTTTTTCCCCGACTATTTCCAAATAATTCAAAGTGCTGGAATGCGCGTGAAGGGACCTTTGAAAATCCAGAATGTCTCTGTGAATCAGCGAGATTCTTTCCACCATTTCCTGCTCGCGCCCCTTAAATATGTTTTCCTCAATAACGTCTATTTTTGCCTGTATGTGGTCCATTTGCCTCATCGCGTAATCATACATTTGCCTGATTATATAAAAAGTAAGCAATCCGGAATCTTTTACCATCTTTCCGCCGCTCATCATCGTGCCCACTTCAAACATTTTGCCTATTTCATAAAGCGTGGTTATGGTTTTATAGTGGACTGTGATTAAAAAATTTTTCCCAATGATAAAATCTATTTCATAACTGGCGGAAGTTTTGCGCTCTTGCTCAAAAACAGGGAAGTGAAGGATAAGATAAATAAAATCTTCATAAGCGTCCGTTTTCGGCCGGCGCGTCGGCCTCAGAAGTTCCTCCGCGACTAAAGGATGTATTGGATATTTGCTTATCAAAGACTTTACATCGTCAACAGTCGGAGATTCTACGTCCAGCCACCTTAAATTTTTATATTTATATGTGGAAATCATATTATTTGGATTATAACACGCTTTAGTTTATAATAAAATAAATGGAACTTGGCTGGAAAAAAAAATTAGCATTGTCGCTGATAAGCTTAGCTGTAATTTCAGGCGTTTTTGCCGGAGGAGCCTTTTTTGGTTATTATAACAGGCATTCCATAGAAAAAATCAATGTTTTGTTCAATAAGGAAACCGGAAAGCCGGCGCAGGTTGATTTTTCCCCGTTTTGGACGGTATGGCAAACCATAGAGTCAAAATATGTGGAAAATGAAAATTTAGACTCGCAAAAAATGGTTTATGGCGCGATCCAAGGAATGCTCAATTCGCTTGGCGATCCGTATTCGGTATTCTTTCCGCCGCAAGAATCAAAAGAATTCAAAGATGAAATGAAAGGCGATTTTGAGGGAGTCGGAATGGAAATCGGGGTTCGCGACAGCCAATTAATTGTCATCTCTCCGCTTAAAGGAACGCCGGCTTACAATGTCGGAATAAAAGCCGGAGACAAAATTTTAAAAATAGACGGCAAGACGACTGAAAATATGTCCGCGGAAGAAGCGGCCCGCCTCATAAGAGGCAAGAAAGATACTGCCGTAAAACTGACAATTCTTCACAAAGGCGAGGAAAAACCTTTGGAAATCAGCGTAACAAGAGGCGTTATAAAAATTCCGGTTCTGGACACCGAGCAAAAGCCAAATGGAATTTTTATTATCAAAATGTATAATTTCTCCGGAAATTCAATGAACGTTTTCAGGGAAGCTTTGCGCGAATTCGTTTTTTCCGGAAACGACAAACTAATTCTTGATTTGAGGGGAAATCCTGGCGGATACTTGGAATCATCCGTTGATATCGCCAGCTGGTTTTTGCCGGCAGGGAAAACCGTGGCGCGCGAAAAATTCAGCAATGGAGAAGAAACGATTTTCAGAAGCAAAGGGTATGATGTTTTTCAAAAACTTCCTTTTGTAATATTGGTAAACGAAGGAAGCGCCTCCGCTTCGGAAATTTTAGCAGGCGCTTTGCAGGAGCATGGCATAGCCAAACTTGTCGGCCAGAAAACTTTCGGCAAGGGTTCGGTGCAGGAATTGATTCAGGTTACGCCTGATACTTCGCTAAAACTTACCATAGCGCGCTGGCTCACGCCCAACGGCAGGTCTATCTCGGAACAGGGCCTTGAGCCGGATTTTGTCGTGGAACTCACCAAAGAAGATTTTGAAGCCGACCGCGACCCGCAAATGGACAAGGCGGTGGAGCTCTTGAATAATTGGTAATCGTGAAAAAAAAGAAGAGGACGAAAATGACGAAGAAAAAGCGGATGTGTCTTCCGACACATCCGCTTTTTTATTTAATCAACTTTCGTGACTTTAAAATCTCCCAGACGGAAATTTTGCAAATCCACAGCTTTTGACAGCAAACGTTTTATGCGCCGCATATTTGCCGGTTTCCGCGCAACAACAACTTCATTAATATCTCCAGAATAAGTATCTTCGACTAATTCCAGTTTTTTCAATTCTTCCACTTCAAGCATAAATTTCATAATTACCTCCTCAAAGTACTATTTTACAAAAGCTTATCAATTTAAGCCCATTGAGTCAATACAGCAAGATGGTAACCCGAAATGCCAATTTGCTCGCGATAGCAGATAAACTTGCATTTGGCATTTTTTAGACACGCCTTGACTTTTGTGGCGTAGTATGATAGGTTAATAAAAAGCGAGGAAAAATGTTTCGCAACTTGAAATTTAAATAAGAGGAGGAAAAATGCGCAAATCAGAGGAACAGCTTACGCGAGAGTGGGAAAAAGAAATATTGGACAATATGTTACGCGATGGTAACGAAAGAAGGGATGAAGAAAAGCCCGGACTTAAGCAGGGCGAGTTAGTAAGAACCACTATCTTTCCATATGGGGGATGTGGCGAGTGTGCGTATGAATATTCCTACGACCATCCTGGTACAGAAATGATAGTCAGAGAAAAAAAGGATGGTACTGGCGTCGAAACCGTTGTTGTCCTTGAAGACAGGATGGGCAAGGTGGATGGTGACGATGACAGGAAGCGGATGGAGATATGCTTGGCTGATGCAAAGAAGCTCCTTGAAATGAGAAAGAGAGAACTTGAAAAAAGACTCAGCGAAGTCAACGAAGCGATTGCAAAAATATAACAATTGCCTTTCGCAAATTACTTTTTCCAAAATAATTTGCGAAAGGCAGATTTTTTAGAAAAATTTTAAAAAACGAATAGGAGGAGTGAGATGGGAAAGAGGGAAGGATATCCAAGTATTATCGCAGTCTTGTTGCAAGGAGAAGAAGCAGTTGCTCCGAATGCGCAGGACATCGCCAGAATTGATATGGTGATTAGCGATTTAACCACAAAAGAAGCAAAAGCAGTAAGGATGTATTACGGCCTGGATGGTATCGCAAAAACGCAGCATGAGATTGGGCGGCACCTTGCAGTTACTCCCGCGAGAGTCAGCCAGATACTTCGCAAGGCAATGAGGAAACTGAGTCATCCTGTGAGAGTAAAAGTATTTTGGTGGTGTGCCGTAGACAAGCGTATTGCGGTATTAGAAGA
>JAHIOX010000019.1 GCA_018895015.1 Patescibacteria group bacterium | reverse complement strand
CACATTGACCACGGGAAGTCCACTTTGGCGGACAGGATGCTGGAATTGACCAATACTATTGAAAAGCGCAAGATGCGCGCGCAGGTTTTGGACCAAATGGAGCTTGAACGCGAGCGCGGAATAACGATAAAGATGCAACCGGTCAGAATGAGCTATCAAAATTATCAGTTTAATTTGATTGATACCCCCGGCCATATTGATTTTTCTTACGAAGTTTCGCGCGCTTTGAAAGCTGTTGAAGGCGCGATTTTGCTTGTTGACGCGACACAAGGCGTGCAGGCGCAGACAATCGCGAATGTTGAAATGGCAAAAGCACTCGGTCTTAAAATTATTCCGGTGATAAACAAAATAGATTTACCGTCAGCGCGCGTTGAAGAAACAAAAGACGAAATAAAGAGATTGCTTGGGGCAGGGAATTTTGACGATATTCTTGAAGTTTCCGCCAAAACCGGCGAAGGCGTTGCCCGGCTTTTGGAAGAAGTTATTAGGCGCGTTCCGCCGCCAAAAGCTGAATTCGCGGATAGGCCTCGCGCGCTTATTTTTGATTTTGAGTATTCGTTGCATCAGGGCGTTATTGTTTATATACGTATGATTGACGGGTTGATTCGGAAAGGAGATGAACTTTTACTTTCTGCGACCAAAGAAAGATTTGTTGCCGGAGAAGTTGGTATTTTTTCGCCGGCTCGCGTCCAGTCCGATTTGCTTTCGGCCGGCGAAATCGGATATATCATTACAAATATTAAAAAGCCGAGTATCGCAACCGTTGGCGATACAGTAGTTTCTTTTAATCCGCCAGCCGGCGGACACTTGCCTCCGCTTGGAGGATATATGCATCCGCGGCCTGTTGTTTGGGCGAGCATATATCCGGAATCGCAAGACGATTTTGATTTTTTTCGTCAGGCATTGGAACGTCTTCGGCTTTCAGACAGTTCGCTGGTTTATGAGGAGGAAGCCAGCGGAGCGCTCGGAAGGGGATTTAGGTGCGGATTTTTAGGCATGTTGCATTTGGAAATTATAATTGAGCGCTTAAAAAGAGAATTTGGGCTTGGATTGATAGTTGCCGCGCCTACAATCACTTATAAAATACAATTTAACGATGGCGGAGAAAAAGAAATTTATTCGCCAATGTTTTTCCCGGACCAGTCTTTGATAAAAAAACTTTATGAGCCATGGGTTGAAGCGCAGATTATCGCGCCAATTGAAAAAACCGGCGCGGTGGTGCAGATTTTATATGAACACGAAGCTGAAGTTGGCGGCGTAGAGCCATTTGGAGGCAATCGCAATATGATGAATGTAAGAATGCCTTTGCGCGAGCTGATGAGAAATTTTTTCGACGAGCTAAAAAGCGCGACTTCAGGCTACGGCTCGCTTAATTATAAAGTGGCTGAAACGAGAGAGATTGAGCCCGGGCGGATTGTCAGGCTGGATGTTTTTGTGGCTGAAGAACTTGTGCCGGCTTTTTCCAGAATAGTCAGCAAGGAGAAAGTCCAGCGCGAAGCCGAAGATATAGCGGAAAAACTGAAAAATTTAATTCCGAGAGAATTATTTACTGTAAAAATTCAGGCTAAGGCGCTTGGCAGGATTTTGGCGTCACGCTCCATTCCGGCTTTAAAAAAAGACGTAACAGGATATCTTTACGGAGGCGACAGAACAAGAAAAATGAAGCTTTGGCAGAAACAGAAGCGCGGCAAAGAACGGCTTAAAAAAGCGGGAAGAGTTAATATTCCGCATGAAGTTTTTGTTAAGGTGATGCAAAACAAGTAAAAATAAATTTTATGCAGGAGTTTCAAGAAAGAAAAAGAATAAGAAAAATTATTTATTCAAGAAACATGCTGATTTTTCTAACGATTATTTTGGCGTTTTTGATTTTTTCCGTTGTAAAAGTCTATGTTAAAAGCAGGGCAGCCATTTTAAAAAATGATGAGGCGAAAAAAGAACTGGCTGATTTGGAAAAAAGAAAATCAGAGCTTGGGAATGAGATTGCTCGGCTTGAAACCGAGTTTGGCGCCGAGGAGGAGCTGAGGGAGAAATTCAATGTCGGCAAGCCCGGCGAAAATATATTAGTGATTGTGGATAAAGAGCAGGAAAATGCTAAAATAGAGCAAAACAGCGGCGTTTCCGTGTTTTTATCCGGTTTTTGGCAGAAAATAAAAAATATATTTGAGCGGAATTAGTTTAGTGGCAGAATACGACCTTCCCAAGGTTGGGGCACGGGTTCAATTCCCGTATTCCGCATAATTTGCTATAATATTTTTATACTATTCAAGACAGAGAATGATGTTAGTTATAAACGAT
The DNA here is from genome assembly GCA_018895015.1 of Patescibacteria group bacterium. Classification (GTDB taxonomy): domain Bacteria; phylum Patescibacteriota; class Minisyncoccia; order UBA9983; family UBA9983; genus JAHIOX01. The sequence continues at coordinate 4,606 of JAHIOX010000019.1, read as the reverse complement.
AAAAATTTGGAGGTTTTTATTGAAAAACTTAAAGAAAAGTTTGATTTTTTTGATATCAGGAATGACAAATTGCCGTTCAAAAAATATTTTTTTCCGCCTGTTCAGGAAATTTTTACTAGAAATCCGCTCTCAAAATCAAAGACATCTGATTTAAAAACCGCAAAAACGCCGGCCAAATTTGTTCTTTTCGGCTTGAATTTGCCACAGCTTGAAGCGCTCACACAACTTGATGAAATAATGCAAAAACCTAACGAGGATTTTTTTTATTTTCAAAACAGAAAGCAGTCAATTGTCATTGGCTTGATTGACGTTGAAATTGACGCTATGCCTGGCGGAGACATAATTTTCCAGAAAATTGGAGAAGGGAAATATAAAGTGTGGGCGGAAAATGCAAAATCAAAGCAAATAATAAAAGAAAACAAAGTTTTTTTTGAAGAAATTGAAGACGAAGAAATAGAATCAGCTCGGAGTTTTGAATTGTCAGAAGGGGCAGAATGGTCAAAAACAATGCGTGAATTGCTTGCCGATTCAGAGAATTTAGCGAACGCGGTTGCGTGGTCGCATGGGCATAAAATTTGGGATGAACTCGCGGAAAAATGTCTTGGTTGCGGAATTTGCACTTATGTTTGCCCTTTATGCCATTGTTTTTCAATTGAAGACAGAGTCGGATTAGATGATAAATGCTCGCGTTGCAGAAAATGGGATTCCTGCGTTTTGCCGTCTTTTAGCAGAATCGCCGGCGGGCATAGTTTCAGGCCAACCATAAAGGAAAGATATTATAATTGGTTTTATCACAAATTCGTACGCGCGTACCGCGAATTCGGAAAATCCCAGTGCGTTGGGTGCGGAGCGTGCAAAAAAAATTGCCCGGCCGGAATTGATATACAGGAGATACTGAAAACTATTTTAGAAGATTACAAGAAAGTAATGAGTGACGTGTAATTTATGGATAATATTTATCTTCCGCAAAAAGTAAAAATAACAAAAATTGATGAGCAGTCGTCGACCGTGAAGCTTTTCAGATTTTCCCCGATAGAACCATCCGCATTCAAAAAAAATGATAATGATTTGGTTTTTAATCCCGGGCAATTTGTCTTGGTTGGCGAAATAGGATACGGAGAAGCGCCGTTTGGGCCGCTTTCTTCTCCTTACGAAGCCGAGTATATGGAAATCGCGGTGCGAAAAGCCGGAGCGGTAACAAATTATCTTCATTCTTTAAAAAATGGAGACGAGATAACAATGCGCGGGCCGTACGGCAACGGATTTCCGCTGGACTTTATTCAAGGCAAAGATATGGTAATGATTACAGGAGGATGCGGAATTCCGCCAATAGCCGCGCTCGTGGAATATGTCATAAAAAACAGGGAAAAGTTTGGCAGGATATACGTACTTTACGGCGCCAGGACTCCTGATGAGATTTTGCTTAAAGAAAAGATAGAGGAATGGAAAAATTTTGGCATAAAAAGCATTATAACTATTGACAAGCCGGCGCCAGGCTGGACAGGTCCGGTTGGATTCGTGTCAGATTTAGTTAAAGAAATTGAAATAGACGAGGCGAACGCGGTCGCGACTATGTGCGGGCCGGGACCGATGATGGACGCTCTGGAAAAAATTCTGCGGCCGCTTGGAATTTCCGATAGAAGGATTTTCGTAAGTATGGAAAGAAAAATGCAGTGCGGAGTGGGCAAGTGCCAGCATTGCGTTACAGGCGACAAATACGTATGCATGGACGGCCCGGTATTTTATTATGATGAAATAGAAAAAAACCATGATTAATAACAAACCGCGGATAGCAATTTACGATTTTACGGATTGCGAGGGGTGCGAAACAAAGCTTGTTTCTTTGCGCGAGAAGCTTCTTTTGCTTGAGAAAAAAGTTGACATCGTGAATTGGCGGCTTGGCCAGGAATATTTTGAAGCCGGTCCCTATGACATAACGATTATTGAAGGCGCTCCAATCACGCGCCATGAAGTTGATTTATTGAAAGAATTGCGCGAGAATTCAAAAATTTTAATCGCGCTCGGAGCTTGCGCCGCGCTAGGAGGAATTCCGGCCATTATGCCTGAAAAAGACAGGAAATACTGGTATGAAAAAATTTATACTTCGCAATACGCGCCGCGCGGAATTGACGCCGTTCCTTTGAGCGCTTATGTTAAAGTTGATTTTTCCATTCACGGCTGCCCGATTGACGAGAATGAAGCGGTAAGGGCGGTTGAGGAGCTTCTTGCCGGAAAGACGCCTTCTTATAGAGGATACTCCGTTTGTTTTGAATGCAAGCAGGCTGGAAACCCATGCAGGCTTCTTGAAAATAAACCATGCCTTGGCCCGATTACGCAGGGCGGGTGTGGGGCGATTTGCGTGAGTGGCGGATCGCCATGCTACGGATGTTTTGGAATTCGCGATGAAGCGAATATCCCGGCGTTGCGAAAAATTCTTGAAAAATTCGCGGATGAGAAAGAGATAGAAAGATATTTTTCAATGTTCCACAGCAGGACTGAAGATTTTAATAAAAATAAAGAGAAATAAAAAAATATGATATCAAACGAATATATCGCGAAAATTGAGGGGCACGGAAGCTTAACCGTGAATTGGGATAACAATTCCGTAAAATTAAATATTCATGAGGGCGAGCGGCTTTTTGAGGGTATTTTGGTTGGCAGGACGGCTGAAGAAGCGCATTGGATAACCCCACGCATCTGCGGCGTTTGCCCGATCGCGCATAACCTGGCTTCGTTGTACGCGGTTGAAGACGCTTATGGAATTAAAGTAAGCGAAGGCGTTAAACTGTTAAGAAAATTGATGATTTGCGGCCAAATGATTCAGAGCCATGTTTTACATTTATTTTTTCTTGTCTTGCCTGATTATATTGGAATTGACCGAGGCACGGAGCTTGCGAAGAAAAAGCCGGCTTCTTTTAAAAAAGCTTTATCTTTGAAAGAGCTAGGCGATGAAATTGCCCATGTTGTCGCTGGCAGGAATGTGCACCCTGTAAAATCAACAGTCGGAGGTTTTCATCAAGCGCCAACTAAAAAAATGCTGGAAGATTTGCTGGCAAAACTTGTTCAAACAGAAAAAAACGCTGAGTGGACGGTAAAAGTATTTTCAGAATTAAAATATCCGGAAATTCGAGTGGATTTAGAGCTGGTTGCGCAAAGCGGCGATAAAATTGTTTCTAACGCAGGCAAAGAAGTTTTAATAAAAGATTATAAAAAGAATATAGAAGAGGAATTGCGCGATTATTCCACGGCTAAATTCGGCAAATTCCAGGGCAGGGAAATGTTTGTAGGAGCCCTTGCCCGCTTGGCGGTTTCACCGCCAAGCGAACTTGGCGGTGAAACCGCCAAGTTGACCGCCAAGTTAAATTTCCAAAATCCATTTCATAACAATATCGCGCAGGCAATTGAAATTTTGCAGTATCATAAACAGGCGCATGAAATTATTGAGAAACTTTTGAACATGACGCTTGATGTTGCAGCGAAGGATGGTCCTTCGCAGAGTGAAGGACCATCCTTCGCTGGTGTTGGTATTGGCGCGGTTGAGGCGCCAAGAGGCGGGCTTTATCATGAAATGCATTTTGATCCTGGCCAGGAACAAAGGATAACTTACGCGAACATAATCACTCCGACTGTGCAAAATCTTACTTCAATTGAAAAAAGCGCTAGCGCCTTACTTGAGCAAATCCAGGGCTCAAATCAGGAGCGCCAGCGCCTTCTAAACATGCTTGTAAGGGCTTATGACCCTTGCATCACCTGTTCTGTGCACTAATGGCAGTCATGGCCGCAATTATGGCAATGGCCGGTGTTTGTTTCTATCATTTTAAGAATTTTTTCAGCCTCTTCCTCCGGTATTTTATTGATTGCCATATCTCCGTGCGACAAGATATAATCTCCGATTTTCGGGTCTGGAATTAAGCTCAAGTTAATCAAATTGGTATCCACGTTTGATTCAACGGTTGCTTTGCCGTTTTCTATTTTTATAATCTTTAAAGGCGTTGCTAGGCACATGAAAATATGTTAACATATTATTCAAGATGAAAAAAGTAATTATTTATTCAACTCCTTCATGCGTTTATTGCAAGATGGCGAAAGATTGGATGGAAAATAATAGCATCGCGTTTACTGAATATGATTTGTCGCGCGATACTGATAAGCGCGATGAAATGATTGAAAAAACCGGTCAGATGGCTGTGCCGGTATTTGACATAGACGGCGAAATTATTATTGGTTTTGACAAGAATAAAATTTCTCAAATTTTGGGAATATAATCGCGCTGGAGCGCGATTCCGCCCTCATAGTTCAATGGACAGAACAAGGGACTCCTAAGCCCTAGATTCAAGTTCGATTCTTGATGGGGGCATAGCTAAAAAAAATGAGCCAAAAAGAAAATTTTTATGTTTATTTAATAGTTCATCAATTGCGCGCGCCATTGGCCGGAATGAAGTGGGTATTCAACAGCTTGCTTTGTGGAAGCGCGGGGGAGATGTCTGAAGAGCAGAAATATTTGCTTGAAAAAGGAAAGCTGGCAAATGATAAAATGATAAGTTTAGTAAATGACCTTTTGGACGCGGCAAAGATAGAGCAGGGAAAATTCGTTTTTAATTTTTTT
>JAHIOX010000018.1 GCA_018895015.1 Patescibacteria group bacterium | reverse complement strand
TTTTTTACTTCTCCCGCCATTTATTTTTTGACACTCTTTGCCTTGCGTGTTTTGAATTTTTCCACGCGTCCTGCCGCGTCAATCAGCTTTTTCTTTCCTGTAAAAAATGGATGGCACGCACTGCAAATTTCCACCGGAATTTTTTCTTTGGCAGAGCCCGCGATTATTTCATTTCCGCAGGCGCATTTTATAACGGCTTTTGGAAAATATTTTGGATGAATATCTTTTTTCATAATATTTATTATACATGTGGATAAGATATTTTGCAAATGCGTCGCGTTAAAATATAATTAAAGCATATGAAAAACAAAATAGGCTTTTTTTTATTAACGGCGTTTTTGGCTTTAGTTTTAATTGGAACATTTTTTGATATGCCTATTCCAGACAGAGTTTTGGCCGCGAGCAACGCGGTAACCGGCTATGCCTGGTCTGAAAATATCGGTTGGATTGATTTTAACCCTCCATTAGGCGGCGTTTTTCTTGATGATGCCACTGGGAATTTTTCCGGCTATGCCTGGTCTGAAAATATCGGTTGGATTGATTTTGGCCCGTCAGCCGGTTTTCCTGCGGCGCCTAATTATGGCGCGAAAGCTGATTTAACAACAGGCGCGGTTACCGGATGGGCAAAGGCGGTTGAGGGCGGCTCGGCTCAAAGCGGAGGATGGGATGGCTGGATAAAAATGAGCGGTTCAGCTCCAAATTACGGTGTCAGTATTGATTTAGGTGGCACGGGAAATTTTTCCGGCTGGGCATGGGCTTCTGATGTTGTCGGCTGGATTGCTTTTAGCGGAGACACTACAGACGCCGGCGGAGGAGATTATAGAGTGGCAATTACTCCAATTGTTTTTACGCCTCCTACTCTTAATTTTTCAGCAAGCCCGAATCCTGTAGCCTACAACACCGCGTCCACTCTTACATGGTCGGCAACGGACGCGAATTCGTGTACTGCCAGCGGAGATTGGTCCGGAGCTAAAGCGGTTTCCGATTCGGAATCAACAGGCAATCTTACTTCATCAAAAACATACACTCTTGCTTGCACTGGAGCTGGAGGCACGGTAACAAAAAGCGCAACGGTTACAATTGACGCAAACACGATTCCCGATTTCAGCTTAGACAGTTCAGGCGCAATTCTGGCTACTATAATTGGAAGCCAGGTGCAAGTTTCCGGAGGCAGTTTAATTAGCGTGTCGCCGCAAAGTGGCTTTAGCGACTCGGTGTCTTTGTCAATTATTTCAGTAAATCCGGTTATAACAGGAGCAAATTCCAATCTTAATGATTTATTATTGACTTCAGCTGAATACGCGGTTGGCTCAACCTTGACAGTAAGCAATATTCCGGCGAGCGTGTCGCCGGGCACATACGTAATTACTGTTCAAGGTGTTGGAGGCGGAATTACAAGAACCATAACGGTAAATTTGCAAATAGAAACTTTAAACCCGACTTGGAGGGAAATATAGTTGCGAAAAGCAATGCTTTGTGATAGATTGTGTGATGATGGCTGTTGAAGAAAAAATTAAATCTAAATTTGACGAAATGATTGACGCGGGCGCGCATTTTGGCTATTCGCGCTCAAGGCGCAATCCTAAAATGAGCTCGTTTATTTTTACCGCGAGAAACAATACGGAGATTTTTGACCTTGAAAAAACCAAAAATAAACTGGATGCCGCGAAAGATTTTTTGAAATCTTTAAGCAAAGACAAAAAAACAGTTCTTTTCGTTGGGACCAAAAAAGAGACCAAAGAAATTATTGAGAGTTTTGCCAAAGAAATCAATATGCCGTACATAACGGAAAGATGGCTGGGCGGAATTTTAACTAATTTTGTTGAAATAAAAGGCAGAATAGATTTTCTTAACGGTTTGCTGGAAAAGAAAAGTTCCGGTGAGCTTGAAAAACACACAAAGAAAGAGCGAGTTCTCATAGAAAGGGATATCGCGAAACTGGAGAGATATTTAAAAGGTGTTCAAAAAATTAAAGAACTTCCATCCGCGCTTGTGGTTATTGATTCCAATGAAGAAAAAATAGCGGTAAGCGAGGCAAAACAAATGAATATTCCTTTAGTCGCGCTGATGAACAGCGATTGCGATCCGGAAGACGCGGATTATCCAATTCCGGCCAATGATAATTCATTGTCAAGTATAAAGTATTTTATGGCGGAAATTACAGGCGCGTATAAAGAAGGAGAGGCGATTGGCGAGGCTGAGCCGGTATCGCAGTTTTCGTAATATGGCTACAATAGAGCAAATAAAAAAACTAAGAGATGAAACCGGAATTTCCGTTTCAGCATGCAAAAAAGCGCTTGAAAAATCAGGCGGCGATATAGAGAAGGCAATTTTGGTTCTTCGTAAAGAGGGTGAGAAAATCGCCGAGAAAAAAGCCGAGCGCGCTTTGAAAGCAGGAATAATTGAATCTTATGTCCACGCGACAAAGCAGATAGGCGTGCTGGTTGAAGCGAGAAGCGAAACAGATTTTGTGGCAAAAAACAAAGAATTTCAAGCTTTTGTCCATGATATCGCGATGCATATTGCCGCGTTTAATCCGGCGGATGTTTCAGAGATGCTGAAACAGCAGTATGTTAAAAATTCAGAGGTGACAATCGCCGATTACATAAAGCAAGCCATTCAAAAATTCGGCGAAAATATTGAAATATGCAATTTCATCCGTTTTAGTATTTCTTAAGAAACGCTCATTATGTTTATAACAACGCTAATTTTATTGTCTTTTACCTCGTTCGGACTAATGGTGTTTTTGGTTTTTAACCGTTTGGATCGCGTGA
>JAHIOX010000017.1 GCA_018895015.1 Patescibacteria group bacterium | reverse complement strand
GCTATAGAAAAATTTTCCGGCATAGAAGGAAGGATGGAAGAAATAAAATTGGAACCCCTCGACTTCGCTCGGGGCAAGCAAAATTTCAATGTAATAGTTGATTACGCGCACACGCCGGATTCGCTTGAAAAAGTTTATAAAGTTTTTCAAGGCACGCGCAAAATATGCGTGCTCGGCTCCGCCGGCGGAGGCAGGGACAAATGGAAGCGTCCAGAAATGGGAAAAATCGCCGCAACGCACTGCGATGAAATTATCTTAACAAACGAAGATCCGTATGACGAAAACCCGGCAACTATAATAGAAGAAATTGAAGCCGGGTTTTCGCAAATCCGAAACTATGAAAAAATTTTAGACAGACGAGAAGCGATAAAAAAAGCGCTGGAACTTGCTCAAACCGGCGATACAATAATAATAACCGGCAAAGGCGCCGAGCCATGGCTCATGGGACCGAACGGAACAAAAATAAAATGGGACGACCGCGAGGTCGCCAGAGAAGAACTCAAAAAAATATTATCTTTAAAATAAAATAGCGCCGGGTTCATTTACTAGAACCCAGCGCTTGTTTTTACGCCAACTTAAAACCTATAGCTTACGGCGGCCCCCGTAAGCTGCATTTCAGTAGCCGGATTGCTAAAGCGGGTCTCTTTATAAAAAAGAGTCAAATCCAGATCTTTCCAGAGATTGGCCCCTAGATTCAATTCATATCCTGTCCTTGCCTTCAGCGTACCGCCCTCTATATTGAAGGGCTGTATCGCAACCACTTTCGCGAAATAACATTTATAATCCGCCCTTACTCCCGCAGTCGCGGAAAAAAATCTTAAAGACTGCCAACTTCCGGCAATCTTCGGGTTCTCTTCCCTGCGGTGCCATTCTTCAAAGCCGGCCCCAAGGCATGGAGAAAAAGATATTTCCAAGTATTCTACGGGGCGGCTAATTTCCACAAAAGCACGGTAGCCCTGACGAGGAATTTCCACATCCTCGTCAACGGCCTCTCCCATCCTCCATTCATGGAGGCCAAGGCTGAGCTTTAAGCCAGGCAAATTGGAAAAATCGCTAATATTGCCCTGAATCCCGATGCCAACATACGATTTATGCCCCTCGCTTTCACCGTTCTCTTTCCACTTCATGCCTGCCGCTCTTATTGACGGCTCCAATTCGAAATCAACAGCGTAAGCAAAAGACGCACCCAAAAACAACACCAGTACTGCCACTGCCACACATACCATTTTTCTCATGTCCGTTCTCCTTTCGATTTTAAATTTAGGAAGATAATCTTCCTTTTGTCTGTTCAAAAACTACTCTTTTTGTAAAAAAAGTCAATACCCATCTATTTATCGCGCATAAATCATGCTAAACTGTTAAATATGGAGAAGGTCAATACGGGTGACGCCAAAAACGATATTTATTGGGTTTTATTTTTTATCCTTTTGATAATGGTTGTTTGGTATTTTTCAGGCGGGCCGTCAAGGCCTGCGGCAAAACAAGGCCCCTTTATAGAAAGCCCAAGCGAAAAATACGGCGAGAGCTTAAAAAAATCACCAGGAGCGAACGATTCCGAAAAAAAATCGCTTTATGGCGCTGGGACAAACTTAACAGCCGGCCGGGCCGCGAAAAATTCCAGCCCGCAGGAAGAATACTTGGAAATTAAAACTTCAACAAAAAACATCGATCCTCTAAATATCACCGGCTGGGTATTAAAAAGCGAAAGCGGAAAAGAAATAACTATTGGCAAAGGAACATCCCTGCCTTATCTCGGGCAAATAAACCAACAGGAAAATATTTTGCTTGAGCCTGGAGAAAAAGCGCTGGTAACGACCGGCAGAAGTCCAATCGGAATAAGCTTCCACTTAAACAAATGTATCGGCTATTTTTCTCAATTCCAAGACTTTTATCCAAAATTGCCGAATAAATGCCCACACCCGATTAAAAATGAAATGCTGCCGTCATCGCTGGACAATGCCTGCGTTGATTACATAAACAAAAATTTAAAAATATGCTTAACCTACATCACGCTTCCGTTCGGCCTTTCAAACAGTTGCAAAGAATATATAAATGAAAGGATTAATTACAATGGATGCGTAAGCTGGCACAAAAAAGATACTGATTTTTATAATTCCGAATGGAGAATCTATCTTAACCAAGAAAAAGAACTGTGGAACAACGACATAGAAAAAATAATTCTCTATAACCAGAACGGAGAAATTGTTGACTGGACGGCATATTAAGCGTTATAATGCCAAATATATGGTAAGCGTCTTCCCCGAATTTTTTAATTATTCCCAGCTTGCTCCTTTTATTTTAAGAGTTGCTTTGGCTCTTGTCCTTGCCCAAACAGCTTTTTTATCCGAAGTAAAATCGCCTGATAAAAAAGAAAAAATAATCGGCATTATAAAAATATTATCCGCCGTTTTTATTCTTATCGGAATGCTAACGCAAGTCGCGGCTATGATAATAGCGATTCTTATACTATTCAAGGCCGTTGATGCCAAGATTAAAAAAATCGTTATCGCGCCGGAAAGAAAATTGCTTGATTCCTTGATTTTTGCCGTAAGCATCAGTTTAATTCTTTTGGGTCCGGGATTATTTTCCATCGATCTCCCATTATAAAAAATAAACAAATGTCAGACAACGTACAATTTTACAACCAAACGCTGAAAAGATACATCAAATTTGAAGAGGTTATAAGCGAACTTGTCGCCTATATCAACAGCGAGCCGGCGGCGCGATACAAGATTACCATCGGCACTGATTCTGAAGGAGTAAAAGACACGCACTTTGTAACGGCAATCGCGATTTTAAGAATCGGCAACGGCGGCAGATATTTTTGGACAAAATCGGAAAAAATTTTCTGCCCCACCATGCAGGACAGAATTTACAAAGAAACGATGTATTCAATAACATTTGTGCAAGAGTTGAAAAGCTTGCTGAAAGAACGGCTCGGAGAGGAATTTTTCTGGGATAATAAAATAAAAGTGCACCTTGATGTGGGCAAAAACGGCCCGACAAAAGATCTGCTTGAAGCGGTTGTCGGCATGGTAAGAGGATACGGATTTGACGCGGTCATCAAACCGGATTCATTCTGCGCTTTTGTCTTGGCAGACCGCCACACGTAAATTTTGCGTTAACAAAATTTATCCGCCCGTAGCTCAGTTGGTAGAGCAGCTCCCTTTTAAGGAGATGGTCGCAGGTTCGACTCCTGCCGGGCGGACAAAGAAATTAGTTTTTTATATTCTCAATAAAAATTTTTCCAGGCCTATTTGAAATTCCGCCCTGCCACTGCGTACGTCATGGTAAAGATTTACAAGCCCGAAAGAATGTCCCCGCAGTTCTTCTTCAGTAAAATTTCGCGCGCCAACAAGCGCCTTCTTCGCCACAAAAGGATGCAATCCGGTTTCTTTTTCTAAATTTTTTACGCCGGCGGATTGAAGTTTTTTTATCATCAGCAAGTTTTTTACCTCCCACACAACCTTATAAAAAATTTCCTCCGGCAAAATTCCGGACAATATCCCCTCTTGAAAAGACACCCACGCCTTTCCCTTGTTTCTTTCCGCGACCGCGTCGCAGATTGCGAACAGATTGTATTTTCCAATCACTCCAATCAAGGTGGCACCTTGATTGGAGGCCGCACCAATCATGCCAAGCTCGTACTTCTCAATTTCTTTTGAGGCGCGCCACAAATCCGAACCGCAATTTTTAATAATTTCTTCTTGGAGAGCAAAAGGAATTTCTCCGGCTTTTTCTTTAACCCATTTCCTCAATTTCAAGCCGGTGAGCAATGGAAATTCCTGAATTTTTTCAGCGAGCTTTTTAAACAACTCCAAAAATTCAGCATCCAAATCCGCTTCCAAAAAAATAAAAATATTCGGAGAGCCGGCAATCGCGCCAATATTTTTTTTCACAAAATTCCGCGCTTCTTTGTTTTCAAAAACATTATCGCAAGCCACCACGTATTTTTTTTCAAAAAGAATCCGCG
>JAHIOX010000016.1 GCA_018895015.1 Patescibacteria group bacterium | reverse complement strand
CTTTCATTTCTTTTTTTTCTTTCAGACTTTTAAATTCTCCCCAGACTTGCGTCTGGTACTGGTTAATGAAAAAAATTTCATCAACCTTTGCCTCCAATTCCTCGCACGGATCGCAAGGAACGGCCGATGGCGCGAAAGAAGTTAGCGGCGCGGCTAAAGCAACCTCAATCTCCTGACCAAGAAAAATTTCGTTTAAGATTTCGTTGCCGCATCTTTTTATCCAAACGGCTTTCCATCTGCCGTCCGGATTTTTCTTAACGGCGACAACTTCTCCGGCGTGGACCCATCCGCGTGAAATTTTTTTCTTCCCTTTTGACACAATGAATGTATCCTTACTAAGAGAAAAAAACTTTTCGCCTGAACCGAGCGGCCGCTCCAATTGCAACGGGTCAGCGCCGATTTTTAGATATTTTTTTTCCGCCGCCTCTGCGTTTAGCAAAGTCAGTAAAAAAAGAAAAAACAGAAAAGCAATCCATGCCCAGAAAAATTTCCTCCATTTTTCCATTCAAACCACCTCCAGCAAAATTTTTATATTTTATAACAAGGTTCAATCTGTCTATTTATTCTGCTTCAAATTATACTAATTTATAAAAGAAATGTCAATGGCTCTCTTTTTTTCATCAACATGCCCGAACTTGAGCAAAAAATAATTCTTAGGAAAAATTTTTTTGATATTCTCCGGCCACTCAACCAAAATTATATTTTCCGGATTTTCAATCATCTCTCTCCACCCCAAATCAAGCATCTCTCCAGCCTCTTTAATACGATACGCGTCTATATGAATTAAAGTTTTAAAACTTTTAGTTTGATTTTTGAAATTTGCTTGAGATTTTATTTTTGGAATTTGGAATTTTTTCATAATCATAAATGTCGGGCTTATCACTCTTTCTTTAATCCCCAGCGCTTTTGCAAAACTTTGCGCGAATGTCGTCTTTCCGCTCCCAAGCTCCCCGCTCAATCCAATCACTATCGCTCCTTGCCCCAAACCCTGCCTCGCCGGCAGGCAGGCTTGCTTGGGGCAACGTAATTTTTCCGCAAAATCTTTTGCGATTTTTTTTGTTTGTTTAATATTCCCACTGACAATATTTTTTTTCATTATTTTTATTTTATCACACAAATCAAAAAGGGCAGAGACGAATCTCTGCCCTTTTAAGGACTGAAAACTAATGCAGTTTTTCAACCGCGGCGCGGGCCGCGATTGTAAACGGCTCATAACTTGAGCCGCTACCATAGTTGCCATATCTGCCTCGCCACGCGCGAGCATCGCCGATGGCTCGGACAACGTTATCCCTAGCGTCAATCACGCGAATTGACACAATGACATACTCGCCGCGCTGGCGGGTGTCCACCATCACGACATACGCGGCGCCAATGTCATCACTCCGGCGATGTCTTCGCGAAGACGACACAACCACCGCTCCGCGGCCGCGGAGTTCATCTTCAATCGTAGCTTGGAGCGACTCGCCCCATCCGCCACGAACTTCCACGCTCACCCGCTCGCCGTACATCCACGGAAGCGGGGTTGGCGAGGCATACGCCTCTTTGATTTTTTCCGCGTCTTCCTCGGACACGCCTATGGCATGACCGACACCGGCGCCCAGAACGGCGCCCAGCTTCGCGCCTGTCGGACCTCCGATAACGTACCCGCCCACGCCGCCTATTGTCGCGCCTTCAAAAGTGCGCTGGCCAACGCGGGTAGCGCAACCAGATGTTATAAGCAAAAAAACAACAGCGACCAAAATTACGTGGAGATAGGCCACGCACCCCATTTTTATTTCCTCTCTCATTTCGCACCTTCCTTTCTGTTCTGAATTTCTGTATTTTTATATATTTTTTTGTCAATTTTCAGTCCTTTTTTATCTGTTTAAATTATATCACTATAAATAAAAATGTCAATCCCTTGTAATGGGCGCGCGGAAATGCTAGGAATGGAATAAATGGACGAAGAAAAAGAAAAAATCGGGAACCTTTTGAATGATTCGGAGTCAATCGCCCTTTTTTTGGATGAAAACTTTTTAGAAAGCGAACTGCTCGCGAGAGAAGCGCTTGGCGAGGCGCTTGAAGAAAAAAATTTAACCGTTTATATGTTCCCGCGAATCCCAGGCAAGTTCGCCAAAAAATGGTCTTCGCTGGCAAGCGAACACAAACAACAAAATATCTACAAACGCTCCTCCATTCTCATACCAAAAACCCGCTTCAAAATTAAAGAAATAAATTACGAAGAAAACAGCGATTTTTTCATTCTAAACATAAAAACCAACGGCGATAAAATTGAAAAAAACGACATCTATCTTGAATCAAACCCGATGCCAATTGACGCCGCCATCTGCCTGATGGAGCAAAAAATTCTTCCGCAAAAATATTCAACGGAGTTCTCGTTGCCTGCGCCCGAAAAAATTATTTTTCTTGGGCGCGGCGACGAAACAATCGCGGAAAAAGTTTTTAATATAATCCAATCAATCAACGCCCGAAATTCGTTTTCGCGATCAAGCATTGCTTCCCTGTTGTTTGCCTCTTTAATCACGGAAACAAACAATCTGAAAAATAATCTGAATAAAAATTCTTTGGATTTCGCGTCCGATCTTTTAAGGCGCGGGGCCGACAAAAAAATAATCAGCGAAATACTAAAAGAAAAACGCTCCGCGTCTTTCGCCCAAATACTGGGGAGAGCGCTGGCGCGCGCCCGAATCAATAAATCCCTAAAAAGCGTATGGGCGTTTATCTCGTTTGAAGACCTGAAAAAAACCAGAAACGAAGACGCTAAACTTCCGCTTTTTCACAAAATAATTAAAAAAATCCAGCAAAGCATGCCGCCGCAATTTTTGTGCGTTCTGCTTTGGCAGGATTCAGAAAATGTTTGGGGGCTGATTATGCCGCTCAAAAAAGAACATGAAATTCTTGAAAAACTCGGCGGTGCCCTTGGTTCAACAATAAAAAATAATTTTATTGTTGCTGGACCTTACAAAAATTTTTCAGAAGCTGAGTTAAGAATACAACATTCATTGAAAGAAATTATTTTATAATGTAAAATTAAAAGATATCAATGCCATTTTTAATAAAAGTTTCATAATTTAGTGTTTCACAAACAAGTTTCATGTTCAAAGAAGAAGACAACAAAGAAAAGCTAAATGAAATGCGCGAAAGAGAAGCCGAAGACTTATCGCAAATTCTCGCGCAGAAATACAAACTTCCGTATCTTGACCTTTCGCGTGTCACTATTGACCTTGACGCGCTAAAAATAATACCTGAAGAAACAGCAATTGCCGCCAAAATAGCCGTGTTCCAAAAAGTTGGAAAAAAAATCCAGGTCGCCGCGCAAAGCCCAAACCCGGAACCGACCAAGCTTGCCTTAAAAGAACTGGAGCAAAAAGGATACCAGCCGACAGTTTACATGGTTTCAGAAATAAGCCTTAAGCGCGCGTGGAAAAGATACGCCGAGGTGCCGGATTTTGTGGAAATTTCCAAAGGCATAATAGAAATTTCTTCTGAAAAACTTGAAGACCTGCTAAAGCAATCAAAAACAATTGATGATTTAAAAAATATTTTTTCCGCTGCCGTCCTGTCAAAAAAAGACAGGCGGATATCGGAAGTTTTAGAAATCGTTCTCGCCGGCGCAATCAGCTCAAACGCGTCAGACGCGCATATTGAACCGCAGGAAAAACAAGTCAAACTGCGCTTCCGGCTTGACGGCGTTCTTCATGACATATTCTTTTTTGAAAACAAAATATACAATCTCCTTCTTTCAAGAATAAAACTCGTGTCCGGATTAAAACTTAACATCCGCGACCGCGCGCAAGACGGCAGATTCAGCATACACCTGAAAGATAGCGAGATAGAGGTGCGTGTTTCCGTTATCCCTGGCAATTACGGAGAATCAATCGTTTTAAGAATCCTTAATCCAAAAACAATCTCTGTCGCCTTTGAAGACTTGGGCATAGAAAAAAGGCTTTTGGAAATCATATCAAAAGAGTTAAAAAAACCGAACGGAATGATTTTAACGACAGGTCCGACCGGCTCTGGAAAAACAACCACGCTATACGCTTTTCTTAAAAAAATTTACACGACGGAAATAAAAATAATAACGCTGGAAGACCCAATTGAATACCACTTGACTGGAATCAACCAAACCCAGATTGAAGAAGAAAAAGACTATACTTTTTCTAACGGATTGCGTTCAGTTCTGCGGCAAGACCCGGACGTAATAATGGTCGGCGAAATAAGAGATTTGGACACGGCAAAAATCGCGATAAACGCCGCCCTGACAGGGCACATGGTTTTATCAACCCTTCATACGAATAATGCCGCCGGCACAATCCCGCGCTTAATAGATCTTGGAGTAAATCCGAACATCATCGCTCCTGCGGTTAATATGGCAATTGCGCAACGGCTTGTAAGAAAATTGTGCGACAAATGCAAACAGAAACGCGAACCCAAAAAAGAAGAGCTGGAGATAGTGAAAAAGATTATTAAAACACTGCCGCAAAACTACGATACGCCTGCCGAGCTTGCATTTTGGGAAGCAAAAGGATGCGACAGCTGCAACAACATGGGGTACAGGGGCAGAATCGGAATATTTGAAGCAATTCTGGTTGATGAAAATATTGAAAAGCTTATTCTTAAAAAACCGGGGGAGACGGAAATTCTAAAAGCCGCGGAAAGCCAGAACATATTAGACATGAAGCAGGACGGCGTCTTGAAAGCCATCAAGGGAATTACAACGATTGAAGAACTTCAAAGAGTAGTGGAATTATAAAAGGCAAATTAAAAATTAAAAATCCGCCGTATAAATCTCTAAGCGACACTTTTAATATGGGTATCAAAAGTTTAGAATTTTTTTTAAGGATAACCCCAGTATTTCTTCGCTAAAAGCGAAGAAAACCAAAACGTCCTTCAAAAAAATTCCGATAAAGCAAAAGCCTTGTCGCTTAGAGATTTATACGGCGGATCCGCCAAAACCAATATAAATTTTTTCAAAAATAACCATAGCAAATAATATCACAAATGTCAAGTCCTAAAAATAATACCGTAAAAGAAGATGTAATTTTAGATCAAACGCTTAGGCCTCAAAAATGGGAAGAGTATATAGGCCAAGAATTGATAAAAAAGAATCTAAAAATATCCATTGCCGCCGCCCAGGAACGGAATGAGCCAATTGATCATGTTTTATTTTACGGGCCAGCCGGACTTGGAAAGACCACCTTAGCACATATTATCGCAAAGGAATTAAACGCGCAAATGAAAGTTACTTCCGGCCCGGCCATAGAAAGGGTCGGGGATCTCGCGTCTATTTTAACAAATCTTTCTCCTGGTGATGTGCTTTTCGTTGACGAAGCCCATCGCTTGAACAAAATGATTGAAGAAATTTTATATCCGGCGATGGAATCGCGCTCTCTGGATATTATAATCGGCAAAGGGCCTTCCGCAAGAAGCATCCAGCTGGAGCTCCCGCCTTTTACATTGATTGCCGCCACTACGAGAATAGCGCTTCTTTCCTCCCCTCTCCGCTCAAGATTTGCCGGAGGAATATTCCGACTGGATTTTTACAGTCAGGAAGAAATCAAAAAAATAATTTTGCGTTCGGCAAAAATTCTCGGAGCGGAAATAAAAGAAGACGCTGCGAACGAAATCGCCCAGCGAAGCAGGTTCACTCCGAGAATCGCGAACAACCTCTTAAAAAGATGCAGGGACTACGCTCAGCTCTACAACAAGTCGGTTATTGACGTTCAGATAACAAAAAAGACTTTGGAACTTTTGGAAATTGACGAGATTGGATTAGTCAGCCACGACAGGCAACTCTTGGAAATATTAATAGATAAATTCGGCGGCGGGCCTGCGGGCCTCCAAACGCTTGCCGCGGCAACGACAGAAGAAGCGGAAACAATAGAAGATGTCTACGAGCCTTATCTTATCCGCGTCGGATTCATGGAAAGAACTCCCCGGGGAAGAGTAGCGACCCGCCACGCGTACAATCATCTTAAAAAATTTGACGCTAGAAAAAAAAATAATCCGGAGGAAGACGCGCAAAAACATCTTCTCTAAAAAATATTTTCCGTTTAATTGTTTCCGTTTGTTGCCTTTGTTTCAATTTCTTAAAAATTTTTAAACAATAATCAGTTTCATAATCGCATGAGAATACTTGGCATAGATCCGGGTTTTGAAAAAATGGGGTGCGCCGTTTTAGATAAATCAAACAACAAAGAAAAACTGGTTTATTCCGTTTGCCTTGTCTCAGATAGAAAACTTCCGTACGAGCAGCGCCTTCTTTTTTTGGGAAAAGAACTGGAAAAAATAATTTCAAAATATAATCCGGACATCATGATTATTGAAAAATTATTTTTTACGAAAAATCAAAAAACGGGAATTCGCGTCGCTGAGTCACGCGGCGTGGCTATCTACCTGGCGTCCGTCAAAAAAATTCCAGTAACAGAACTCACTCCCCTGCAAATAAAAAGCGCCGTGACAGGCTACGGAAAAGCGGAAAAAAAACAGGTTGAAAAAATGATAAAAGTGATTTTGAAAATTCCGATTATGCCAAAATCTGACGACGAAATAGACGCGATTGCCGCGGCAATCGCCTGCCCGCTAAAATTAAATTACATGGTTCGATAAGCTCACCACAAGAAGATATCCACAGCGAATTTTAAAATACTTTACAAACATTTTTTTTCTTGATAAAAGATAATAATAAATGGTCGTATTTTTGTTAAAAGTTATTTAAAAGTTATGCGCTACTTTGATAACGATTTGTTTCTTTTTGAAGACGAAGAACGCGAGGATGGCGGCTTCGTAAAAATCGCGGGCGCTGACGACGAGCTTGATACTGACGACAAGCTCTATATGTTAGACGACGACGAAGCAGAGCCACTGGATATATACGAAGAAACGGACGAGGGCGAAGATTTTGATTAAATTAAAAACAGTCCCGAGTAAAACGAGGGACTGTTTTTAATGGCAAACAATTGCAAAACCCGCGTTTTGCGGCTATTATTAAACTGATAAATGCTAAAAAAAACAAGGATTAGAAAAAAACGGCCTAAATTCGCCAGGTTTTTGTACGGAGCCATAACATTATTTTTACTCGCCGGAATTTTTAGTTGCGGCTTGTTCGCTTTTTGGGCGTCTACTTTAAAAATTCCCGACCTTTATTCTTTTAACGAGCGGAAAATAATCCAGTCCACAAAAATATACGACCGCACCGGGAAAATTCTGCTTTGGGACATCCATGAAAATATACAGCGAACAATTGTGCCGTTTGACGAAATTTCCCGCAATTTAAAAAATGCCACAATCGCAATTGAAGATTCGTCTTTTTATCAGCACCACGGAGTGGCGCCTTTATCAATCCTGCGCGCCATTTTTGTTAATTTGACAACCGGCAGCTTAAAAAAGCAAGGCGCTTCCACCATCACCCAGCAACTCGTCAAAAACACTTTTTTAACAAGAGAAAAAAGTTTTTCCAGAAAAATAAAAGAAATTATTTTAACTCTTAAAGTGGAAAAAGCGCTTTCAAAAGACGACATACTGAATCTGTATCTTAATGAAATATCTTACGGCGGGAATAATTACGGAGTGGAAACCGCGAGTAAAAATTACTTTGGCAAAAACGCGAGCATGCTTACGCTCGCTGAATCGGCATATCTCGCCGCCCTGCCTCAAGCGCCAACGTATTATTCCCCTTACGGCGAAAACCGCGAGGAGCTTAGTGAAAGAAAAAATTTAATTCTTGACAGAATGTCGGATTTAAATTTTATAACAAAAGACGAAGCGGAACTGGCAAAAAAAGAAAAAGTTAATTTTATAGGAAGCAGCGACAATTCCATCAAGGCGCCGCATTTCACAATTTACACAAGGACATATCTTGAAAAAAAATACGGCAAGGATGTTGTGGAGAGCAACGGGCTGAATGTTATCACAACGCTTGATTACAATCTCCAGCAGGCCGCGGAAAAACTTGTGGCTGAATACGCGAAGGAAAACAAAAAAAACTTCAATGCCGGAAACGCCGGGCTTATTGCCATAGATCCGAAAACAGGCCAGATTTTAGCCATGGTCGGCTCAAAAGATTATTTTAACGTCAAAGACGAGGGTAATTTTAACATCACTCTCGCGCGCCGACAGCCCGGGTCTTCAATCAAGCCCTTCATTTACGCCACCGCGTTCAAAAAAGGATACACTCCAAACACCGTTGTTTTTGACCTGCCAACGGAATTCAACGCCTCTTGCAACCAAGATGGCTCCCCAGCGCCCGGGGTGAACCCGGAGGAATGCTATATGCCGGGAAACTACGATAATATTTACCGCGGGCCTATCAGCCTAAGAAACGCCCTTGCCCAATCCATAAACATACCCGCTGTCAAAACTTTGTATCTTTCCGGGATAAACGATTCGCTCGCGACAATCCAAGATATGGGAATTACCACGCTAAACGACCCTTCCAGATACGGGCTCACCCTGGTGCTCGGAGGCGGCGAAGTTTCTCTTTTGGAAATGACGGGCGGCTATTCGGTTTTCGCCAACAATGGGATAAAAAATCCCGTGAGCGGAATATTAAAAATAGAAGACAGCGAAGGCAATATTCTTGAAAAATTTTCTCCCAAACCAAAACAAGTTCTTGATAAAAATATCAGCTTGACGATTACCGATATTCTTTCCGATAATGTCGCTCGCGCGCCCGCTTTCGGCGAAGCATCCTGGCTTTATTTTCCGGAACGGCCCGTTGCCGTAAAAACCGGCACCACCAACAACTACCGCGACGCGTGGGTCATAGGATACACCCCGAGCATCGCTGTTGGCGTCTGGTGCGGGAATAATGACAATACGTCAATGGAGAAAAAAGTCGCCGGTTTTATCGCCGCCCCTTTATGGAACGCGTTTATGAAAGAAGTATTCAAAGTT
>JAHIOX010000015.1 GCA_018895015.1 Patescibacteria group bacterium | reverse complement strand
TGAGATTTTTGCAGTTGAACGGCAAGTATTCCCGTTATTCCCGTCTAATCGCCGGAATTTTAATGTTTATTCTCGGCGCGATTTTCATTTTTAAACCCGACCTTTTGGCTTTGAAATAAGCCCTATAGAGTTGACAGGACATTTGCCATCTGTTAGTATTTTCATTATGCCAATTTTTAAAAAAGATATTATAATCAAGCCGCACATTACGGAAAAATCAAATTTTTTAAACGAGACCGGAGTTTATGTTTTTAAGGTTTCCGATGATTCCAATAAAATAATGATAACGAGCGCGATCAAAAAGCTTTATAAAGTTAAGCCCGTTAAAGTGAATATCATTAATATTCCTCCAAGCAGGATTTTTTTAAGAGGGAAGCGCGGGACAACGCCAGGCTTTAAAAAAGCGCTCGTTTATTTAAAAAAGGGAGAAAAAATAGAAATAGCGTAAATGAAAAAATATAAACCAACAACACCATCAAGAAGAGGCATGACCGGAATTTCTTACCGGGATGTTTTGACAGATGGCAAGCCGAAAAAAAGCCTGACCCGGGGATTTAGAAGGGCGGTTGGAAGAAATTCTTTTGGCAGAATAACAACGAGGCACAAGGGAGGCGGCGTAAAAAGGCTGTACCGCGAGGTTGATTTCAAATACGATAAAAAAGATATTCCGGCGATTATACAATCCATTGAATACGACCCGAACAGGTCTGGTTTTATCGCGCTGATTAATTACGCGGACGGCGAGAAAAGATACATTCTTGTTCCCGGCGGAATGCAAAAAGGAGATAAAATAACAGTTTCTAAAAACGCGGAGATCAAGCCGGGCAACAGGATGCTTCTTAAAAATATTAGCGTAGGCGTTTTTGTGTATAATATAGAACTTAAGCCGGAATCAGGGGCGAAATTAGCAAGATCTGCCGGAAACTACGCCGAGGTAATCGCGCACGACAGAGGCTACGCTTTAATTAAGCTTCCGTCATCGGAGATAAGAAAAGTTCCTGATAACGCATGGGCGAGCATCGGACAGGTTTCAAATGATGAGCACAGGCTGGTTGTCTTGGGTAAAGCCGGGCGGGCGAGAAAGATGGGCATAAGGCCGACAGTGCGCGGTTCTGCCATGAACCCATGCGACCATCCTTTTGGAGGCGGCGAAGGAAGGCAGGGCGCCGGAATGAGAAGGCCGAAGAATAAATGGGGCAAGGGAGTTAGAGGAGTTAAAACAAGGAATAAAAAGAAATATTCAAATATATTTATAGTAAGCAGAAGGAAAAAGAAGAAGTAACGAGTAACGCGTAACGAGTAATTAAATTAATTATGACTAGAAGCGTAAAAAAAGGGCCGTACGTAGACCCAAAATTGCTGGAAAAAATCGGCAAAATCAAGCCTGAAGACAATAAGGTTGTTAAGACATGGTCGCGCAATTCGCAAATATCGCCGGAAATGATAGGATACACGTTTGGAGTTCACAATGGCAAGGATTTTGTTGAAGTTAGAATTACAGAGGAAATGGTCGGGCACAGATTGGGGGAATTCAGCCCAACGAGAAAATTTATCAGGCATGGAGGTAAAATGCAAAAGGAGATTGAGACGAAGAAGAAGGAGTAACGCGTAACGCGCCTGCCTGCGCAGGCAGGTAATATGAATATGGTTGAAATTACATCAAAATTAAAATATTACAGAATGTCGCCGCGCAAGGTTAGGCTTGTCGTTGATTTGGTGCGCGGCAAAAAAGTCAAAAGCGCTTTGGGCCAATTGAGTTTTTTAAAAAAGAGATCGTCGGACGCGATCGCCAAGCTTTTGAAATCGGCGGTTAGCGACGCAAAGCACAATTTTAAAATTAACAGCGAAGAAAATTTATATATTAAAAAAATCACTGTTGACGAGGGGCCGACATTAAAAAGGTTTATGCCGCGCGCCAGAGGAACATCCAGCCCGATAAGGAAGAGAACAAGCCACATAACCGTTGTTCTTGAAGAACAGCCTAAAAAATCATGAGCAAAACAGTCCATCCATATTCATTCAGATTGGGAATTCTGCGCAACTGGAAGTCGCGCTGGTTTAACCCGCGGAATTACAGGCAGTTTTTAAAAGAAGATGTATATATCAGAGAAAACCTTGAAAAAAAATTGCGAGGCATGTATGTTGACGGCATTGACATAGAAAGAGGCCCGTTTTCTTTGCATGTGATTATAAAGACTTCAAGGCCCGGACTTGTTATCGGCAGAAAAGGCGAAGGTTCGGAAAGGATAAAGAAAGATATTGTGAATTTGCTTAATAAAATCAAAGCGGCTCTTCCAAAGGAATTGAAATTAACAGTTGAAGAGGTGCAATTTCCGGAAACTCGCGCGAAAATTGTTTGCCAGATGGCGGCTGAAAGCCTTGAAAAAAGGATGCCTTTTAGAAGAGTGATGAAGCAAATTCTTGAAAAGACCATGGCGAATAAGGAAGTTAATGGAGTTAAAATCGCTTTGTCGGGACGGCTGGACGGTTCTGAAATGAGCAGGAGCGAATGGCTTAAAAAAGGCAGAATACCGTTGCAGACACTGAGAGCGGATATTGATTTCGCGCGCGAGAGAGCGCATTTGCCGTACGGAGATATAGGCATAAAGGTTTGGATTTATAAAGGAGAAATATTTTAATAACATGGCTTTATTCCCAAAAAAAATAAAATTCAGGAAATCCCAAAGAGGCAGAGAAAATCCCAAAAAAGAAAGGGTGGCGACAAGAGGAAACAAAATCAGTTTCGGTTCTTTTGGGTTAAAGGCGCAGGAAAATAAAGAAATAAAAGTGAATCAGATTGAGTCGGCGCGAAAGGTGATGGCGCGTTTTTTCAAGAAAAGCGGCAAAATGTGGATACGGGTGTTCGCGGATAAGCCGGTTACCGCGAAACCGCCTGAAGTTGGCATGGGCAAGGGAAAAGGAGATCCGGCCGGTTTTGTGGCAAGAGTAAGGCCTGGCGCGATTCTTTTTGAAATTGACGGCCTGGATGAAAAAACAAGCCGAGAAGTATTAAGAAAGGCGAGCGCGAAATTGCCGGTTAAAACAAAAATCGTTAGCAGATAAATTAGGGTTGATAAAAATTATGGCAAAAAAATTAAAAGGAGTTATAGTTTCTGATACAATGGATAAAACTGTTGTTGTTTTTGTCAATCGTTACATTAAGCACCCGAAATACAAGAAATACATTAAGCGCGGTAAAAAATACAAGGCGCATGACGAGGAAAACGAATACAAGGTTGGGGATAATGTATTTATTGAAGAATGCAGGCCGCTGTCAAAAGATAAGCATTTTAAAGTTCTATCTAAAATATGATTCAACCAAGGACAATGTTAAATATAGCCGATAATACCGGAGCAAAACTTATTCAGGTTTTTAAGATTTTAGGCGGGAGCAAGAGGCGGTACGCGCGACTCGGGGATGTCGTTGTCGCGTCCGTGAAAATCGCGGAGCCGCGCAAGCAGGTGAAGAAAAAGGATATTGTTTACGCTCTGATTGTCAGGCAAAAGCAGGCGTTTAGAAGAAAAGACGGCTCTTATATCCGGTTTGACGAGAACGCGGCGGTTATTATTGATAAAGCCAAAAAAGAACCGAAAGGAGGCAGAATTTTCGGGCCTATTCCAAGGGAGATACAGGAAAGAGGTTATCCAAAGATTATTTCATTGGCGCCAGAAGTCATTTAATAAGTTTTAATATAACATGGTAATCAAAAAGGGGGATACTGTAAAAATAATATCAGGCAAAGACAAAGGCAAAATTGCTAAGGTTATTTTGGTTTTGCCAAAGGACGATAAAATAGTGGTTGAGGGCGTGAATATGCGCAAAAAGCATACAAAGCCAAGAAAGCAAGGGCAAAAAGGCCAGGTGGTTCAAATATCAATGCCGATTCATGCCTCAAACGCCATGGTTGTTTGTTCCGGATGCGGCAAAACAACCAGAATAAGCTCTAAAACCATAGGAACAAAAAAAGTTCGCGTCTGCAAAAAGTGCGGCGCGGAGTTGTAGTTTTCTCTGCTAAACTTATTTATCCACACCCGCGATTGCGGCATTGTTGCGGTTGTTTTATTATTAATAAATATGGATAATTTAAATAATTTTAATACTGGCATTAATACGAGCCCGGACAAATTTAACAAAAAACAGATTATTATCGGCGCGGCCGCGATTTTAGTTTTGCTTATTGTCGGCGCGCTTGTTTATTTTAACCGCAAAAACAGAATAGAAACTCCGCCCGCGGCTCCGCAAGAAACAGCTGAAGAAAGGCAAATGAGAGAACTGGAAGCTCTGCGCGCGGAACCCAAGCCGTTGACAGAGGAGGAAATTCAAAAACAGGAGGAGGAATTGAATAATTTGTCAGAAAAGCAAAAACCGCTTACGCAAGAGGAAGCAAACAAGCAATTAGAAGAATTAAATAATTTAAGGTCGCAGTAGAAATAAGTAATGCGTAACTTGTAACGAGTAACGCGTAAAAATTATTATGAAAATTTCTAACGGGATGAAAGAATTAGCAAGAACAATAATAGTGGTGGCAATTTTGGTCGCCGGCGTGTCTCTGGTCTCCGCATGGACGGCTCCGACTCAAGCTCCGCCCGGAGGCAATGTACCGGCTCCCGTGAATGTCGGGGCATTAAGCCAAATTAAATCAGGGCCATTGCAAGTCAACGGCTTCCGCAATATAGGGAACTCCATATTTGATGGCAGTGTCGGCATTGGCACGTTAACTCCAACCCAGAAATTGGACGTAGCAGGAGGAATTAAAATTGGCAATACTTCGGTTATAACTGATGGCACAGTTCGTTTTACGGGTACTGATTTTGAAGGAAGGGTTGGTGGCGTTTGGAAAAGTTTAACCGTTGGAACAACGGCGCCGAGTACTTGTCCTACCGCGACCCATGAACTTTTTACAAGCCCGTTATCAGGGGAAATGTGCATACCTAAAGACACATGGGCGGATTCTGCCAGTGCATCCGTGAACGTAGTTGGGAATTCGTGGAATCCGTGGAATGTTACAGCCGAGTCTCGCATAAACGCGAGCACAGGAAAGCGCGAGGTAAGAATTACGAGTTGTACGAATGGCGCGGGGCAGTCTTGCACGACTGGTTGGACACAAGATGCCGCATCCTGTAAATTATCAATTAACGATGTTTGGCAACCCGGTTGTTTAGTTCATGTGATAGACAGATATAAAGCGCGAGTGTACATAGGAAATCTTTACGGAGATTTGAATCTTGATCCATATGTGACTAAAATGTTTGGTCCTGGCGCTATATTGGCAGGCGCTAACGCGACATATCCGATAGGGTCGCAATTCGGGCCTGGCACAGCGTATCCAGTGGGGTCGCATGCTGGTAGTTGTCAGGGTAGTAAAACCACCTTATGTAGTTCTGCTGTGGCGCCTGGCCAGTGCGTTACTCCCGCAACAGGGTTTTTCCCTACTGGTTCGCCGTGTTCTTGTATTGCCGGGTTTAGATTAATGTATCGTTTGGATTTATTTGAAAGAATTGGTGGTACTCGTATTCATCGTTGGGAATGTATAAAGAATTAATCCCTCCGAAGGGAAAAAGGGGTCAGGTACCTTTTTGATTCTAAATACTTCGCAGGAGCAGGTTTGTAACCTGCTCCTTTTGTTTTGATGATTTCCCGCTAAGGTTGAACCGTTAAACCTCCGAAGGTTATTCCTCCGTCCCTCCGAAGGTTAAACCCCGTTAGAAATAAGACATCAAAAATGTCTGCCGATTTGATTCATCAAATAGGATTTCTAACTCCGACGAAGTCCGACTTCGTCCTTCGGTCCTTCGTCGTTACTGCATTTGATGTGCGCCACTTAGTGGCTAACATGGCTGCGGGGCTTTTTTTATCCACATTTGATTTCTGGCAGGCGGCGGATATAATAAAAACAATGGCAAAAAAGAAAATCACAACATTAGATAATTTGGCGGTCGCGATGGAAAAAGAATTTAAGGCGGCAGGCAAAAGGACAGATGAAAAAATTGAAACATTGGCGCTGATGGTTCAAAAAGGGTTTGAAGAAACCGCGAAAAAAGCGGATGTTGACAAGCGTTTTGAGCAAGTTGATAAAAGATTTGATAAAATTGAAGCGGAGATAGTTGGTTTAAGAGAAGAAATGCATGAGCAGTTTCGCCAGCTTCGTCTTGAGATAAAGCAGATTTGGAATAAGCTTGAAGAAATTGAACAAAAATTGGGGAAAATTTCTCAAACATCAAAAGAGGACGCGGACGCTCTCGCGAGCGATGTTTTTGATTTGAGGCAAAGGGTTGAATTTCTGGAAAGCCAAATTAAAGAATTGCGAAGAGCGTAAATTTTATAATTGTAAGTAGAATAACAATTTTTACTAAATTGCTCTTTTTTCCGCGCAAAAGGTTGCAAAATTTGGCGGGTTTGCTATGATGTTTTTGGTGGCTAGTCCGCCGAATTTTGTTTATTATTAGGCATGAGCGCAATAAAATCCCGTTAGAAATTCTGAACAATAAGATTTTACTATAACAGTTGTCTATGCGGGATTGAATGAATTCTTATTATAAAAATTATTATGAAAATTTCTAACGGGATAAAAGAAAAATACAATAAGGAAGTCGTGCCGGAAATGAAAAAGAAATTCGGGTACAAAAGCGTTTTTGCCGTTCCTAGAATTACAAAGGTTGTAATTGGCACTGGAATCGGAAAAGTGTCTGACGAGGCGAGAAGGAAAGCCATAGAAAAATCGTTTACTCTTATCGCCGGCCAAAAGCCAAAAGTTAATCAAGCGAAAAAATCAATCGCTGGATTTAAATTGCGCGAAGGGTCGCCGGTTGGATATTCGGTTACTCTTCGCGGGCAAAGGATGCATGATTTTCTGGATAAGCTCATCAATGTAGCAATTCCAAGAATCAGGGATTTCAGGGGGCTTAAGCTTTCCGCGATAGACGAGGCGAATAATTTTTCAATCGGATTTAAAGAGCATATTGTTTTTCCTGAAGCGATTGGCGAAGACACGAGGTCGGCTTTCGGTTTGAGCGTAACGGTTGTTACGAGCGCGAAAACCAAAGAGGAATGCGCGGAATTTTTGAAACTTATCGGGTTTCCGTTTTCCAAAAATCAAGGAGCGAAGCGACTATGATTTTTGAGAACCCAGCACATAAAATTATGCGCTATTATATTGAAAAAAATATGAAAATCAAAATAAAAATTAAGAAATACGGTAAATTATTAGATTGTTATTTTATGTGCTGGGTGCGCAATTTTACGATTGCTCGCTTAGCTCGCAAGTAAAATTGGCATATGGCAAAGAAATCAGTTATCGCGAGATCGCAGAAAAAACCGAAATACAAGTCGCGAGTAGTCAGGCGATGTTTTCGTTGCGGCCGGAAGCGCGGATATATGAGAGATTTTGATTTGTGCAGGATTTGCTTTAGGGAACTTGCCAACGAAGGGATGATCCCTGGCATTAAAAAATCATCATGGTAGCATGCGAATAGCGCACTACGAATGCGCCCACGCGAATAAAATAATATGATAAACGATCCAATAGCAGACATGTTAACAACAATAAGAAACGCTGTAGCCGTTAAGAAAGAAACGGCGGTCATTCCTTATTCTCAAATAAAAATGGGAATAGCGAAAATTTTGGAAAAAGAGAAATTTATAAAAGCAGCGGAAAGAAAAGGAAAAAAAATCGGGAAAACAATTGATATTGTTTTAGCCTACGACGAAAAAGGAAATTCCGCGATAAGCCGCATTACCAGAGTTTCAAAACCGTCAAAAAGAAACTACTTGCCTTTTAAAAAAATAAGATCATTAAGGCAGGGAGCCGGAATTCAAATAATTTCTACGCCAAAGGGAATTTTGACAGACAAAGAGGCGAGAAAAGAAAAGGTCGGAGGAGAAGTGATTTGTGAAGTTTGGTAAAACTATTATGTCGCGAATCGGCAAAAAACCAATATTGATACCTGAAAAAGTTGAAGTCAAAATTGACGGCGATATTGTCGCGGTCAAAGGTCCTTTAGGCGAGATGCGAAGAAGTTTCAGGGAAAACGATATTGAGATTGCGGTTAAAGACGGCTGTGTTGTTTTGAACGCCAAAAGAAAATCAAGGCAAGCACTGGCCTTATGGGGAACTTACGCTTCGCATATCAAAAACATGATAGAGGGCGTAACAAAAGGTTTTGAAAAAAAACTTGTTATTGAAGGAATAGGATACAGGGCGCAAATGGAAGGATTGAAACTCTTGCTTAACTTGGGATTGTCGCATCCCGTAAAAGCAGCGGCGCCAGACGGAGTTAAGGCGCAAGTTGAAAAAAATGTAATAACTATTTCCGGTGTTGATAAAGAAAAAGTCGGTCAGTTTAGCGCGGAGATAAGAGCGTTAAAAAAGCCGGAGCCGTACAAAGGCAAAGGCATCAGATATGAAAATGAAATTGTAAGAAGAAAAACAGGCAAAAAAGCCGCCGCCTAATAAAAAATAATATTTATGCCAAACGCAAAAAGAGAAATTAATTCGCGAGAAAAACGCCATAAAAGAATAAGGCAAAAAATCAAAGGCACAAAAACACGCCCGCGTTTTTCGGTTTTTCGTTCAAATAAACATATTTTCCTCCAATTAATTGACGATGTTTCCGGCAAGACCTTGATTTCCGCAAGCGATTTAAATCCGCCGGCCGGCGGAAAAAAGAAAGGCGCGAAAGTGGAAGTTGCCAAAGAAATTGGCAAAAAATTGGCAGAGTTGGCGCTAGAAAAGAAAATAAAGCAGGTTGTATTTGACAGAGGAGGCTATAAGTACCATGGTAGAGTAAAGGCGGCGTCAGAAGGCGCGAAAGAGGGCGGGCTTAAATTTTAAACAAATCAGTTTGATTTATGAGATATAATAAAAATCACAAAAACGAGTTTGACCAGAAAATAATAGATATAAGGCGCGTGGCCAGAGTGGTTGCCGGCGGGCGGCGTTTTAGTTTCCGCGTTTGTGTTGTCGCCGGGAACAGAAAGGGCGAGGTCGGAGTTGGTCTGGGTAAATCCGGCGATACTGCTTCCGCGATAGAAAAAGCTTTTAAGAACGCGAAGAAAAACATCATTAAAATTAAAATAACCGATGATTTTTCAATTGCTCGCGAAGTGGAAGCTAAATATTCCGCAAGCAGGGTACTTATTAAGCCGGCGCCAAAAGGCAAAAAATTAGTGGCAGGCAGTTCGCTAAGGGCGGTTTTGGATTTGGCTGGCGTTAAAAATGCTGTTGCCAAGATACTTTCACGCAGCAAAAATCAAGTTAATAATGCGAGGGCTGCGATTTGCGCTTTGCAAAAACTTAAATAATATGCAGTTACATCAAATAAAACCGAAAACAAAAAGTAAAGCTCAAAAACGAATAGGACGCGGAGGGAAACGCGGCACTTATTCAGGCCGCGGCATTAAAGGACAAAAATCGCGCGCCGGAAGAAAAATGAGGCCGCAATTGAGAGATATTATCAAAAAAATTCCAAAATTGAGAGGGTACGCGTTTAACAAGATTAAAAAACGTCCAGCCGTGGTTAACCTGAATATTCTGGAGAAAAAATTTAATAACGGCGATAAAGTTAATCCGCAAATTCTTTTTGAGAAAAATATAATTAAAAAAGAGAAAGGGATTTTGCCAAAAGTTAAATTATTGGGAGTAGGGGAAATTACAAAGAAAATTTTAGTTTTAGGATGCCAAATTTCCAAAACGGCTGCCGAAAAGATTAAAAAAGCCGGCGGAGAAATTGAGTAATTTTTATGTGGAACAGAATAAAAATAATATTTAGAGATGTCGCTCTGCGCAAAAAAATATTGTTTGTGCTTTTTGTTCTTGTTTTATTCAGAGTTGGCGCGAATATACCAATACCCGGGATAGACCAGGCAAGACTGCAGTCATTTTTGGCAGGAAACCAGTTTTTCGGGCTTCTTAACATTTTTTCCGGCGGCGGATTGTCTAATCTTTCCATCGTCATGCTCGGAGTCGCGCCTTACATCACCGCCACTATTATAATGCAATTACTGACGATGATTTTTCCAAAGCTAAAGGAGATGTATCATGAGGGGGGCGAAGCCGGCAAGCAAAAATTTAATCAATATTCCAGAATTTTGACAATCCCGATGGCTTTTTTGCAGGGGTATGGCCTTTTGGCTTTGCTTGGCCGCGAAAATGTTTTGGCTAGCTTTACTTTTTTTGACTACTTTGTGAATATAATTATTATTGTTGCCGGCTCGATGCTTTTGGTATGGCTTGGCGAGTTGATTTCTGAATACGGAATCGGCAACGGAATTTCTCTTCTTATTTTTGCCGGCATTGTCGCGGCTATTCCGTCAACCGCGCAAAGGATTCTTTTTTCTCTTGACGCTTCTCAAATTCCGCAGTACCTGCTGTTTTTGGCTGCGGCGGTTTTTATTGTGGCTGGCGTTATAGTTATTACTGAGGCCGAGCGGCCGATTCCGATTTCTTACGCCAAGCAGGTAAGAGGAATGAGAATGTACGGCGGAGTGTCAACGCATCTTCCTTTAAGAATAAACCAGGCCGGAGTGATTCCGATTATTTTTGCTCTTTCAATATTGTTATTTCCGCAGATGATCGCCAATTTGCTTGGAGGCATTCAAAATGGCATTGTTCAAGGAGTTGCTAAATTTTTATCAATTTTTTCAAGCAACGCTTGGGTTTACGCCTCGTTTTATTTTGTTCTTGTTTTTCTTTTCACGTATTTTTATACCGCGATTACTTTTGACCCGCACGCGATTTCTTCCAATTTGCAGAAAAGCGGCGCTTTTGTGCCGGGAATAAGGCCCGGAAAGCCGACAGCGATTCATATCGGGAAAATTTTAAACAGAATAACTTTATTCGGAGCCACTTTTCTTGGATTGATTGCGATTTTGCCTTTGGGGATGCAAGCGATAATGGGCATGGCGTCGCTGGCAATCGGAGGCACCGCGCTTTTGATTGTTGTTTCCGTAGTTTTGGAAACAATAAAGCAAATAGAATCTCAAATCGTAATGCGCGAGTATGAATAAACCATTGACTTTGCTTTTAACGGGCAGATCCGGGTGCGGCAAGGGCACACAAGCGGATTTGTTGCGCGGATATTTAGAGAAAAATACTGAAGGGCCTGTTCTTTATGTTTACGCTGGCGATAAAATGCGCGAGCTTGTGGAAAAAGAAACTTCACTAACTTCAAAATTGGCAAAAGAAATTATGATGTCAGGCAAGAAACAGCCGGATTTTTTGGCGGTTTGGTCTTGGTCAAATGAGCTTGTCGCCAAGCTGACTGAAGACGCGAATTTGATTATTGACGGTTCTCCGCGCACTGCCATAGAAGCCAAAGTTCTTGACGAGGCGTTTGAATTTTACAAAAGGGAAAATATTAAACCGATTCTTCTTGAGGTGAGCTGTGAATGGGCGTCTGAGCGGCTTTTGGCGCGCAAAAGATTTGATGACACCGAAGAAAGAATTAAAAATCGTCTTGAATATTTTGAAAAATTCGTAAGCCCGGCGATTGAGTATTATGAAAAAGAGAGCAAAAATAAATTAATTCGCGTTAATGGGGAACAGAGCATTGAAAAAGTCCATAAAGAAATAATGCGGAAGCTAGATTTATGATTGCGATTAAAACTCAGGAGGAAATAAATATTTTGAGGGAAGGGGGCAAGATTCTTGCCTCTGTTTTGTATCAGGTCGTGGATAAAGTTAGGCCTGGAGTTGCCACTATTGAGCTGGATGAGCTCGCGGAAAAATTAATAAAAAGAGCCGGCGGAGAGCCGTCGTTTAAAAATTATAAGACTGTCGATGACAGGATCCCATACCCCGCGTCTTTATGCGTTTCCATAAATGATGAAATTGTGCATGGAATTCCGAGTGGCAGAAAATTAAAAGAAGGCGATATCATCGGTTTGGATTTGGGGATGGAATATAAAAATCTTTTTACTGACATGGCGATTACCGTTTCTGTTGGCAATATCAGCGATGAGGCGAAGAAAATTATTAAGACAACAAAAGAATGCTTGAACGATGGCATAATGGTTGTTAAGGAAGGCGTTCGCGTCGGCGATATCGGTTTTGCGATTCAGCGTTGCGCCGGAAAAAACGGGTTTAATGTTGTAAGAGAATTGGTCGGGCATGGCGTTGGTTATAAGGCGCATGAGGAGCCGGAGATTCCGAATTTTGGAAGGAAAGGGCATGGAGAAGTTTTAAAAGAGGGGATGGTTTTGGCCTTAGAGCCGATGCTTATTGCCGGCAAAGCGGACATTTTTCTTGATAAGGATTTTTGGACATGGAAAACAAAAGATGGCTCGCTCTCCGCGCACTTTGAACACACAATCGTTGTTACTAAATCAGGCGCGGAAATATTGACTAAAATATAGTTGCCTTTATAATCTAAGTTAGATAGAAAAAAAAGAAAAATTCGGCGGAAAGGAGGTGATGTTGAATGAGGGTGACAAAAAAAGGAGGGGGCTTGAGGTTT
The DNA here is from genome assembly GCA_018895015.1 of Patescibacteria group bacterium. GTDB lineage: Bacteria > Patescibacteriota > Minisyncoccia > UBA9983 > UBA9983 > JAHIOX01. The sequence continues at coordinate 81,853 of JAHIOX010000015.1, read as the reverse complement.
TCCTACTGTATTCTTGAAGTGAGGAAGACCGTATCGCCCGCCGATAGCAAGGCGCAGCGCTAAGATTCAGGTCAGGTGCGCTTGTCTTGCAAGGGGGTTGTGGGTAAAAACCAGCCCCCTTAATTTTTTAGTAATTTACATGGACGCTCACTTGGACTTTGGGGCACTTGGAACACTTGGAAATCCAGTTTCCAAGTGATAAGATAAAAACATGAGGAAAATTCAATTTACCAATAATGAATATTATCATATTTTTAATCGGGGCGTAGATAAAAGAGAAATTTTTTTAGACCATGGCGACTTATCAAGATTTTTCCAAAGCATGGAAGAATTTAATACCGTTAATCCAATAGGAAGTATTTTTGAAAATTCATTCCGCAAACTTGGAAATCCAGTTTCCAAGTTGGAGAAATTAGTTAATTTTGTTTGTTATTGTCTTAACTTAAACCACTATCATTTTATTTTAGAACAGTTGAGCGATAACGGCATAGAAAAATTTATGCATCGTTTGGGTATCGGCTATACAAAATATTTCAATAAAAAACATGATAGAGTAGGCGCGCTTTTTCAAGGGAATTATAAAGCCGTTCATATAAATTCGAATGAATATTTGCTTCATGTAAGCGCTTATGTAAATTTAAACAATAAAGTTCATTCACTTGGAAATCCAGTTTCCAAGTTAAGGTTATCTAAGTCAAGCTGGGATGAATATATAAATAATCAAATTGGCTTTTGTAAAAAAGATATTGTTTTAGGCCAGTTTAATAATCCTAATGAATACAAAGAATTTGCAGAAAGTTCTTTGGTAGATATTAAAGAAAGAAAAGAAACGAAAGAATTATTATTGGAATAAATTATTTGTGTACTTGGAAATCCAGTTTCCAAGTTTATTTTTATGAGATTGATGGGAATTGATTATGGCAAAAAAAGAATCGGTATTGCCGTTTCGGACGAGGAGGGCAAATTAGCTTTTCCTTATTCTGTTGTAGAAAACAGGGGGCGCGAAATTGCGGCTAAAGAGATTAAAAAGATTTGTGAGGGAAGTAACGTTAAAAAAATTATTCTCGGGAAGTCCGTTGACTATAAAAGACAGCCAAATCCAATTATGAAAAAAATAGAGTTATTTAAGGCGTTTTTAGAAAAAGAAATTGGCTTGCCTGTTGTTTATCAGACAGAAACTTTGACAACGAAAGAGGCGGAGCGTTTGCAAGGCAAGTGTGCGAAGATTGACGCTTCCGCGGCCGCCCTTATCCTCCGCAGTTTCCTAGAAAAAGAGAATATGTTAAAATAACCAGCATATGGAAAATTCACAAATTTATCTTTCGGTCATTGTGCCTACATACAATGAATCGGAAAGAATTAATAAGTCATTGAGCAGGATTTCTTCTTATCTTCAGGGCCAGCCGTACACTTACGAAATTTTAGTTGTTATTGATGGCGCTACTGACAATACGCCCGATATCGCGCGCGGCCTTGAAACGCAAATTCCAAATTTGCACGTTATAGATCGCAAAAAGAATATGGGCAAGGGATATACTGTGCGCGAGGGCATGCTTGCCGCAAAAGGTAAAATTCGGCTTTTCACGGACGCAGATAACTCAACGGACATTTCTTATTTTGAGAAAATGAGACCATTAATTGACAATGAATATGATATTGTAATAAGCACGCGCGATCCAAAGGATGCGGAAGGTGCTGGCCAAAAAATTCCACAATCTTTTTTAAAAAGAACGATGGGGAATATGGGTAATTTATATATACAAATTTTGGCTGTGCCCGGGATTTGGGATACGCAGAACGGTTTTAAGGCGTTTAAAGATTATGCCGCGGAAAGAATTTTTGGGATATCAAAAATTAACAGATGGGCGTTTGACGTTGAAGCGCTGGCTCTAGCGCGAAAACTCGGCTATAAAATTGGCATTATACCTATACAATGGGAAAATGACCCGAAAAGCCACGTTAGCCTTACGGGATATTTAAAATCCCTTCTTGAGGTCGCGAAAATACGCTGGAATCTTTTGGTTGGAAAATATAACTTAAAATAATTTTTTAAAATATAACTTAATGGATAGCAAAAAAGAAAAAAAATCAGCTCCTTCGGCTGACAGGCAAGTTTCAGAATTAAGAATGGATTTAGTCAGTAATGATTGGATAATTGTTGCCACTGGCCGCGGCCGCAAGCCCGAAACATTTGCCAAGCATGAAAGAATCAAAGAAGAATTGCCTGTAGAAAATTGTCCTTTTTGCAAAAAAGAAATTTTGGGAAAGGCGGTTTTTAGACAAGGCAATGTTATTTCAATACCAAATGATTTCCCGGCGTTTGCTTACGGTAAAAGCCTTAACGAGCGCGTGGACGGGCCGAATAGGATTATGGACGGAGTTGGTTTTCAAGAAGTGATTATTACGCTTGACCATAAAAAGCAGTTGGCGCAATTTTCAAAGGAAGAAATGAGGGATGTCATTGACGTTTATCAGGCGCGATACATAGATTTGATAGAAAAAAAATTTATAAGGTATGTTTCAATTTTCCATAATCACGGCAAGGAGGCCGGGGCGTCTGTCGCTCATCCGCATTCCCAGCTTATCGCGATTCCGATTATTGACCCTGATTTAAGAGACAGTATGCAGGGCGCCAGCTCGTTTTACGAAAAAACAGGAAGATGCGTTTATTGCGATATGCTGGATTGGGACATGAAGGACAGCCGGCGAGTCATTTACGAGAACGAAAAATTTGTCGCGCTTTGCCCATTCGCGCCCCAAACCGCTTTTGAAGTTCGAGTATATCCAAAAAAACATCAGCCGTATTTTGAAAGAATAACTGAAGAGGAGAAAGATTATTTTGCAGACGCGCTACGGATGGCATTGTATAAAATTTATAAGGGCCTGAATGACCCCGCTTATAATTTTTATATTCATACCGCGCCGCGCAACAATGAAGAAAACGAGCATTATCATTGGCATTTGGTTATTTTGCCGAAAACATCAATATGGGCCGGTTTTGAGTTGGCGGCAGGAATAGAGATAAGTACTATTGAGCCGGAAAAAGCCGCGGAATTTTTGCGAGAAGTTTAAAAATGAAGTTTTTTATTTTAAGAATTTGGGATGTTTTGCGCGCGTGGACCTTGAAATGGGCGCATTCGCCACACATGGCCGCGGCGCTTTTTTTTATCGCCTTAATTGAAGCGTCATTTTTTCCTATTCCGCCCGATATTTTAATGGTTGCTATTTTGTTGATAAATGCCGAGCGCTGGTGGTTTTACGCCGGGTTGACAGCTATCGGCTCTGTTTTTGGCGCGATGCTTGGTTACGCGATAGGGTTGGTTTTTTATGAATTTGCGGGCCGGTATATTATTAATGTTTATGGTCTTCAAGGCGCGGTAAACGCAATCGCGCTAAAATATTCAAAACATGTTTTTTTGACTGTTTTTACTGGCGCTTTTACTCCAATACCTTTTAAAGTTATTACAATAGCCGCAGGTCTTTTTAAAGTTTCTTTTTGGCAAATGGTTTTCGCGGCTATTGTTGGCAGGAGCATGCGATATTTTATTGTCGCTTTCGCGGTTAGAGTTTTTGGTAAAAAAATTAACCACTTGGTTGTCAAATATTTTAATATTATTTCAATTCTTTTTGTGGCGCTTCTTGTCGGAGGATTTCTTGTTTTAAAGTATTTTTTGAGATAAAATAAATACAAGATGAAGAAAAGCCTTTTCTTTAAAATGTTTCCTCCGCCAGTTTATTTGCAGATGCCTGCCATTGGCTTTGATCTTTCAGACCGCTCGGCAAAGTACGTAGAAATTTCTAAAAAAAATGGAGAAGTTTTTGTCCGCAGGTTTGGTCGTTTGGCTGTGCCCGAAGGCATTATTGAAGAGGGAGAAATTAAGAAAAAAGATGAACTGGTTGAATTTTTAAAATCTGTCAAAAATGAATTAAAATCAGAGTATCTCATAGTTAACCTTCCGGAAGAAAAAGCGTATGTCGTTGATGTAAAAATGCCGATCGTTAGGCCGGACCAAATAAAAGAAGCGCTGGAGCTGCAATTGGAAGAATTTATTCCATTGCCGGCGAAGGAGGCGATTTTTGATTATGAGATCATAGAAAGGCCCGGTACGGGCAGTAATTGCTTGAATATTAACCTCATTGCTTTTTCAAGGTCTTTGGTTGAAGATTATCGCGATAGTTTTGTGTTGGCTGGGTTTACTCCTTTGGCTTTTGAGCTTGAAATTAGGGCTTCTGTCAGGGCGATTGTTCCAAAAAATGAAACGCGCACAATAATGTTTATTGATTTTGGAAGGACAAGGACGACTTTTGCCATTGTCAGCAAATCTAAAATTCAGTCAACCTCAACCATAAAAGCGGGCGGAGAGGAGCTGGAAAAAATTATCATAAAAAATTTGCAAATAAATAAAGAGCAGGCGGATAAACTTAAGAAAGAAAAAGGCTTTACGAAAAGCAAAGAGAACGAAATTTTTTTTAATTCAATTCTGCCGGTGGTTTCCGCCATAAAAGATGAAGCGCTTAAATATATTAATTACTGGAATTCTCACTCAGAGGAAGGGTATTCGGACAAAGTTTCAAAAGTATTGCTTTGCGGAGGTGATTCAAATTTGATTGGTTTTCCAGAATATCTTTCTTTTGAATTAAAATTGCCGGTAGAGCTCGGCAATCCATGGGTGAATATATTTTCGCTTGAAGAAAATATTCCCGCCATAGAATTAAGAGAATCTTTAATTTATGCCACTGCGCTTGGCTTGGCGCTGCGCCAGTGGCATGGCGACGAAAATGAATTTTTTGCCTGACGAAAATAAAATATTTTTAAAAAAAGAGTATATCAGAAGATTGTTTGCGCTTTTTGGGTTCGGTTTTTTTATTATTGTGTTGATTGGCATAGTCTTGCTGTTATTCCCGTTCCTTTCCTTAAAAGTGCAGCAGAAAATTTTTGAGAGCCAGTTGCTTGTTTCGGAAAAAAGATTATCTTCAAACAATATCAACGATATTTTGCCGGTGACGGAAGATCTGAATAAAAAGATTTTAATTTTTGAGGAGATTCCAAAAGATTCTATTGAAAAAAGTTCCATTGTCAGAAATATAATAAACAGAAAAACAAGCGCGATAAAAATAAGCAGTATTTTTTTTGACAAAGAAAAAGACAAAGAAAAAATAACGATAAGGGGTGTCGCCGAAAGGCGCGATGACATGCTCTATTTTATAGATTCTTTAAAAGCGGAAAAATTATTTAAGAAAGTTGAATTGCCGGTTTCTTCTTTGCTTAAAGATAAAGATGTTGATTTTGCCATAAGCGTTGAGTTATGAAAAATAAAAAATTTATCGCAACAATTATTTTAACGGTCTTTGTTAATATTCTGGCTATTTCTGTTTGGTTTTACTTTTTTTTGGCATTGAAAAAGCATAACGAAGCAATTTGGGAGATTAGACGCGACACGCTTGTTAATGATAAAAAATCTGACAATAATAAAATTTTAAAAAATTTAATAAGCGGAATCGCGAACGAAAGGCAAAAAATTGATTCTGTTTTTTTAAGCCAAGAAAACATTATTAAGCTTGTCAGAGAACTTGAGGCGAATGCCGACAGGGCGGGCGTGGAAATAGATTTGGGCAATATAAATATTAACGAAGACGGCAAAAAGAATCCAAGAATACAGTTTTCTTTAAAGGGAAAGTTTAACCAATTATTCCATTATTTTGTTTTGCTTGAAAATATGCCTTATATTGTTAGTATTGATAAGGCGCATTTTGAAAAAGATTTGTCGTCTGGCGGATGGCGCGGCAGTTTTGAAATATCATTAAATAATTTTATTAATCAATGAAATTGCCGGATTTTAAAAAAATAATCAATTATTTCAAGCGTAACGGGCTGGAAGAAAAAAGGGTTATGCTTTCAAGGGATTGGAAGATTATTATCATCGCCTTTGTTTTTATTTTGATCATTGTTTTTTTTGTGGACGGATATGTTTTTTGGAAATATCAGATGGAGCCGTATAAAATGATTGAATTGGGCGAAAATAAAGACGAAGTGGTCAACCAAAATTCTTTAAAGAAAATTTTGGACGAGATTGAAAGAAGAGAGAAAAAATTCAACGAAAATATTTTTGCGCCGGACATCGCAGACCCGTCGCTTTAGGGTTGAATAAGGCGCTTAAATCGTGTATTATATTTACTCGGCCAGCCTAATTTGCGCCCTTGTAGTTCAACGGACAGAACGGCTCCCTTCTAAGGAGTAGATCTAGGTTCGATTCCTAGCAGGGGCAAAGTGCAGGGCGGTTAGCTCAGTTGGCTAGAGCGTCTCGTTTATTCACCCCGTTAGATTTCATGGACGATTAGCTCAGTTGGTTAGAGCGTCTCGTTTACACCGAGAAGGCCGCAGGTTCGAATCCTGCATCGTCCACAAAAAATCTAACGGGGCAAGCCGAGAAGGTCATAGGTTCGAGTCCTATACCGCCCATTGGAATGGAGGATATAAAAATAATCTACGAAGACAAAGACATTCTAGCCATAAATAAGCCGGCAGGCCTTTTGGTCCATCCCGCGCTAAAAACACATGAAAAAACTCTTGTTGATTGGCTGGTTGAAAAATATCCGGAAGTAAAAAATGTCGGTGATTTACCCGAGCTTCGCCCCGGCATTGTTCATCGTTTGGATAAAGACACAAGCGGCGTTTTGTTGATTGCAAAAAATCAGCGCGCGTTTGAATATTTGAAATTGCAATTTCAAAATAGGAAAATAAAGAAAAAATATATCGCATTGGTGCATGGCGATGTAAAGCCGCCCGGTGGCGCGAAATCAGGCGTGATTGAATTGCCGATTGCCAAAAGCAAAAAAGATTTCCGTAAGCGTGTCGCGGGTGGAGAAATAACCGGCAAAATCCGTGAAGCCATTACCGAATATAAAATTATTAAAAAATTTCCTGAATATACGCTTGTTGAAGTTTTTCCAAAAACCGGCAGAACGCATCAGATAAGAGTTCATTTTAGGGAAATTGGACATCCGATTGTTTGCGACAAGTTATACGGATTTAAAAACGCGTTTTGCCCTTCAGAAATAAAACAGCATTTTCTTCACGCGAATTATCTTGAGCTTGTTTTGCCAAACGGTTCTTTGGCGAGAATCGAGGCTGATTTGCCTTTTGGCATGGAAAATTTTTTAGAGGGATTGCGGAAGGAAAAATAATATGTTAGATTATTAATCGTTATGTCAGTTAATATTGAGCAAAGGGGAAAATGGAAAATTGAGCCCGGTAATACTGTTAAGGTTTGGCAAAAGATAAAAGAAGGGGATAAAACTCGGCTTCAGGCTTTTGAAGGCCTTATTATCGCGCATAAGCACGGCTGCGAGCCTGGCGCGACTTTTACCGTTCGAAAAATCTCCGGAGGCATAGGAGTTGAAAGAATTTTCCCGTTATTTTCTCCAAATATTGAAAAAGTGGATTTAGTGAAAAAATCTAAGGCTAGGCGCGCCAAGCTTTATTATGTGCGCGGAAAAGCGGCGAAAGAAATTAGGAAAAAAATGAAACAGATAAGAATTTTTGAGAAAAAAGAAATGGTTGAGGAAGCGACAGGGGCAGGAGAGAACAAAGAAGACAAAGCAGAGATAAAAGAATAATCCGCGCGGGTGCTGAAATTGGTAGACAGGCCAGCTTGAGGGGCTGGTGTCCGCAAGGGCGTGGAGGTTCAAATCCTCTCCCGCGCACCAGTTTTTTTAATCGGGCTTTTGCTTTTTTTGTTTTCCTGTATTATTAAAGCAGGTCGAGTTATTAAGTAGCCAATACTTAATTATATGGAACAAATAGGCAAAGTAATCCATTATTTTGACAAGGCGATGGTGGCTGTTATTCGGCTTAACGATAAGCTTAGCGTTGGCGATATTGTGAAATTCATTTACGCAGACGACGAGTTTGTCCAAAAGATTGAATCCATGGAAGTTGAGCGCCAGGCGATTCAATTTGGCGAAGCAGGAGAAGAGGTTGCCGTAAAGGTTGAGCGGAAAACGCACGAAGGCGCGAAAGTTTTCAGAGAAGAAGGGTAGATTATAATTTTTTATTTTAACGGCGCGGCAATTTGCTTGTCGTAATTTAAGTTTGCATTAATATGGCTTTAGGTTCTTATGAACAATTGAATAAAGCGAGAGAGCAGGAAGAAATTAAAAGAATTTTGATTGAACAGGAGCTGAAAGAGCCGGAGGAAAAAGGCAAAGGGGAAACAATTACGGAAACATTGGATAACGCCAAAGAATTTATAAGCGGCGAGTTTTCAAGCGAGTTTGCGGCAAAAGATATTAATCTTGGCGAAGATGAGAAAAAATTTTTAATTGACAATGTTGAGATTTTGAAAGAGAAAATAAAAATTAGGTTTGAAAGCGACTATTCTTTGTCAAAGATTAAAAGAAGCAATTTGAAACATATTGTCAGAAATTTTTTTCATGATATTTTCGGGCAAGCTAACAGATATGAGCGCTATAAAAGAGAAGGCAAGGATATTGATAAAATAAAAGAAACAGATTCTTACAAAAAAACGATAGAGACTCTTAAGTATTTAACCGGATATCTTGAATATTATATTGCGGAAATGAATAGAAATGATCAAATTTTAGAAGATGAAATCAGGAAAAAGCACGGTTATCTTGAAAAATATGATTATTACAGATATAGCGACCTTTCAACGGCGCATAAGTTTCAACTGCCTGCCGATGATTATTTGCGTTTTTTTTATTTATTTCGGAACTTTGAAACCGAGGGAATTTCAAAAGAAGAGTTTGAGATGTTGCGCGGCGAGATTGGGAAAAATTCGAAAAAGCTTTTGGATTTAGAAAAATTGGAAGAAAATTTGGTTGAAGACGAAAAAGGCAAATTAAGAATAATGGAAGTAAAATAGCAAGATATTTATGGTGCCTATAGTTTAGTGGCAAAACTTCAGTTTGTGGAACTGATATCGAGGGTTCGATTCCCTCTAGGCACCCACGAATTTTTAATGAGCGAAGCGACTATAAAAATTCAGTGTCCTGAGCAGCGCGAAGGGCGGCGAATTTAGGCGACCATAACAAGAATCATAACTTGGAGGTATACCCCACAGGGTGGACAAACATTTGCGATATATTATACTTATTTATAAGTGTTATTTTATCGGCTTAATAATTAATTTTATAAAAAATATGAACAAAATAAGTAAAATCATGATTTTAATCAGTCTGTCTTTGTTTTTTGCGATGCCGGTCGTGGCGCAAGTCGTTTCCGCGCCGGATGATATTTTAAACGAAAAGCGCGAAGCTATACGCAACGAGGTTCGCGATATTAAGCAAAGCGCAACGCAGGAGATGAATGAGGCAAGACAAGAGATAAGAATTGAATCAAAAGAGGCAGTACAGAAATTAAGGCAAGAATTTCAGAGCAGGCTGGAAGAGGCAAATACTTTGCGCGAGCGGAAACAGAATGAGTTTAAGGAAAAAATTGAAAATAAGCGCGAAGAAGTTAAAAATAAAATTCAGGCCGAGCGCGAGGAATTGAAACAAAATTTGCAAAAAATAAAAGACGAGCGTAAGAAAGAAATTGTCGTAAGAATCGCTGACAATATCAACGCGCTGAACGAGAGGATACTTAAGCATTTTTCCGATGTTCTTGCGCATTTGGAAAGTGTTCTTAGTAAAATCGCCTCGCGCGCCGATAAGGCGGCCGCAAACGGCCGAGACATAACAGCTGTTCAAACGGCAATTAATGACGCGAATAAAGAGATAACGGTTAGCCGAGCGGCAATTGAAGCGCAAGCCGCGAAAACTTATGAGATAACCGTTAATGCCGAAGACGCGTTAAAACAGGATGTCGGAAAGGCGCGCCAGCTTTTGCACTCGGATTTGGTGGCCGTGAGGGAAGCTGTATTTGCCGCGCGTGAGGCGGTAAAAAAAGCCGCGCAGGCGCTTTATCAAATTTCGGGAATTGACAGCTTGGAATTGCCAGAGGAACCAACGGCGACATCCACTCCGGCTGAATAAGCTTTTTAGCCAGATTAAAAATTAATATTAATTTAATATGAATAAAGCAATCATAATAATCACAGTCATTATAATTTTAGCCATAATTGGCGTCGCTATCTGGTTTTATTGGAGCCAGACGCGAAATCTGGAATCAATACAGGTTGAACCGCCAAGCACGGCTCCGCAACAGAGCGCGACGCCAAAAGAAAGCGACTCTGTTTCTGATATTAACGCCGATTTGGAGGGGATCGAGACAATTGATTTGGACAAAGAATTTAAAGAAATTGACGATGATTTGAACAGTCTTTAATTGTTGCGAGAGGTCCTACACTATCGGGCTGTAGTGTAATGGCAGCACGAGTCCTTCGGGAGGATTTAGTTGGAGTTCGAGTCTCCGCAGCCCGAAAAATTTAGCTGGTTTATAAATTATTATTTAAATATACTAATATGTTTAACGAAAATTTTTTATCTGAAGGAAACAAGGCTTCCATTATTAAATTAAAAAAAATAATGGCCGCGCTGGCTTCCGTTTTTTTAGCCGTGCTGGTCATTTTTTTTATCGCGAAATCTTTCAATGAAATTGAGCAAAGAAAATATATCGGCCAGGATATTATTCCGGTAAACACCATAACCGTCAGCGGCAAGGGGGAAATTTTTACAAAACCGGATATCGCGAAAATTTCAATTTCGGTTGAAAAAGAAGCGCTTTCAGTCGCTGAAGCTCAAAACAAAGCGACAGAAGACATCAATAAAATTATTGCCTTTTTGAAAGGGTCATCAATTGAGGATAAAGATATTAAGACAACAAATTATAATATTTATCCGCGCTACGATTATCTTGAAGAGCAAGGCAGAGTTTTCCGAGGATATACGGTAACGCAGACTCTAGAGATAAAAATCAGGAAAATTGATGAAACCGGAAAAATTTTGTCTGGCGCGGCGCTGGCAGGAGCCAATCAGGTCGGCGGAATTTATTTTACTGTTGACGATGAAGAGGCTCCAAAAAGAGAAGCAAGGCAGAAGGCCATTATTGACGCGAAGGAAAAATCAGCTCAGCTTGCAAAAGATTTAGGCGTAAAGATTGTCCGCTTGGTAAGCTTTTCTGAATCAGGCGGAGACAGCCCGTATTTATATAATTTGAAAACGGCTGGGTTTGGCATGGGGGGAGAAGCGGCGCCAGCGCCTGAAATCCCGGCTGGTGAAAATAAAATAACAACTACGGTTAGCTTGACATACGAAATAAAATAGTTTATAATTCTTTTTAGATTAAGCAGTCTTAAAAAATAAAAAAGGAGGTGAAATCCGGTTTTTTGCGCTTGTATTTTTCTCAAAAAATTCTGAAAATGAAAATTTTGGAGGTGTGAAATGCCAAAAGAAAGTACGCTAAAATGTAGTTTTGGTGAAGGTAATGTTGTTCAGACGCCGTTCGCGGCGCTGGCTGAAATTAAAGAAAAACTGCCAAAAACCAATGTCGGCGGAAATGGAAACAAGTTGGTCGAGCCAGAGCCCAAGGCGGATATTGACGGGCTTGTGGCGAGAAAGAAAGCCACTGAAGATTTTGACGCCGAGGCCGTTAAGGCCGAGGCAAAAAAAAGAAGCGAGCAGGTATTTGGGTCTGCCGCAGATTATTTCAAAATCTGCCGGCGAATTGCGGAATTGCAGTCGGTGGAGGGGATTGAGTTGACCGCGCAATTTCGTGAATTAAGGGAGCTTCTGTCCGAGCAGAGCCGGATAAACGATGTTTTGGCACGCCAACCCAAGGGCGTCCAGGACCAATTTGCCGTGGATTTATTTATCACGGAGATTGATAACCTGGAACCGAGGAATCCCTACGATGTTCTTATGATGTTCAACCGGACACTCGCGATGGGGCGCGGGCGTGTGCCAGATGCGGAAGATAAGGAGTTCCGGAGAAAAAACGAGAAATGGTCTACGGATCATGTTTATTTCCGCAATGGCGACAGGCATTATGTGCTTTTACACATTTTTTCTCAAATGCCAGGCCGCGAAGGTCAGGTGTCAGGCGCTGACAAGCGCATCTTTAAGGCGCTTCGCGCGCTTGTCTACCGGTTCGTTGGTTTTTCTCGCGAGAAAGCTGAAAAGGCTCTCGCTGAAGAAGCAACTCGAATCGCGGATATCCGTGCCAGGCATGGCTTGCCATTAAGGCTTATCGCTGACGGCAAAGAGGGGTATTATACCCTTTATCTACCGCCCGACGAAAAACGTCCCAATGGGTGGGGCGAGGGTGCCGGTATTGTCCAAATTGTTGACCTTAATAAGGATAAAAAAGGGGCGTTCCCATTTTTGGTTGTTAGGGTTGAAGACGGCGCCGGTTCACTCAAGTCATGGCGAGAGGCCGACAGAGGTAAGTGGGTAGCGGTACCTACTTATCGCGGTTATTTGAAAGACAAAAAGATTTCAGATAGTGTCCCGGAAGAGCATCAGGAGTTTGTTCTGGATGTATGTCGCAAGATTTATGTTGCGACAGGTTATGCTTTGTCGCGGAAGGAATAGCTTGCGGGAAAAACAGGGGCCGGTGAATCGCGCTAGCGCCCGGCCCTTTATTAACTCCAGAATAAAGGAGGTGAAAAGATGAGCAAGAAAAGAAGGATACTAATTGCTTTTATTGATTACGACAATGTTGATTCCCAGATGAGAAAGCATAATGAGAGTTTAGATTTTGCTGAATTAATGAAGCAGTTTTTGGAAATAGGCGAGGTGGATTTTGCCGCGATATTCGTTCCATTTGGCAGCTATCATAGTTTGCCAAAAGTAAACAATTTGGGCTTTGAAATTGTTGTCTGCCAGAAAATGGATTCTTTGGCGGATTCTGAAAAGCGGGAGGATAAGGTTGATTCACGAATGGCAATTATGGGAATAAGTTTTTTACGATATAAAGAAATTACGGATTTTGTAATTCTGACGCACGATAAGCATATTATAGAATTGGCGTCAGAAGTTATTAAAAAAAGAAAAACCTTAACTTTTTTTGCCTATACAAAAGAGATGGGCAGAGAGTTAAAAGATTTTGTTGAAAATTTTGGAATTGCGGTGAGGCCTTTGCCGGCCAAGCCAAGGCTTCTGCTTAGATAAAGAAAGCCCCGTTCGCGTTCGCGCGAACGGGGCATTTTATTTTTGGACTTGACCCCGCCAGGCGGGGTTGACCTTTTTTTATAAAAGCGTATGATATAAATATTGCATAAGCCCGGGAGGGGCTTTTTTGAAAGGAAGCTAAAATGAACAAGTTAATAAATTATATAAAAGAAACAAGGGCGGAATTAAAGCATGTTAATTGGCCCACAAGAAAGCAGACTATTAATTTTACAATTATCGTGATTTCTGTTTCTTTGGGCATCGCTTTATTTTTGGGCCTTTTTGATATTGCCTTAAGCTATATTTTAAGGCAATTTATTCTATAATTTTATGGTAAAACAAAAAGTACACGCCGGAAGAAATTGGTACGCGATTCATACATACGCCGGATATGAAGATGCCGTGGTGCGCAATTTGAAGCAAAGGATTGAATCGCTCGGAATGGAGGATAAAATTTTCAGTGTTGTTGTGCCGACGGAGAAAAAAATAAAAATTCATGGAGGCAAACGAAGGGTTGTTGAAGAAAAAATTTATCCCGGCTATGTTCTTGTTGATATGGTTGTTGACGATAATTCATGGTATGTGGTGCGCAATACTCCGCGCGTAACAGGTTTTGTCGGTTCAAGCACCACGCCGGTGCCGCTCGCGAAAGATGAGGTTGACCATCTTTTTGAAAGAATGGGAGTTAAAGAGCCAAAATATAAAATTGATGTCAAGATTGGCGATATTGTCAGGGTCGCTGACGGCCCATTTAAGGATTTTGAAGGCAGAATAAACGAAGTGGACGAGGAAAAAGGAAAGCTTAAAGTGCTTGTTTCAATTTTTGGCAGAGAAACTCCGCTGGAGATGGACTTTTTGCAGATTAAAAAGTTATAATAATCAACTATGGCAAAGAAAATAAAAACTATAATTAAATTACAAATTCCGGCAGGCAAGGCAAACCCCGCTCCTCCGATTGGCCCGGCTTTGGGCCAGCACGGATTGAATATCAGCGATTTTGTCAGTAAGTTTAATGACGTGACAAAAGATAAAACCGGCGATATCATTCCTGTTGAAATTACTGTTTACGAAGACAGAACATTTGATTTTAAATTAAAAACTCCGCCAGCGTCAGACTTATTGAGAAAAATGGCCGGCGTTGAAAAAGGCTCTGGCAAGAATATAACCTCTAAGGCGGGGAAAATCACCAAAGCGCAGTTAAAAGAAATCGCGGAACGGAAAATGGATGATTTGAACGCTAACGATATTAAAGCGGCGGAAAAAATTATCGCCGGCACAGCGCGCTCAATGGGCATCTCAATTGAATAAATAGAAAAAATTTGCCGCGTTGACTTTAGACTCTCTTTGTTGTATGAATATAAAGAGAGTTTTTAGTTTTTTTGACAATAAAATTAAAGAAAGAGAGGAGATTATTTATGTCGGAACGAGGAAAGTTTATTGTGATTGAGGGCGGCGAAGGAAGCGGAAAAAGCACCTGTATAGAGGAGCTGAAAAAAGAAAATATCGGCAACTCAATTTTCACTCGCGAGCCGGGCGGAACGGAAGTCGGCGAAGAGATTCGCGCGATTTTGATGGATAAAAGCAATCACATAACGACGCTCGCGGAACTTTTTCTTTTCTGCGCCGTGCGCGCGGAACATTGCGCGAAAGTTATTCGGCCAGCGCTTAAAAATGGCGTAAATGTCATTTGCGACAGATTTAGCCCTTCAACATTCGCGTACCAAATCATTGGCGCGCAGAGGGAAGGATATAAAACTATTTTTGATGAGCTGAATTACATCGCGACAAATAATCTTAAACCGGATTTAATAATTTATTTAGATGTAGATCCGGCGATTGGGCTGGAACGTAGGAAAAACGCTGGCGAAATTACAAGATTTGATGTAAAGGACATCATGTTTCATCAAAGAGTGAGAAGCGGGTTTTTGAAATTAGCCGGACAGAACGGAAATTGGATTACAGTTGATGCCAGCCGCGATGAAGATGTTGTGCAGAAAGATGTGGTATGCGCAGTAAGAAATTTTCTTTATGAAGGGAGAGTATAATGATAGATTTTAAGACGAATTATGTGGAAGGCAATAGAATAGATGATGTTTGGCGGGAAGTAATGTGGCTTTGCGTAATGCAGGGCTATGATTTTGTGGTAAAAGGCGGTAGTTATGTGGGGCAGATAAGGAAACAGCTGCCTTATGTGGTTCTGAAAATAAAAGAGCCCGCTAAAAGGCCGCTGGCGCCTATTGTGCCGCCTCCGTGGCCTTCGCCCACAAGCGAAGAAAAAATAGAAAAATATTTTCTGGGATATCTTATGGAGGATAAGCTGGAAAAAAACGAACAGTATACTTACGGAAGCTATATAAAACCGCAATTACCTCGCGTTATTGATTTATTGCAAAGCTCAAACGGAAACACAAATCAGGCTTGTATTTCTGTCGGGGATAAAGAATCAATTTTCCTACCCGACCCACCTTGTTTGCGCGTGATTGATTTCAAGGTTGTGAACGGGAAATTAAATATGGCAGTTTTTTTCCGTTCGTGGGATTTATTCGCCGGCTTACCGGAAAATCTCGGCGGATTGCAGATGGTTAAGGAATATGTTCTCGCGCATCTGGACGGCCTGAATTTAGTTGACGGCGATTTAATCGCTTATAGCGACGGGTTGCATATTTATGACCAGTATTTTGAACTGGTCAACGCGCTAAATGTAGACAAAGTTGTTGTTGACGAAAATGTTCTCTTGGATAAAGCGTCTTTCGCTAAAACTTTAGAATAAAATGGGCGGAGGTGTTACATGGGATCAGGCGATAATTTATCGGAAATTAAGCAAGAGTTTAAAGAAGAAATAAAAAAGCGACTTTTGAAGCAATCGTATGTAAGCTCCAAAGAAGAATGGTATCTTGAATTTGTCAAAAAACTAAAAATGCGCCATGGCATGTCTGATGAGGAAATAAACGACATGACCTTGATGGTTTACGAGGAGTTCCTTGAAAAAAACATTCCCGAAGGATTTACTAATCTTATTTAAATTTGCAAAATTAAGGGCCCCGAGTTTGTCTAGGGGCTTTTTTCTTTGGCCTTGTTGTTATTTTGTGAATGACGCGGCAGATTTTTTGTGATATATTAAGTTTAATGAACAAGGAGATATTGCGTAAGAATATGGAAAAAGTCGCGCAAAAGCTTGGTTTGGGCAAAGCCATGTTTAATATTGTACCCGAAGAAAAGTTCGGGCATTACTCGGCAAATTTAATGACGATTAGGACTTCTTCAGTTGAAGCGCGAAAAACGCCTCCGAATGAATTCGCGGAAAAATTTAAAGATGAATTGTTAAAATTGAAAGCTGTTAAAGAAATAACGGACAAAATTGAAACTGCCGGAGCTGGCTATTTGAATTTCTGGCTGAAGCCAGAAAGTATTCAAAAAGATTTTGTTGAAATTTTTAAAAACAAAGATAAATGGGGTAAGTTCAAAATAAAAGAGAGAAAAACAATCGTGATAGATTATTCCCATCCGAACATCGCCAAGCCAATGAGCGTGGCGCATTTGCGTTCCACGATAATCGGTCAGGCACTTTGCAATATTTTTAAATTTAGAGGATGGAGAACAATCGGCGATAATCATTTGGGGGACTGGGGCAAGCAGTTTGGAATTTTAATTGCCGCGTTTAAGCAGTCTGATTTGAAAAATAAAAAAGACTTAAAAATAGAGGATTTAATGAATTTGTACGTGGATTATACCGCGCGCATGAAAAATAATTCAGAGCTGGAAGATAAAGCGCGTGAAGAAACCAAAAAGCTTCAGCGCGGAGACAAGGAAAATATAAAAATCTGGAAAAGGTTTTACAAAATAAGCCTGGACGAATTTAAAAAAGTTTACAAACGGCTGGATATAAAATTTGATTATTATTTGGGCGAGAGTTTTTACAAACCTATGCTGGAAGGGATTGTAACCGACGCTTTAAAAAATGGCGCCGCGAGAATAAGTGATAGCGCCGCAGTTATTCCAATGGATAATAATCAGCCGCCGTTTATAATTCGCAAATCAGATGAAGCGTATTTATATTCCACAACCGACCTGGCGGCAATAAAATACAGGATGAAAAAGTTCAAGCCGGACATGGTTCTGTACGTGGTGGACAATGGCCAGTCGCTTCATTTTGAGCAGTTATTCAAATCCGCGGAAAGACTGGGCTTGGCAAAAAAAGAAAAATTATTTCATGCCAAATTTGGTTTAGTTTTGTCTGAGGGCTTGAAAAAACTTTCCACCAGGGCCGGCCGGCATATTTCTTTGCAAGAGGTGATGGATGAAGCCGTGTCTCGCGCGAGAAATGTGGCAGAGAAAAAACAGCCGGATTTGGAATCAAAGGAAAAGCAAAAAATCGCCGAGACAATCGGCATAGGCGCGCTTAAATATAATGATCTTTCGCAAAATCGGATGTCAGACATCGCTTTTAAGTGGGAGAAAATGCTGAACCTTGAAGGCAATTCCGCGCCGTATTTACAGTACGCTTACGCGCGATTAAAAAGCATTTTGCGCAAAGCGAAACCGGTTGCTAGGTTTGACCAGAAATTTTTAAACAGCGAAATTGAAACTAGAATTATTTTGCTGCTCTCGGAATTTCCGGATGTTTTGGATTTAGTTACAAAAAATTATCTTCCGCATTATTTGGCGGAGTATTTGTACAAGTTGGCGCAAGAGGCGAATTTATTTTACCAAAAAGAAAAAGTGCTTGCCGCGTCGAAGGGCGAGAGAGAAGCCCGCTTAGCTTTGGCGCAGGCAATCGCAGCTACTCTCAAAACCGGCTTGGGCTTGCTGGGAATTAAAACTTTGGAAAGGATATAAACTATTAAACCCACCCCGACCCTCCTTGTCAGGGAGGGAGCAAAATAAATTCCTCCCCTGACAAGGGGAGGCAAGGAGGGGTTTTATTAAACAATGAAAAAACTTTATATTCCATACAATCAAAAACTCATAGAAGTAGCAAGGGAAAATAGAAAAAATCCAACACACGCGGAAAAGAAAATATGGTTTAGAGTATTAAAAAGTAGGCAATTTGAGAATTATAAATTTATTCGTCAAAAGCCATTAGATAATTTTATTGTAGATTTTTATTGTTCGGAATTGATGTTGGCTATTGAAATTGATGGAGATTCTCACGTAATACGGCAAGAATATGACGTATTAAGGTCTGAAAAATTAAAAGCGTATGGTATTAAAGTAGTCCGTTACACAAATAATGACGTAATGTTTAATATAGAAGAAGTTTATCAAGACTTAAAAGAGAAGATTAAGAAAATAAAACCGTACCGTCAAAAGCATGATGTATTGCAAAATTAATAAATTATCTTGATTTTTGTAAGTGTAGTGTGATAGTATGCGGATAGAAAAAATGCGAACAGGAGGCGGAATATGGACGCGAGAGAATGGTTGAAAGAAAGAAAGTATTGGTTTTGTTTGGCAAACCTTGGCGTGCTGGCGGAAATGGTAAATAGTGGGACTTTGCATAGCAAGATTGTTTCGAGCTCGCGGAGTTTTGATGAAGGCTTAGAGGGGTCATATAAAAGAGAGCAGGGCTTGCCTTCGTATGAGCGCAGATTGCAGTCGATGTTTTTGGAGGTTAAATTCGGGTTGGAAAAACAAGCGATTGAAGAAGCGTTTAAATTATTGCAGAATGATCCGCAGAACTTTCAAAGATGCGTGACTTTTATCCAAGAAGTATTTGGTGGGGAAATCAGTTGCTTTTGCCATTCGGATAGCAGGAGTACGGTTACTTGCGATAAATGCAGTTATGGCGTTCGACTGCAACATCTGCAGGAGATAAAGCAAGCTGTCGCTGAGAAATACGAAGAAATAAAAGCCAAAAAATAATTTATAAATAGCTGTTTACAAAAAAGAATCCCTTGTGGGATTTTTTCTTTTTCTTTATTGTATTTAAGTGCGGAATCTATTAAACTTTTATTTATAGTGATCGTATTAAACCCACCCCGACCCTCCCTTGTCAGGGAGGGAGCAAAATAAATTCCTCCCCTGACAAGGGGAGGCAAGGAGGGGTTTTATTAAACAATGAAAAACAAAGAAAATAAAACAAATAAATCTGAAATCGCTAAAAAAGAGGAAGAAATACTTAAATTTTGGGAAGAGAATAAAATTTTTGAAAAGACGCTTGAGCAGGGCAAAAACAAGCCTGTTTTTTCTTTTTATGACGGGCCGCCGTTTGCCACAGGCCTTCCTCACTACGGCCACATTTTGGCGAGCATAATAAAAGACGCGATTCCGCGTTATCAGACAATGAGAGGGAAAAATGTTCCGCGCAGGTGGGGTTGGGATTGTCATGGTTTGCCGATTGAAAATCTCGTAGAAAAAGATTTGCGTTTGAAAAGCAAAAAAGACATTGAAGAATATGGCATTGAAAAATTTAATAAAAAGGCTGAGGAAAGCGTTTTGGAATACGCTGACGAATGGAAAAAAATAATTCCGCGTATCGGCAGATGGGTGGATATGGAAAATGATTATAAGACAATGGACAGAAATTACACTGAATCGGTCTGGCGGGTTTTTAAGACGCTTTATGACAAAGGATTAATTTATGAAGGGCATAAATCAATGCACGTCTGCCCGCGATGCGAAACCACTCTTTCAAATTTTGAAGTAACGCAAAATTATAAAGAGATTAAAGATATTGCCGTTACTGTTAAATTTGAATTGGAAGACGAGCCGGATACTTATGTTTTAGCATGGACCACGACTCCGTGGACATTGCCCGGAAATGTCGCGTTGGCAATAAATCACAAAGTGATTTATTGCAAAATCAAATCTCAAAAATCAAATCTCAAAAATAATGAGTATTTTATTTTGGCAAAAGATAGAATTGATGACATTCTAAAAGACAAAGAATATAAAATTATCCAAGAATTAAAAGGAAAAGACTTGATCGGGAAAAAATACAAGCCGTTATTTAATTATTATTCTAAAGATAAAAAATTAGAAAATAGTAATAACGGTTGGAGAATTTATTCTGCGGATTTTGTGAATACTGAAGATGGAACGGGAATTGTCCATATCGCGCCGGCGTTCGGTGAGAACGATATGGAATTGGGTAAAAAAGAAAAATTGCCATTTATTCAGCATGTCGGAATGGACGGGAAGTTTAAGCCGGAAGTTGAAGGCTTCGCCGGCTTGCAAGTTAAGCCGAAGGGCAATCCAAGAGAGACCGATGAAAAAATTATTGAATTTTTGGGCGATAAAGTTTTTAATCAGGAATCAATTTCGCACTCGTATCCTTTTTGCTGGCGGTGCGAAACTCCGCTTTTGAATTACGCGGCGAGTTCGTGGTTCGTGAATGTTGAAAAAATAAAAGGCCAGCTTTTGGAAAACAACAAAAAAATAAACTGGATTCCGGCGAATTTGCGCGACGGCCGTTTTGGAAAATGGCTTGAGGGCGCGCGCGACTGGGCGATTTCCCGCTCACGCTACTGGGGCGCGCCTTTGCCCGTTTGGAGATGCGAAAAATGCGGAGAAATAAAAGTCATTGGTTCGGCAGAAGAAGTTGGCAAAATAGATTTGCATAGGCCGCATATTGATAAAATTGAATTTCAATGTGATTGTGGTGAAAAAATGAAGCGCGTGCCCGAGGTTTTTGATTGCTGGTTTGAATCCGGTTCAATGCCTTACGCTCAAAAGCATTATCCGTTTGAAAATAAAGAGGAATTTGAAAAAACATTTCCGGCGGAGTTTATTGCCGAGGGCGTGGACCAGACCAGAGGATGGTTTTATACTTTGCTTGTTCTTTCCACGGCTCTTTTTGATAAGCCAGCGTATAAAAATGTTGTTGCCAACGGAATTATTTTGGCTGAAGATGGACAAAAAATGTCAAAGCGCCTTAAAAATTATCCAGACCCGATGGATATTGTTGAAAAATATGGCGCTGACGCGCTGCGTTTTTACCTTCTTTCTTCGCCAGCCGTGCGCGCCGAGAGTTTGAATTTTTCGGAAAAAGGCGTGGATGAAGTCAACAAAAAAATAATTATGCGACTCAAAAATGTTTTGGCGTTTTATAAAATGTACACACTTGGAAATCCAGTTTCCGCACACTTGGAAACTGGATTTCCAAGTGTTAAAAATATTTTAGACAAATGGATTTTGGCGCGGTTGAACCAATTAACGCAAGAAATTACCGAAGCGATGGAAAACTACGAACTAGATAAAGCTGCGCGGCCGCTCGGAGATTTTGTTGATGATTTGTCCACTTGGTATATCAGGCGTTCGAGAAGCAGATTCAAAGAAGAAGGCGAAGATAAAAATAACGTAGTCAGCACAACGTGTTTTGTGTTGGTAGAATTTTCAAAATTGCTCGCGCCATTCGCGCCTTTTGCGGCAGAAGAAATTTATCAAGAATTGGGTAGAGAGAAAGAATCAGTACATTTGGAAGAATGGCCCGAGTCTGGTTCGGTAGATGTTGATTTACTAACTGCTATGAGTTTTGTCAGGTCATTCGCGTCTATAGCGCTTATGGAACGAGCTAAACATAATATAAAAGTACGTCAACCGTTACAAAGATTATCTATTAAGCATAATGGAGAAAAAGTGCAGTATTGGAGTGAAGTAAAAGATATTCTCGCAGCCGAAGTGAATGTAAAGGAGGTTATGCTTGATGCTACTATGGCTCAAGATGATCCGTCCGTAAAGTTGGATATTATTGTTACTTCTGAACTTAAAGACGAAGGCATGATGCGGGAATTAGTCCGTAATATTCAGGATTTGCGCAAAAAGGCAGGGTTAATGCCTGGACAAGAAATAGATTTAGTTGTTGAGACAGATTATAACGGCGAAAAATTAATCAAAAAATTTGAAAGTGAAATCAAAAAAGGCACAAATACTGCCTTAATAGAATTTTCAGAAAACGATGGCGAAGAAATAAAAATAGAAGAATTAAAATTTATCATTAAAATTATCCAATAAATTTATGGTGAAAATTTATAATAAATTAGTGAGAGATAAAATTCCCGAAATTATTGAAAATGATGGTGAAAAGCCTATAACTCGTATACTTGATGATGAAGAATATAAAAAAGAACTGAAAAATAAGCTCTTAGAAGAATCCCAAGAAGCTGTTTTGGCAGAAAATAGCCATGAATTGATGAAAGAAATCGGCGATATCTTTGAGGTGATTGAAGCCATAGAAAAAGCTTTCGGTTTAAGCAAAGACGAAATTTTAAAAATGAAAGAAGAAAGAAAGCAAAAGCGCGGCGGATTTGAGAAAAAAATATTTTTAGAACAAGCGGAATAATTATGAAAAAGCGGGTTTTTATAATTCATGGGTGGGGAGGCAGTCCCGAAGACGACTGGTTTCCTTGGCTGAAAAAAGAATTGGAGCAAAAAGGTTTTGAAGTTTTTGCGCCTGCGATGCCGAATACGGAAGAGCCGAAGATTGAAGAATGGGTGTCGTTTCTCGCGAACCTTGTCGGCGAGTCTGACGAGAATACATATTTTGTCGGGCATAGCATCGGGCGTCAGGCAATAATGAGGTATATGGAAAGATTTGATGGCATAAAGGTTGGCGGAATTGTGTTTGTCGCTGGATGGTTTAATCTGGCGAATTTGGAGTCCGAAGAGGAAGAAAAAATCGCAAGGCCATGGGTGGAAACGCCGATAAATCTAGAAAAAATTAAAAATAGTTCTAAAAAAATTGCCGCTATTTTTTCCGATAACGACCCAGTGGTGCCATTAAACGATAATGAGATTTTTAAAAAAGAACTTGGAGCCGGAATTATAGTTGAACGCAATAAGGGCCATTTTAATGCCAGTGATGGTGTTATTGAATTGCCGGTTGCTTTGGAAAAAATTTTGGAAATGAGCAGTTAGTGTTAGCCACTTAGTGGCGCACATGGCGCGTAGGATTTATCAAACAGAGGGGATAATTTTGTTGGATTGACTTTTTTTGAGTAAATTTTAGAATAACAATATATGAATACAATAGTTTTGCCAAAATCCGTTATACGAGGAAAAGAAGGGGTTGTGATTTTGCCGCTGAAAAAATGGCAAAAAATTGAGGAAGAATTGGAAAATTTAGAAATGTACCGTTCAGAAGCTCTGGCAAAAGAGATACAAAAGAGACGCAAAGAAAAAGGAACAATTCCCTTAAAAAATATTCTTAAAAAATACCGCATTTAATTTGTGTTTAATTTTGAATTTAAAAGAAAAGCGGCAAGGGAGATTGAAAAATTGTCTCCTCAAATTCGCGAAAGAATTTTAAAAAAACTTCAATTTTACTCGCTTCAGGAAAATCCTTTGACGTTTGCCGAAAAACTTAAGGACCAAAGATTTGGAGAGTATCGTTTCCGGATAGGCGATTACAGAATTCTTTTTGATGTCAAAAAGAATATTTTACTTATTTTAAAAGTTGGCCACAGAAAGGAAATTTATAAGAATTAGCAAATAAAATTTTAATTAAAAATATGAAAATAGGAATAATCGGTTCTATGCAATTTACCGATAAAATGCTTGAGGTTCGTGACAAGCTACGCGAATTTGGGCATGACGCTTTTGTTACGGATTTGCACAAGGCTATGATTGGCAAAAATAATGAAGAAATTGAAAAAATAAAACTTCATCAGAAATATAATATGGACGCGATTCGTGAATTTTGGAGAGCTATGCAAGGCGCTGACGCCGTTCTCGTCTTGAATTTTGATAAGAACGGCACCAAGAATTATATTGGTGGGAATACTTTAATGGAAATTGGCTTTGCGCACGTGTTGAACCAGAAGATATTTTTGTGGAATCAAATTCCGGATATGCCGTATTGCAAAACTGAAATTGAGGCAGTAAGGCCGATTATTATTAACGGCGATATTTCTAAAATTAATAATTTTGATATTTGATTTTTAAATTATAATGTATGCCGCATATTATTTACCAGACAGAGGGAATAATTTTGGGAAAGAGCGATTTTGGGGAGGCGAATCGATTTTATTATATTTTTACGGAAAAATTCGGGATGATCAACGCGATTGCGCAGGGCGTGCGTTACGCGAAATCAAAACTGCGCTGCAATTTAGATTTATTTTCTTGCGCCAATTTTTCTTTAATCGCGGGAAAATCCGACGGCGGGCTGGTTTGGCGCGTGATTGACGCGCAGGAAAATAAAAGCTCGGCCATGCTCGCTGTTGATTCCGATAAGCTGAAAACTTTTGCCAGAATCGCAAAATTCTTGGTCCGCATGATAAAAGGAGAGGAGAAAAATAATTTTATTTGGGAGGAAATCAAGAATTTATTTTTAAACTTGAGCGGCGGAGATAGCCGGAATAAAAATCTGCATGATTTGGAAACCGCGGCTATGGCAAGAATTTTAAACAACCTGGGCTATATGCCGGATATTCCATCTTCGAAAAGTCTGCTTATCCCGTCAATTAACAGAGCAATTAAAGAAAGTATGCTATAATGAACAACATGGGTATAAATAGCGGCGTTCTAAAAAAGCTCAAAGACCGTCTTTATAAGAAAGAAGAGACTTTTGAAGAACGGCGGAAAAGAACAAGAATTTACGGAGAAAATATCGGTCAAATGCCTTCTTATTGGCAAAGCGCGTCAGGAGAGAAAAAAGACGGTAGCGTGATGAAAACTATTTTTATTTCACTAATTATTTTGTTGTTTATTGGCGCTTCCGCAGCCGCGCTTTATTTTTGGTTTTCCGAAAGCAATATTATTTCTTCAAGAAACATAAGTTTGGAAATAAAAGGCCCGGCCTATATTGAAGGCGGTAAAATTTCAAATTTTAACGTTTTTGTTGAAAATAAAAATAAGACAAATTTAGAAGTGGCGGATTTAATTTTAGAATTTCCGGAAGGGGCTTATTCAATTGATGGCGTCGCGCTCAAGAGAGAGCGAATTTCTTTAGGTGAGGTTAAGTCAAATGAAAGGATTGGCAAACTTAAAGACATTGTTTTTTTAGGGCTTGAAAACGAAGAAAAAAAAGTGAATATTGTTCTTGAGTATCGTCTTGCGGGTTCAAGCGCGATTTTTACAAAAAATAACGAGTATCTTGTTAAAATATCTCGGCCGGCAATCGGAGTGTCTGTGTTGGCGCCGAAAGAAACGAATTCCATGCGCGAGATAGAAATAAAAATAGAGGCAGTTTCAAACTCCGAGTTAGCCGCGAAAAATATATTTTTGCATGTTTTGTATCCGTCGGGATTTCATTTTGGCAACGCTGTTCCAAAGCCATCGGAAGGAGATAATGTTTGGTTGCTCGGAGACATAAATTCGCTGGAAAAAAGAGAGATAATCATAAAAGGAATTATTGAAGGGCAGGATTTGGAAGAAAAAGCGTTTAATGTTTCGGTTGGCGCGGCTAAAGAAGACGAAAATTTAATATCTTTTGGCAACGCCTCAGCATCGCTGATTATAAAAAGGTCGCCTTTCAATCTTTCTTTTTTTATAAACGGCAAAGACGGAGAGAGAAACACGGCTCGCGCCGGCGATTTGGTGAATTTAGATTTGCAATGGGTGAATAATACGCCAAACTTCGTTCGCAACGCGACCATTGAGCTTCAAATAAAGGGAGACGTTTATGATGAGCGTTCTATTTCAGCAAGAGGAGGTGTTTACAGAGCGTTTGATAAAAAGATAGTTTGGAATTCATCCGGCGTTCCGGAGTTTTCTTTGGTCAGCCCGGGCGACACAGGGAGAGTTCAGTGCAATTTTTCGGTGCTAGATTTATTGCCGGCAAAAAACATAAATGACAAGAATTTTTCTATAATTTTGGAGTCAAAAATTTCCGGCATGGAAACCTCGGAAGAATCGCAAGCCATAGAGATTTTTGACAATGATTTGAAAGAAATTAAAATCGCCTCGCCAATCAATTTTACTTCCACCGCTCTTTATTATTCAGGGCCGTTTAAAAACTCCGGGCCTATGCCTCCAAGAATTGGCCAAGAAACCACTTATACTGTAGTTTGGTCTTTGAGCGGAGTTTCTAATGATTTGTCAAACGTAAAAGCAACTGCGTCATTGCCTTCTTACGCGCGTTGGCTCGGTGTTGTTTCTCCGGAAGGGGCGGAAATTAAATATGAAGAAAGGGGCGGAAATATTGTTTGGAGCGCCGGGCATATTAACGCCGGAACCGGCGTTGTAATGCCGCCAAAAGAAGTTGTTTTTAAGATCGCGTTTACCCCGGGCTCGAATTTAGAAGGGCTGTCGCCAACTTTAGTAAGCGAAGGAATTTTGGAAGGGCGCGATAATTTTGTTGAGGATGATTTTAAGCGCAGTTTTCAGCAGGTTGATATTATTTTGAAAAACGACCCGAATTTTAAATATGAAGAGGGCAAGGTAATAAGATAAAATGGACAACTTAGAAAAAATCGTATCATTGGCAAAAAGGCGCGGTTTTATTTATCCGAGCTCTGATATTTACGGCGGATTGGCTGGCGCTTGGGATTACGGCCCGCTCGGAGTTTTGCTGAAAAACAATATTAAGAGTTTGTGGTGGAAAAAGTTTGTGCTGGACAGGGATGATATGTACGGGATTGATTCGGCGATTTTAATGAACACAAAAGTTTGGGAGGCGTCCGGCCACATCAAAGAATTTTCCGACAAGCTTGTTGAATGCAAAAAGTGCCATAAAAGATTCAGGGCAGAGCAGTTAAAGGAAGAATTTTGTTGTCATGTTTGCGGCGGTGAGATTACAGAGCCGAGAAAGTTTAACACAATGTTTAAAACACTTATCGGCTCGGCGGAAGACAGCGCTTCGCAGATTTATCTGCGCCCGGAAACCGCGCAAGGGATGTTTGTTAATTTCAAAAATATCATTGATTCTTTTCACCCCAAAATTCCTTTTGGCATCGCGCAAATAGGCAAGGCGTTCAGGAATGAAATTACCCCGTGTGATTTTATATTCAGGATAAGGGAGTTTGAGCAAATGGAAATAGAGTATTTTATCAAGCAACCGAACGGCGTGTTGGCGTGGGAGAAAAGTTTTGAGTATTGGCTGAACCAGATGCATGATTGGATGAAAGAAATCGGGATAAGCGGAAAAAATATTTTTGACAGGGAGGTGGAAGAAAAAGACAGAGCGCATTATTCAAAAAGGACTATCGATATTGATTATAATTATCCTTTTGGCAGAGGAGAGCTTTATGGTATCGCTTATCGCGCCGATTTTGATTTAAAAAATCACGGGCTTGATTATTATGACGAGGAAACGAAAGAGACTTTTACGCCGCATGTTATAGAGCCGACATTTGGAATTGACAGAACTATTTTGGCGTTGTTATGCGAGGCGTACAGCGAGGATGAAATGGGAGGCGAAAAAAGAATTGTTTTAAAATTTAATCCAAAAATAGCGCCAGTTAAAGCCGCGGTTTTTCCATTGCTGAAAAACAAACCGGAGCTGGTTGAAAAGGCAAAAGAAGTTTATGCCATGGTAAAAAAAGACTCGCCTGCCGGCGAGGCAGGAATTCAGCCAGCGATGTTTGACGATAACGGCAATATTGGCAAGCGCTACAGAAGGCAGGATGAAATCGGCACGCCGTTTTGCGTTACCGTTGATTTTGAAACTTTGGATAACGACACCGTCACTGTCCGTAGCCGCGACACCGGCGAGCAGGAAAGAGTAAAAATTGATGAATTGACAAAATTCCTGCATAATGCAATTTCATGATTCATTTTGAAAAAAAAGTTTTAAACAACGGATTAAGGGTGTTTGCGGCGCCGATGAAAAATACTGAAGCGGTGACTCTTTTGGTTTTGGTGGGCGTTGGTTCGCGGCACGAAACCAAAAAAATAAACGGCATTTCTCATTTTTTGGAGCACTTGTTTTTCAAAGGCACGAAAAACAGGCCAAAGGCTGGCGAAGTTTTTAAGGAGCTTGACAGAATGGGCGCGTCGTATAATGCTTTCACATCAAAAGAAAATACGGGATTTTGGGTAAAATCTTCGGTAGGGGATTTTGATGAAAGCCTGGATATTGTTTCCGATATTTTGCAGGAATCTATTTTTAAGGAAGAAGAGATTGAGAAAGAACGAGGGGTGATTTTGCAGGAAATCAGCATGTATGAAGATGAACCAAGAAAAAAAGTTTTGGATGTTATAGAAAATGTTATTTACGGCGACCAGCCAGTCGGCTGGGATATCATAGGAACAAAAGAAAACGTCCGCGTCATAAGGCGCGCCGACATTATAGACTTTAAGTTAAAAAACTATTTTTCTAAAAATATTGTTGTTGTTGTCGCTGGCGGAATTGACGAAAAAATAATTTTTCAAAAAGTTGAAAAAGCTTTTGACCGCCTTGATAATGGCAAAAATAAATCGTATAAAAAAACTTTAGTTTTTCAAAAGGCGCCAAATGTAAAAATTTTGCGAAAAGATTCCGACCAAACCCATTTCGCGATAGCGGCAAGTGGATATAGCATGTTTGATGAGCGCAGGTACGCGCTAAATATTTTGTCTGTGATTTTGGGCGGGAATATGTCTTCGCGCCTTTTTGTTGAAATAAGGGAAAAACTCGGGCTTGCGTATTATGTTTACGCTTTTGGCGACCAGTATGCCGATTGCGGATATTTGGGAATGGCTGCCGGAATTCCTCATGAAAAATTGAAGAAAGTCATCGGCAAAATCACAGATATGATCGGCGGCATTAAAAAGAATGGAATTTCTAAAAAAGATTTGGATTTCGCAAAGGGGTTTTTAAGGGGACAAATGGCGTTAAGATTGGAATCTACTGACGAGATCGCGTCGTTTATCGCCGGGCAGGAGCTTTTTTATAAAAAGATTATGCAACCGGAAGAGATTATAAAAAAGATTGAAAAAGTAAGCAAGGATGATATTCTGGAAGTAGCGAGAGATATTTTCCGGTCTAATAAAATTAACATGGCTGTTATCGGCAATCAGGAAGATACCGCAGAAAGCGCGGCGTTTTATAAAAAATTATTTTCAAATTTATAGCCAATTGGCATGACTGATAAAAAAATAACAATCAATATCGCGACAGGCGCTATTATAAAAGTTGTTTTTACCGTTTTGCTTTTAATTTTTCTTTATTTGACACGCGATTTGATCGCGGTAATTCTTCTTTCGGTTGTAATAGCTTCTGGCGTGGAGCCTGCCGCCGTTTGGTTCCAAAAAAGAAAGATTCCTCGCACTCCAGCCGTTATTTTTATATATCTTATAACTTTTGTGGCGATTGGATTGATGTTTTATATCATAATTCCCGCGATTTTTTCTGAATTTTCTTCATTTGTCGTAAAAATGGACGCTTATTTTGAAAGACCAGCCGAGCAAAATGTTTTAGACGAGCTTCTCGCGGTTTTCCCTTCATCTATTTCCGGTTTGTTAAGGAATTTTGCCGCAGACGCCTCTCGATATTTAGAGAATTTTAAAACCGATTTTTCCCATGGCGCCGCAAGCCTTTTCGGTGGGGCGGTTTCGCTTGTTTTGGTAGTCGTGCTTTCTTTTTACTTGTCTGTTCAGGAAAAAGGAATAGAAAATTTTCTTCGCATCATTATACCAATCAAGCACGAAGAGTATATTATTGATTTATGGCTAAGGGCTCGCCGGAAGATCGGGCTTTGGTTGCAGGGCCAGTTTTTGCTCGGCGTAATAATAGCCGTTCTTTCTTTCCTTGGCTTGAGCATATTGGGCATTGAATACGCGCTTGCTTTCGCGCTCCTTGCCGGAATGTTTGAGCTAATTCCGGTATTCGGCCCCATTTTAGCGTCTATTCCGCCGATAGCCGTGGCTTTGTCTATCAGCCCGATTTTGGCTCTTAAGGTTCTTATTCTTTATATCGTAGTCCAGCAATTTGAAAATCATTTGATCTATCCGCTGGTGGTAAGAAAAATAGTCGGCATCCCGCCAATAATGACGATTTTGGCTCTTGTGGCAGGGGCTAAATTGGCCGGGTTAATCGGCATGCTTTTGGCTGTCCCCGTGGTTACTATTCTGGTTGAAATTTTGAATGATATTGACCATAAAAAACATAGGGCTGCCGGTTAAAATGGAAAAATTTTATATTACAACTGCCATTGATTATGCCAGTGACGTTCCTCATTTTGGCCACGCGCTGGAGAAAACGCAGGCGGATGTTATTGCCCGATACCAGCGTTTTTTGGGAAAAGAAGTTTATTTTTTATCAGGTGCGGATGAGCACGGGATTAAAATATTGAAAATGGCCGAAGCGCGCGGCAAGAATGTAAAAGATTTTGTTGACGAAAATGTTGAAATGTACAAAAAGCTTGCAGTGGCATTGAGCATTTCAATTGACGATTTTATACGGACTACTGATAAAAAACGGCATTGGCCTGGCGTGCAGTCGCTCTGGAAAAAACTTGATGATTCCGGCGATATTTATAAGGCAAAATACAAAGGATATTATTGCATCGGATGCGAGGCGTATATAACTGAAAAAGAATTAGTTGACGGGAAATGCCCGATTCACGACAAGGAGCCGGAATTGATTGAAGAAAAAAATTATTTTTTCAGGCTTTCAAAATACGCGGAAGAAATAAAAAATAAAATAAAATCAGACGAATTTAAAATTATTCCTGTTTCAAGAAAAAACGAGGCGCTGGTGATGCTTGGCGACGGGTTGGAAGATATAAGTTTTTCAAGGCCGGTTGAAAAGTTGGATTGGGGCGTGCCCGTTCCAAATGATTCAAGCCAGATTATGTATGTTTGGTGCGACGCGCTCGCGAATTATATTTCCGCTCTTGGATATGGAAGCACTGACGATATCAATTTTGCGAAATTTTGGCCGGCGGATTTGCATGTCATAGGCAAAGACATTTCACGTTTCCACGCGATTGTATGGCCGGCGATGCTTTTGTCCGCCGGCTTGCCTTTGCCTAAAGAAATTTTAGTGCACGGATTTGCGCTTTCCGGCGGCAGAAAAATGTCTAAAACTTTGGGCAATGTTATAAACCCGTTTGATTTGATTGAAGGATACGGGGCAGACGCGGTCCGTTATTATTTGTTGAGAGAGATAACAATATTTGAAGACGGCGACATAACGGAAGAAAAATTCAAAGAAGCGTATAACGCCAATCTTGCCAACGGATTGGGAAATTTAACGGCAAGAATTATGAAGATGAGCGAACAATATTTTGATAGCGGACATCCAGTGTCCACTTGGACACTGGATGTCCAAGTGCCGGAAGACTACAAAAAGTTTATGGATGATTTTGAATTGAATAAAGCAATGGATTTTATTTGGCAAAAAATTTCCGATTTGGATAAAAAAATTCAGGAAACAGAGCCGTTCAAGCTGATAAAAATAGACGAGAAGGCGGCCAAAAAAATTTTACTGGAATTAGTCAGCGGGCTTTTCGAAGTCGCGATTATGCTGGGACCATTTTTGCCGGAAACTTCAGAAAAAATTCTTCGCGCCATTGAAGCGAATAAAATGCCGGAGCCGTTGTTTTTGAGAAAATAGATTATGATTCCAAAATATTTTGACATTCATTCGCATTTGAATTTTGCGGATTTTGATAAAGACAGGGAAGAAGTCATCAAACGGATGTTGGCTCATGGAATTTGGACTATTATTGTTGGTGTGGATTTTGAAAGCTCTAAAAAGGCCGTGGAAATCGCGGGAAAATACGAAGGGATGTTTGCTTCAGTGGGTCTGCATCCTACGGATGCAGAGAACTTGGAAATCCAGTTTCCAAGTGGAAACTGGATTTCCAAGTTGCGCAAATTGACTCAACATCCAAAAGTGATGGCAATAGGGGAATGCGGAATTGATATTTTTCGCAGAGAAAAAGATTATTTAGCAAGACAAAAAGATATTTTAAAACAACAGATTGAATTGGCGATAGAATTGGATAAGCCATTAATGATTCATTGCCGCGATGCGCACAAAGATGTTTTGGAAATTCTTAATTTGCATAAATGCCAAAAACTGCGAGGCGATATTCATTTTTTCTCCGGCAGTCTGGAGCAGGCGGAAAAATATTTTGAACTGGGATTTTTAATTTCTTTCACTGGCGTTATCACTTTTGCTCGAGACTATGATGAAATAATCAGAAACGCGCCGTTGGATAAAATTATGATTGAAACCGACGCGCCGTTCGTTGCGCCGATTACTTACAGGGGCCAGCGCAACGAGCCGTCGTATGTTATTGAGGTTGCCAAAAAAATCGCGGAGATAAAAGGCATTTCAGAAGAAGAAGCGGCAAAAGTCACAACCGCCAACGCATTAAACTTATTTAGAATTTAAGATATAAGTTTCAACAATTCTTTTTTCTTTTCCGCTAAAAGTTGCGGTGTTTTTGTTTCTATCACTAGCCGTATAATTGGTTCTGTTTGAGACGGCTGGATGTTGAACCACCAGTTTGAAAATTCTACTGTTAAGCCGTCCAGTTCATTCTGGGCTCCATTTTTATATTCTTCTTTCAATTTTTCTATAATTTTTTCGATTCGCCCGCCCTTGGCAGAGGTGTTTATTATTCCTGAATGGCAGTATTTCATAAAGGGCTTTGACAATTCATCAATGTTTTTTCCGCTCTCGCTTATTTTTTCAGCTATTTTTTTTATTCCGTACAATGGCGATTCGCAATAATGGAATTTTTTAAAATAGTAATGGCCGGTTATTTCCATGCCAAAGATTGCGTTTTTTTCTCTCATTAATTTTTTGATATTGGAGTGCCCAGTTCGGCTTGGAGCGGCAATGATTCCTTTGTTTTCAAAATACTTTACGACGCCGTGCGAACATCTTACGTCGTAAACAATGGTATCACCGGCGTTCGCGACTGTGTCGGCCATAATGCCTCCGGCTATGTCGCCTCTTATTTCTTTACCATTTTTATTTTTGAGCATTAACCGGTCGCCGTCGTAATCAAAAGAATAAGAAAAGCCAGGCTTGTTAATTTTGTAATCGCTGAGCATTGCTTCAAGATAATCTTTTTCAACATCCATTTTTTTATATTCTCCCAGTTTGCCCGGGAGTCTATCCGGAAGATTGTTCGCGATTTCATAAATTTTTAATAAAGATTTTTCGTTGAGCGGCTCCGACTCTTTTTTGACAAGCTTTATCCCGTTATCGCTTATCGGGTTGTGCGAAGCGGTGACCATCGCGCCTCCGTCGGCTTTTAAAAATGGGACAGCGAAATAAAGCGTTGGGGTTGTAACTATGCCTATGTCTATCGCGCTGGCGCCGGAATCAATTATTCCGGAAACAAAAGCTTTAGAGAGCGCCGGAGAGCTCGGGCGGCCATCTCTGGCAACAATAATCTTATTTTTGTGTTTAAGTTTTAAAAAAATGGCCAAAGCCCTGCCTATTTTATAAGCGGCGTCTTTGTTTATTTCGCTCGGATACCTCCCCCTGATATCGTATTCTTTAAATATGGATTGCTTGATTTTCATTGTTTAATTATATCATTTTTGCCTTGTCCAGTCACATGGGATTGCCTAAACTATATTTATTTGTTAGTATGGTTTTATGGAAAAAAATCAAAATACATATGAAATAGGTTATTTGCTGACGCCGCTTATCCCGGAAGACAAGCTGGATGATAATGTTTCCAATCTGAGAAAATTCATAGAAGATAAGCATGGCCTTATTTTAATGGAAGGCCGCCCGAAAGCGCAAAAATTAGCGTATTCAATAAAAAGTTTTGACAGCGCGCATTTTGGCTGGGTTAAATTTATGGCAAATTCAGAAATTATAAATGATATTTCAGCGTCTTTTGAAAAAAATGACAACGTTCTTCGCTTTTTGGTTATTAAACCGGCAAAAGAAACAGGCGTTGTAAAATTGCGCGATAAAAAACTGATTGGCAGAAAGAAAATTGCCGGAGTGAAAAAAACAGAAGGAATGGATGAGAAGACGGGAATAAAAAGTGAAGAGATTGATAAAAAATTAGAAGAATTATTAGGAGTATAAATTTTTACGATTATGAATTTAAATAAAGCGTTTATTATAGGAAATTTGACAAGAGACCCGGAATCAAGGTCGTTGCCGTCGGGCGTGCCGGTAGTTTCTTTTGGGGTGGCGACTAACAGAATTTGGAAAAATCAGCAGGGCCAAAATCAGCAAGATGCCCAATTCCACAATATAGTGGTATTCGGGAAATTGGCTGACTTAGCGTCGCAATATTTAAAAAAAGGAAGCCTTGTTTTTGTGGAAGGCAGGATACAAACAAGAAATTGGGATGCGCAGGACGGCTCAAAAAAGAATAGGACGGAAATAGTGGCGGAGAGAATTCAGTTTGGGCCGCGAAGAGCGGAGAGCCAGGGCGTTTCTCAAAAGCAAAAGCCGGAAAGCGCGCCGGAAGAATTGGAAACAATAGAGTATCCGGAAGAAGATATTAACCCGGAGGAAATACCTTTTTAATTTTATAAAAACCATGCGACAGTGTTATTTTTGCACAAACAATATAAAAGAGGTTGATTACAAAGAGTCGGAGCTTCTTAAAAAATTTTTGAATTTTCAGTCAAAAATTTTGCCAAGAGAAGAAACAAATGTCTGCGCCAAACACCAGAGAAAATTGGCGCGCGCGGTAAAACGGTGCCGATTCTTGGGACTCATTCCTTTTGTATCAAGATAGAGCATAAAAATGTGATAAGGTTTAATACGCCTTTTCAAAAGAAAAAAACGGTCATAGCATTGGGCGCCGAATCTTGCGGCGTTTTTTGCGTTTGCAGAAAAGGAAAAATATTTTTGTCAGATGATTTCGGAGATCTTTTAGACGAAGCTAATTTCCGGTTTTTCAAAAAATCAGTTTTGGAATATTTAAAGCAAAATGATATAAAGCCGGATATAGTCATATCAGATTTACATCCGCTTTTTAAAACTACAGCCATGGGAAACGAGCTCGCGCGAAAATTCGGAGCGAAATTTTTTCAGGTTCAGCATCACATAGCGCATATTTTTTCCGCGTATGGAGAGGCGAATTTTGGAAAAACAGATAATTTTTGCGGAATAGCTATGGATGGTACAGGTTATGGTTTGGATGGAAAAATATGGGGCGGAGAAATTTTCAGAATTAAAATTAAAAACCGGTTTTCCGCGCGTAGCGCTGTAGCCGTTGAAAGGATAGGGCATTTGGAGAATCAAATTATGCTTGGCGGAGAATTGGCTGTGGAGGAGCCAGCCAGAATGCTGATGGTTATTTTAAGCGGATTTTTAGACAAAGAATCGGTTTATAAATATTTAAAAAAATATTATTCAAAAAAACAATTTGAGATTTTGCGCAATCAGCTCATGCAAAATTTTAACTGCGCGGAAACATCAAGCTCGGCAAGAGTATTGGACGCGGCTTCAATTTTATTGGGTTTTTGCGGAAACAGAAGGGGTTATAAGCACGAGCCGATTGATTTATTGGAAAAAAATTCATCAGTAGTTTATAAGGATATTAAGCCGGAAATAAAAAATGAAAATGGAATTTTTATTTTGCGCTTAGCGCCGCTTTTTAAATATCTTGCGAAAAACACGCGCCAGAAAAATAAAAAGGCGGCCGCGGCCCAAAGTTATCTGGCGAAAGGGCTTTATAAAATAGTTGAGGATAATTTTTTAGCCAAAAATATGGAAGCGCCGGTTTATTTTGGCGGGGGAATGGCGAACAATAAAATTATTTCCGAATATTTTGAATCAAAAGGAGCTGTTGCCAATAAAAAAATTCCTCGCGGAGACGCCGGAATTTCTTTTGGTCAGGTTTTTTATTATTTGTCAGCAAATTCTGGGAATTAATTTTCCTCTCGGCATTTCAATTTCCCTTATTCCGCCGATACTTGTTTTTAAGAAGACGCCGCTGTTTTTATTGCTTGCTTTTTCAGCTCTGCCTATGATTTTTGCTTCAGGATTATTTTTTTTAAGTATTTTTAAAGTTTTTTCCGCGTCTCCTTCTGAAACAGCAGCAATAAATCTACCCTCGGAGGGCAGTGAAAAGATATCAATCCCCAAAAGTTCCGCTAGGGCAAAAGCCTCTTTTTTGTATGGAAGTTTTTTTTCTTCCAAAATAATACGCGCTCCGGATTTTTCCGCCATTTCATATAAATTCGCCGCCAATCCTCCGCGCGTCGGGTCTTTGCAAGAATGCAGATAGCTCGCGACGCTTCCAATCTCT
The DNA here is from genome assembly GCA_018895015.1 of Patescibacteria group bacterium. Lineage (GTDB taxonomy): Bacteria > Patescibacteriota > Minisyncoccia > UBA9983 > UBA9983 > JAHIOX01. The sequence goes on along the minus strand of JAHIOX010000015.1, from coordinate 45,731 downwards.
TTGTTCAAAGGTTTGCAATCGCTTTTTATTTTGCTTTTGCAATTAAATCTTTGCGAAAGCAGAGCTATGCCATGTTCGCCAAGATCTCCGGAAGCGATTATTAAATCGCCAGTCTCAATTCCTTTATTTTCAATTATTTTCCCGGCTAGACCGACGCCGGCGGTGGTGATTTCAATTTTGTCCAGTTTCCCTTTCTCAGTTACTTTGGTGTCGCCGGTGACAATAGGGACGCCGCTTTCTTTGGAAACATTATTTATTGAACGGATGATTTTCAGCAAATCTTTTTTTGAAAAACCTTCCTCAATCACAATGCTTAAAGAAAGGCCTATCGGTTTCGCGCCCATTACCGCCAAATCGTTTATTGTGCCGCAAGCGGCTATTTTTCCTATGTCGCCACTCGGGAAAAATATCGGGTCAATTATAAAAGCGTCTGTGGTAAAAACCAATTTTTGTTTTCCTAAATTATAAACTGCCGCGTCGTCTTCGCAATTTTGCCATTTTTTCGCCAGTCGGCGGCTGTCAGCCATATTCCCGCGGATTTCCTCAATCAATTCCCACGACTTGTATCCTCCTCCGCCGTGGTCCAGTTCTATCGTATCGTTATTTTGTTTTTTAGCGCGCATATTTATATTCTATATTACAGGTTCCTTCAATTGAAACCATGCATGCGCCGAAAGGATTTTCCGGGGCGCAGATTTTTTTAAATAAAGGGCATTGGTTCGGTTCAATTAACCCTTGCAATATTTCTCCGCATCTGCAGGCAGTTTTTTTGGTTTTTGTCCGCGATAAAATTTCTGCGATTGTCCGGCGATATTTTATTTTGGCGTCGCAAGCGGAATATTTTTTTCTTATTTTCATTCCGGAATTTTTTATCAGGCCTATGCCGCGCCATTCGGCGTCGCATTGCTCAAAAACTTCATTGATTAAATTTACCGCTTTCTCGTTTCCATTTTTTTTTACCACGCGGCCGTATTCGTTTTCAAGATCGCGTTTGCCTTCAGCGATTTGATTTAGCAGCATCAAAACCGCCATTAAGACATCTTCCGGTTCAAATCCGGTAATTACTTGCGGAATTTCAAATTTTTTATATGGAGATTCGCCGATAATCGCGCTCACATGCCCTGGGTCTATAAGTCCGTCAATTTTAATTTTTTTGTTTTTTAAAAGCGCGGCCATTGCCGGCGGGAAAAATTTATGGGCGCTGTAAACGCGCAATCCTTGTTTTATAGCCCAAGCTGTCATGGGTGCCGTTGTTTCAAATCCGACTCCGAAAAAAACCAAGTCGGGTTTTATTTTTTGTTCTTTCAGCGCCTCTTTGATGGAATAAATTATTTTAATATCCGCGCCTTTTTGCCTGGCGTTTTCAAGACTTTCTGTTGAGCCGGGAACAGCTAATGTGTCTCCGTAAACAGCCAAAGGCATTCCAGCTAAAGCCAATCCAATAACCGCGTCAATATCTTCGCGCGCGGTGACGCAAACCGGGCATCCGGGTCCGGCAACCAGTTTGATATTGCGCGGCAATAAGTTTTTGAGGCCGTATTGCGCGATGGTTTGGGAATGAGTTCCGCAAAGTCCCATCAGCCGCGTTTCGCGGCCTATTGATTTCGCCAGTTTTTTTATTTCATCAAGTATTTTTTCCGTGTTTTGTTTTGATATATTCATCAAAGTATTTGTAGGATTCATTGGCGGATTTTTTATCCAATTTGCCGACCGCGAAGCCGGTGTGAACGACAACATAGTCGCCCGGCTTGGCGCTGACCAAAGAAATGTCCACCTCTTTTTTAATGCCTCTAAAATCAACAGTGGCGTTTTGCTTTTTTATTGAAATTATTTTTCCCGGAATGGCTAAACACATAAATTTATTCTGGTGGACCTAGGGAGAATCGAACTCCCGCCTCTACAATGCGAATGTAGCGTAATGCCACTTTACTATAGGCCCTTTTCCGACCGCTCGACATACTCGCGGTTCTGGGTATTTATGGAAATTATATCTCCTTCGTTGATGAAAAGCGGCGCGTTTATCATCGCGCCTGTTTCCAGCTTGACTTGTTTATTTCCACCTTGCGCCGTGTTTCCTTTTGTGGATGGCGGAGCTTCAATTACTTTTAATTCAATTTTCACCGGAAGATTAACGCCGATTATTTCTTCTTTGCCTTTGTGAGAAAAAACAAGCGCGTCCACGATTGAATTTTGCTTCATCAGATCGCCGTTGTTTTCTATCAATGATTCTTCCAGTTTGAATCTGGCGCTTGGATTTTTTTCAGGGCAAAACCAAAATTCCCCTTTATTATTATACAGATATTTTATCGGCTTTGTTTTAATATCCGCTTCTTCAAATTTGTCTGTTTGCTGAAATGTTTTTTCAAGTGTTTTGCCGGTAATCAAATTTTTTATTTTTGTCTGCGCCACGGGCTTTCTTTGCTGCATCCTTAAAAAATGAAATTCCATGACAAGATAAGGATGGTCGTCCAAAATAAAGTATTTTCCGGGCTTCAGTTCATTGTAATTAAGCATGTGTTTTGTTTAATTTATCTTAATGCATGATAAGGGAAAAAACAAGACATGTATTGACAAAAGAGATGATTTAGTGTAATGTTATATTTATATTGAAATTTGAAAATAATTCGCCAGCTGGCGAAAAAAACAAGGAGGATTTTTGGATGGAAACAGAGAAAAAGTTTTTTATTATTATCGTTGAGGACGACGAAGGAATCAGGACGGCCCTTGAGGAATTGCTTAAGGGCGAGGATTTTGAAGTAGTCGTTTTCGCTAATGGCAAAGAAGCAAAGGAATACATTGATGCTTCTTTGAGATTTGTTCCACCACCGGATGTGATTTTGACAGATATTAATATGCCGGAAATGGATGGGCTGGATTTGCTAAAATTTTTGGCAGGCAAATATCGTTTGCCTAAGATATTAGCGATGACAGGCCGTTTTAAGGAGTCATCACCCTTGATGATTGCCATGTCCGGCAACATAGAGAATAAAGGTTTTGCCTTAGCCGCCGGCGCGGACATTTTTCTCCTAAAGCCGATACGCGGTGTCGGCGAAAAAATAAAAGAATTACTTATATCAAGGTGACATCTTGATAACCCGAAGCCCCGTCCAGCCACAAGCTGGCCGGGGTGTTTTATTTTTGCTGGGTTATGATATTATAAAAATATATGGAACAATTTTTAATTCAAAATCAGTGGCTCATTTTACTGGTTGCATTATGGGTTTTGCCATGGAAGGGCGTGGCGTTGTGGAAGGCCGCGCGCAACAGCCATAGAAATTGGTTTATCGCCCTTTTGGTAATCAATACTTTGGCTATTTTGGAGATTCTTTATATTTTTATTTTTAGCAAGAGAAATATCTCAACAAAAGAATATGGAGAAAATGGAGAATTTTCAGGAAAATGAAAAACAGATTATTGAAGGCGCGATAGGAAATTCGCTGGATGGCTGGCATGAAAAATTACCGGCTGATATTACGCCGGACATGGTGGATTTATTTTTGGGTAATACCAATTCATGGCGTTGGCATCTGAAATCCGAATATATTAAAAATGAACAAGAAAAGGAGAAATATGAAGCAGAAAGAAACGCTTGGCCGTAAAAATTTTGTTTATTTTTGATTGTGGTATAATTTATTGATGGAAGAAAGTGGTAAAATTGAATCGGCCGGGCAGGAAATAGAGGCGCTAAAGAAAAGAATCGCGGAATTGGAATTATCTTCCGGCAACAAGGAGCGGCCGGAAATTATTCGCGAAGCGATTAAGGAGCACATAGAAAAACCTCCGGAGAGTGTTTTGGCTGAAAGCCAGCGCTTCGCGCCGTCCGAAGCAAAAGAGCGCGCCGAGCGGATCGCCGCCTTAAAATTTTCTTCCCCGGAGACAGAAGCCGAAGCGCATCAAAGGCAAATTTTGGAATTATTGCAAATTGCGCAGGATAAAGGAATTTTGAATGCCATTTCCATAATCAGGCATTTAGACAATCCGCATCTTGAAGACGATTTTCACGACGCGTTGATAAAATATTTTCAAGGCGCTTACAATGTTTGAATTTTTTTTCTATTTTTATCTTTTTTCCGCCGTAATTTTTATCGGCGGAACGCTGTTGGTTGTTTTTTTCTGGCGTAAAAACGAGCGTGGCAAGGTTCTTCGTTCTCTTAATTTTGTGCTTTATGAAATAACTTTGCCGCATGAAAAGCCGAAAGATGGCGATAAAAGCTTTAAAGAATTGATATCGGTTATGGAGCAGTTTTACAGCGGAATGGCCGCGGTAGAAAGTTATTACGCGCTTGAAATCGGGTTGCCTGCCAAGGGGCAGGAATTGGTTTTTTACGCGGCCGTGGAAAAAAGCCAAAATCAGCTTTTTGAAAAGCTTGTTAACGGGCTTTTCCCTTTTGCCGGCGTTTCTGTTAAAAAAGACGATTATAATATTTTTAAACCGGACGGTTTTTCGGCGGGATCTTTTGCCAGGTTAAACCGAGAGGATGTTCTGCCGATTAGAACGTATGACAGGTTTGAGTCCGACCCTTTGCAGGTGGCTATAAATACTTTTTCAAAATTACAGAAAGACGGAGAAGGCGCCGCTTTGCAAATAATACTTTCGCCGTCAAATGAAGAGATCATTAAAAAGGCGAAAATGGTTGTTTCAGAGGTTCGCAAGGGCGAATCATTGTCCGATGCGCTGCGCGGATATGAAAGTTTTTGGAAGAGCATGCTTGGCGAATTGTGGAATTTTATATTCGGTTCAGGCAAGGACGCGAGAAAAAATGAATCAGGCCAAAAATCGGTTGACGAAGAGCTGGTAAAACTGCTTGAGTCTAAAGCGTCCCGCCAAATGATGCAAGCCAATATCCGCCTTCTTGCTTCTTCAACGAGCAAAGAAAGGGCGAATTCTATTTTAGCGGAATTAAAAAGCGCGTTTTTGCAATTTAAAGAAGCGCAAGGAAACGGATTTGAATTTATTGTTCCGCGCGGAAGAAAATTAAAAAGTCTTTTTTATAAATTTTCTTTCAGATTACCGGACGCGAAAAACGCGATACAGTTAAACGCGGCGGAACTTGCCACTATTTTTCATTTTCCGCTTGGCATAGCTTCATCTGCGGCGCCTAAGCTTAAATATTTAAAAACAAAAGAAGCGCCTCCGCCATTAAGTTTGCCGGAATCAGGGCTTTTGCTAGGCAAAAATATTTATCGCGGAGAAATTTCCGATGTTTATATAAAAGACGACGACCGCCGAAGGCACATTTACGCTATCGGACAGACAGGCACCGGCAAATCCGTGCTTCTTAAAAATATGATTGTCCAGGACATTGAGGCGGGCAAAGGAATTTGTTTTATTGACCCGCACGGCTCTGACATTCAGGATATTTTATCGCGAATTCCGCCATCCAGAGCGGAAGATGTAATTTATTTTGACCCGGGCAATATTGAACGGCCGATGGGATTGAATATGCTGGAGTATGACCAAAGCCATCCGGAGCAAAAAACGTTTATTGTTAATGAATTACTCGGAATTTTTAACAAGCTTTTTGACATGAAGACTGCCGGCGGACCGATGTTTGAACAGTATTTTAGAAATTCGGTGATGCTGGTCATGGACGATGTTTCTTCCGGGAACAGCTTGTTGGACGTGGAAAGGGTTTTGAGCGACAAAAATTTCCGCGACCGGAAATTGTCTCTTTGCGCCAATCCTCTTGTAAAAAATTTCTGGAGGGATGTAGCGGAAAAAGCCGGCGGGGAAGCTTCTTTGCAAAATATGGTCCCGTATATTACCAGCAAATTTGACAATTTCTTGTCAAACGAAATCATGCGCCCGATAATAATTCAGGAAAAATCCGCGTTTAATTTCAGGCAGGCGATGGACGAGGGCAAAATACTTTTAATCAATCTTTCAAAGGGCAGATTGGGCGACTTGAACGCTAATTTGCTTGGCTTGATTATTGTGGGCAAAATTTTGATGGCGTCGCTTTCGCGCGTAGACATGCCGGAAGAAAAACGCAGGGATTTCTATTTGTATATTGATGAATTTCATAATGTCACTACCGATTCCATTGCCACCATTTTATCCGAGGCGCGCAAGTATAAATTAAATCTGGCAATCGCGCATCAATTTATCGGCCAGCTTGAGGAAAATATTAAAAAGGCGATTTTCGGCAATGTCGGCTCAATCGTAGCTTTTAGAGTTGGCGCTGAAGACGCTGAAGTTTTGCAAAAGCAATTTGAGCCGGTTTTTAATTCTTACGACCTTATAAATATTGATAATTATAACGCTTGTCTCAAGGTTTTGATTGACGGCCAGACATCAAGGCCGTTCAGTATGCAGACAAGCCCGTTTCAAAAAGGAGAGATTGCTGATGGCGAGGAAATCGCAAAACTTTCGTCTCTTAAATACGGCCGCCCGCGGGCGGAAATAGAAGCTGAATTACATCAAAGATATAGCGTCTAATCTTTTTTATCCACAATTTCCCTTTTTTGGTTTTATGAATTATGATGAAGACACTATATGAAAAAAGCCGTTAAAAAATCCAAAACTCTTAAAAAAATTGAAAAAAGAGACGGGAGAATTGTTGATTTTGACCAAAGCAAAATTGAAAAGGCGATACATAAAGCGTTAACCGCTTCAGGCGAAGGCGACGGCAAAGAATCAAAGCTTATTTCAGGCAAGGTTGTTAACTTGATAAATAAGCGTTTTAGAAACGAGGATACCGTAAAAGTGGAAGAAATTCAGGATATTGTTGAAGAAGTTTTGATTTTAGAAAATCATGTTGAAACTGCCAAGGCTTATATCTTGTACAGAGAGCAGCATCGGCGCATACGCGAGGCAAAAACAGCCATTGATGAGAGTTTGGAAATGGTGGATAAATATATCGGCGATTTGGATTGGCAGATTAGAGAAAACGCCAACATGTCTTTTTCTCTTCAGGGACTGCACCATTATATTGTTTCCGCGGTCAGCAAAAAATACTGGCTGAATAAAATTTACCCAAAAGAAATAAGGGACGCGATTAACGGAGGAGCGTTCCATGTCCATGATTTGGATTTTTTGGGGCCGTATTGTTGCGGATGGGATCTTTTTGATTTGCTTTACAGGGGGTTTGGAGGCGTCCCGGGCAAAGTGGAATCAAAGCCCGCAAAACATTTGCGGACCGCTTTGGGGCAATTAGTTAATTTTTTCTATACTTTGCAGGGCGAATCAGCCGGCGCCCAGGCAATCAGCAATTTTGATACTCTGCTGGCGCCTTTTATACGGAATGACAATCTTACTTATCAGCAGGTAAAGCAGGCGATTCAGGAATTCATTTTTAATTGCGCCATTCCAACGCGAGTCGGTTTTCAGACGCCATTTTTAAATGTAACGCTTGATATTAAGCCGCCGGCGCATTTGGCGAACCAGGCGGTTATTATCGGCGGAATTCCGCAAAATGAAACATACGGCGAATTCCAAGACGAGATGGATATTTTTAACAGGGCTTTTGCCGAAGTGATGCTTTTGGGCGATGCCAAAGGGCGCGTGTTTACTTTTCCAATACCAACTTATAACATAACTAAAGATTTTGATTGGGACAATCCGGCCTTGCAGGGCATTTGGGAACTTACAGCGAAATACGGTGTTCCTTATTTTGCAAATTTTATCAATTCGGAGATGGATGTTGATGACGCGCGAAGTATGTGTTGCCGGTTGCGCTTGGACAATAGGGAATTATACAAAAGAGGCGGAGGACTTTTCGGATCCGCGCCGCTTACCGGAAGCATTGGTGTTGTAACTATTAATCTTCCGCAAATCGGCTATCTTTCAAAGACAAAAAAAGATTTTTTCGGACGGCTCGGGCATTTAATGGATTTATCAAGGGATAGCTTGGAGATCAAGAGAAAAGTTTTGGATAATTATATTGAAAGAGGACTTTATCCTTATTCAAAATATTATTTGGAGTCTGTTAAAAAAATGAGAGGGACCTATTGGGCTAACCATTTTTCAACAATAGGCCTTGTTGGCATGAATGAAGCGCTTCTTAATTTTATTGATAAAGACATTTCTACTTCATCCGGCCAAAAATTCGCTTCTGAAATTTTAGATTTTATGAGAGATAAATTGGTAAAATATCAAGAAGAAACAGGCAATATGTATAATTTGGAAGCTACGCCGGCCGAAGGAGCCAGTTATCGTTTGGCGAAAAAAGACAAAGAAAAATATCCTGATATTATTACAGCCGGCGAAAAAGAGCTATATTACACCAATTCTTCGCAATTGCCAGTCGGGTTCAGCGAAGATATTTTTTCGGTTTTGGAGCTTCAAGACAATCTTCAGTCAAAATATACGGGCGGAACGGTTTTGCATGTATTTTTAGGCGAAAAAATTGATAATCCCGAGTCAGTAAAAGTTTTGCTCAAAAAGGTTTTTTCAAAATACAGCCTCCCGTATCTAACCGTTACCCCTACTTTTAGCGTATGCCCGAACCACGGCTATATAGCCGGAGAGCACTTTTTGTGCCCGAATTGCCTTATTCAGCAACCATGCGAGGTTTACTCGCGCATTGTGGGATACATAAGGCCGGTGCTACAGTGGAACCCGGGCAAGCAAGAAGAATTTAAAAATAGGAAAAAATTTAAGGTATAATGTTCATTGGCGGGCTTCAAAAATTTACCGTTATTGATTATCCGGGCAAAATCGCGGCGACTGTTTTTACGGTCGGGTGTAATTTTTCCTGCCCTTTTTGCCATAACCCGGAATTGGTTCAGCCGGCAAAAACGGAAGAAAAATTTGTTGTTTCAGAAGAGTATCTTTTTGATTTTTTGTCTGACCGCGTCGGCATGCTGGACGGCGTTTGTATAACCGGAGGGGAACCGACAATTCAAAAGGATTTGCCCGAATTTATCAATGCGATAAAAGATCTGGGTTTTTTAGTAAAGCTGGATACGAATGGCAGCAACCCGCAAGTGCTGGAAAAATTAATTAGCGGCGGCAAAGTTGATTATGTCGCGATGGATATAAAATGTCCTTTAGAAAAATATTCGCTATTGTCCAATAGTAAAGTAGACTTAGACAACATTGAAAGGAGTGTTCGATTGATAATGGACATGGATGATTATGAATTTCGCACTACTGTTTTGCCGCGATTTCATGACAAAGAAGATATCTTGGATATTTCGCGATGGCTTAAAGGAAGCAAGAGGTATTTTTTACAGCGGTTTCGGAATGAGAAAACTTTGGATTCCGCGTTTAAGGAAGAAAAATCTTATTCTTCAGAAAAACTCGCGAGCTTTTGCCGCATGGCAAGTCCTTATTTTGATCATTGCGCGGTAAGGGAATAAGTGTTTGGCCATGCCTGTTTTAGTTGACATATTTTTTTGAGGGATATATACTAAAAAATAAGCCGTAGAAAGCAGGCATTATAAGTCCTGTTGAGGTAGAAGATTTTTCGCGGCTATTATTGGCCGTATTTTTGTTGAAAATTAAAGAGTGAAGCGATATTATGATTACAAAAGAAAAAAAACAAGAAATATTAAAAGATTTAGAAAAAGGATTTGGAGAATCCAAGATTTCAATTTTTGTGAATTTTCATGGCCTGAGCGTGGCTTCTTTGAGTGAATTAAGGAAATCTCTAAGGGCTTCTGGAGCGCGTTTTTTAGTCTCCAAGAAAACACTTATTAAAAAAGCCTTGGAAAAGCTTGGTTTTTCAGGTCAAATTCCGGAATTAGAAGGCGAGGCAGCTTTGGCTTTCGCGCAGAATGATCCGATTGCGGCGGCAAAAATTCTAAATGAATTCGCGAAAAAGAATAAAACAATAAAATTTTTAGGAGGTGTGTTTGAGAATGAGTACATAGATTCTCAAACAGTAATTAAGTTGGCAAATATTCCATCAAGGGAGGTTTTATTGGGGCAGTTAGTTAATATTATTAATTCGCCGAGAAAGGGCGTGGTCGTGGCCTTAAACGGCATTATGAGAAATTTAGTCAGCGTATTGGGTAAAATTTCCGCCAAAGGCGGATCCGCCTCGGGCGGAAAAAATTAAAAAATTATGGCAGAAGAAATAAAAACCCCGGCAAAATTCAAGGATATTGTTGAAAAAATAGAATCAATGAGCGTTCTTGATTTGTCGGAGCTTGTAAAATTATTGGAGGAGAAATTTGGAGTTTCGGCAGCGGCTCCGACATTCGCAGTCGGAGCTCCGACTGCGCTAGAGGCGAGCGTCGGAGAAGAAAAAGAATCTTTTAATGTCCATCTTAAGAGTTCTGGCGAGCAAAAAATTCAAGTAATCAAAGTTTTAAGAGACGCATTGAGCCTTGGACTTAAGGAAGCTAAAGATATGGCTGATGGAGCTCCTATCGTTGTAAAAGAAGGGGCGGATAAAAAAACAGCCGAGGAATTAAAAGCAAAATTAGAGGCAGCCGGAGCGGCTGTTGAGTTGAAATAATTGTGATATCATAAAATAATATGAAAGAAAGGGTTTTAGAAAGGCTCTTCGGCTCTGCCTCGAGAGTTAAAATCATACGGCTTTTTTTCTTAAACCCTGATATGTTTTTTGATATTAAGGAAATTTCCCGCCGCACAAGGGTGGCTTTGCCATCCGCGCGGCGGGAAATTTTGCTTTTAAAAAGCGTGGGTTTTGTAACGCAGAAAGAGGAGAAAATTGATGACATTATTAAACTCAAGAACGGCAAAATAAAAAATATAAGGAAAAAAATTCACGGCTTAAGATTAAACATGTCTTTTCCATTTTTTCGCTCGCTTAAAAGCCTTGTTGTTGATACTGTGCCTATTGATAATGAGAGATTAATAAAAATGTTAAGCTCGGTTGGCAGGATGAAACTCGCGATTCTTTCAGGAATTTTTATACAATCCGAAGACAGCAGAACAGACCTGTTTTTGGTTGGCGACGCCATAAAAAAGGCGGTTTTGCAAAAAGTGTTAAAAAACATTGAAGCGGAAATCGGCAAAGAGCTTGTTTTCGCTGTTTTAAGCACTAAGGAATTTTTGTACAGGTTTGGAATGTATGATAAATTTGTGCGCGACGTGCTGGATTATCCGCATGAGAAGCTAATTAATAAGCTAAACGTGTAAGGGCGGTTAGTTTAATGGTAAAATGCTGCATTCACATTGCAGAGAGCGCAGGTCCGATTCCTGCACCGCCCAAGCAAGGTTATCCACATAAGCCATTAAAATTTTTTTAATTGTTGGTATAATTGAATTATGTATAAAACAGGTCGATTTAAAATTATTACGCGTAGTAATTTTATTAATAGTTTAAATAATAAAGCTTATGTTGTTACAAACTTGGAGTGATGTGCTGTTTTATTCTTTTCAGCAACTTTGGGGAGGAGCAATAATGTTTATTCCAAAATTCATTATAGCGATAATAATCTTCATTATAGGTTGGGTGATTGCTGTGACTTTAGATAAATTAGTCTCCAGAATAATCCGTTCCTTTAAAGTTGATAAAGCGCTTCAGTCTTTAGGGATAGAAGAACCTTTGGCAAGAGCCGGATTTAGACTTGATTCAGGGGCTTTTATTGGCGGTTTGGTGCGATGGTTTTTAATTATCGCTTTTTTAATCGCTTCAATAGATGTTCTGGGGCTCCAGCAGGTCAATGTGTTTTTAAAAGACGTTGTTCTTGCTTATCTTCCTAATGTTATTGTTGCCGCTCTTATCTTGGTTGTTGCCGCTTTTCTTGCTAATGCCATGCATCGTATTGTTGTCGGTTCGGCTAAGGCGGCTGGTGTTCCTTCAACCCAGCTTTTGGGAGGAATAACCAAATGGTCAATTTGGATTTTTGCGATTCTCGCGGCTCTTTACCAGCTTGGGATTGCCGGTATTTTTGCCCAAACCCTTTTCACGGGATTTGTGGCGATGCTCGCGATTGCAGGCGGTCTTGCTTTTGGGCTTGGCGGAAAAGAGGCGGCGTCGCAGTATGTTGAAAAATTAAAAAGAGATCTTGGATCAAAGTAGTATTTTGTTTTAAAGGGTAAAATAAAAGATTGTCAGCAACCCCCGCCTTTTACTAAAAGGCGGGGGTTGACTTTTTGTTTTGCGAATATATAATGAAATTAAGATATGATAAGAAAGAAAATAGGAATATTTTGGAAGCGTAAAAAAGGGTAGCATTTGTTCTACTTTTGCTTGATTAAGCCGCTTCTAAAAGCGGATTTTTTATTTTTTAAAGACAGAAATGCCAGAACTTTGAAAACATAATGGGTAATTAAAGTATTTTTACGTTTATATTTCAGAATTATTAATTTCCTAATAGGAAATTAAGGGCGTATGGTGGATGCCTTGACTTAAAGAGCCGATGAAGGACGCGGCAAGACTGCGATAAGCTTCGGGGAGCCGTTTAGCAGGCTTTGATCCGGAGATCTCCGAATGAGATAACTCTATTCCGATAAAGCGGAATAACTCCGACGTAACGTCGGAGAGGTAACCCAGGGAAGTGAAACATCTCAGTACCTGGAGGAAAAGAGAAAAAATTTTTTATTCCCTTAGTAGCGGCGAGCGAAAAGGGAAGAGCCCAAATTTCACTGCTAAATTTTAGCGGTGGGAGGTTGTAAGATAATAGCATTTAAAATTATTTGTTCTTAAGACAAATAATTTTAAAAAAATAAAAGAATTGTTAGCTGAATCTGCTGGAAGGCGGAACCAAAGAAAGTAATAGTCTTGTAAGCGAAAACAATTCTCAATTTGCTGTTAATCTTGAGTAGCCCGAGAAACGAATAGCTTGGGCGAAACAGGGAGCACTAACTCCCAAGGCTAAATACTCTTTAAGATCGATAGTGAACTAGTACCGTGAGGGAAAGGTGAAAAGCAGCCCGGTTAGGGCGATGAAATAGTACCTGAAACCATATGTTTACAAGGAGTCGGAGTCCCGAGAGCAATCGAGGGACGACGGCGTGCCTATTGAAGAATGAGCCAACGAGTTGATTTGCGTTGCTTACTTAATCCCGCAAACGGGAGAAGGTTTAGCGAAAGCGAGTCTTAATAGGGCGAAACAAATGTTCTAATTGTTCTATTGTTTTATTTGTTCAAATTGGATATTTAGAACGAGGTCGTTTTTTAAATGACCTGTAGAGCAATTAGGACGTTTTAGTGTAGCGCAAATCAGACCCGAAGCCAGATGATCTTGCCATGGGCAGGTTGAACCCCGATGAAAGTCGGGGGGAGGACCGAACCGGTTAGCCGTGCAATACTATCGGATGACCTGTGGTAAGGAGTGAAAAGCTAATCGAATCTGGTAATAGCTGGTTCTCTCCGAAATAGCTTTAGGGCTAGCGCTCAGTTTTTTTCTGGGGGTAGAGCTACTGGATGGACTGAATAGGGGGAAACCTCGTTAGTCCAATCAAACTCCGAATACCAGAATTAAAATAACTGGGTAGTTAGACTGTGGGGGCTAAGCTCCACTAGTCAAAAGGGAAACAGCCCAAATCTCAATCTAAGGCCCCTAAATCTTTGCTAAGTGTACTTAAGGAGGTGAAATCTCTTGAACAACGAGGAAGTTGGCTTAGAAGCAGCCATCTTTCAAAGAGTGCGTAATAGCTCACTCGTCTAGAGATTATGCGCCGCAAATAATCGGGACTAAGCAAAGTGCCGAAGGTGAGGATCCGCTCAACGCGCAAGCGCTTGAGTGGGTGGTAGGAGAGTATTCATAACTGCTGTGAAGGCCACGGCGTGAGCCGGGCTGGAGCGTTATGAAGTAAGAATGTTGGCACAAGTAACCGCAATCCCGCTGAAAGCGCGGGACGCCGAAAGCACGAGGTTTCCTGGGCAATGATAATCAGCTCAGGGTTAGTCGGGCCTAAGGCAATGGCGAAAGCCGTAGCCGATGGATATACGGTTAATATTCCGTAACCTCTTTATTTTTTTGATGGAGTGACGGAGATTAGTATGCTGAGCGTATTATTGGATTTACGTTATTGGCGTGAGGAAGTCTGACAGGAAAATCCGTCAGACGCGCAAGCAATTTCAAGCGCAGATAAAATGCTCGTTAAGGGCAAATTCAGCAAAGCAATCTTCCCAGAAAAACTTCTAGATCCGCCGTTTGGCGGAAAAGAATAAAGAGTCCGTACCGCAAACCGACACAGGTGTGCAGGTCGAGAAGACCAAGGCGAACGGGTGAGTGCTTCCCAAGGAACTCGGCAAAAAAGCGATCGTAACCTCGGAATAAGGTCTTCCTGAGTGCCGTAAGGCACGAAGGACGCAGCGAAAGTACCCCTGGCGACTGTTTACCAAAAACACAGCTCCCTGCGAACTCGTAAGAGGATGTATAGGGGGTGACGCCTGACCAATGCCAGAAGGTTAAATATTGGCCGTCCTCTGATGGTAACGTTGGAGGGCTGACTGATATAAGCCCTGGTGAATGTCGGCCGTAACTATAACGGTCCTAAGGTAGCGAAATTCCTTGTCTGGTAAGTTCAGACGCGCACGAATGGCGTAACGACTGGGGGACTGTCTCGGGAAGCAGCCCGGTGAAAATACAATACCGGTGAAGATGCCGGTTACCCACAGCTAGACGAAAAGACCCCGGAAGCTTTACTATAGCTTGATATTGGGTTTAAGTTTTGAATGCGTAGAATAGGTGGGAGGCTTTGAAGTTTCGCTCTTGGGCGGAATGGAGCCGCCAGTGAAATACCACTCTTTCAAAATTTAAATTCTAACCTTGGTGGCAAAAACACCAGGAGACAGTGTCTGGCGGGTAGTTTAATTGGGGCGATTTCCTCCTAAAGAGTAACGGAGGAGTCTATAAGGTCAGCTAAGCGCGGATGGAAACCGTGCTGATAGCGCAATGGCAAAAGCTGGCTTAACTGCAAGGCGTACATGCCGAGCAGATGCGAAAGCAGAGCATAGTGAACCGACCACTCGCATTAGAGGCGGTGGAAGATTAACGGATAAAAGCTACTCCGGGGATAACAGGCTGGTAGTGCCCAAGAGTTCATATCGACGGCACTGTTCGGCACCTCGATGTCGGCTCATCCTATCCTGGGGCTGGAGAAGGTCCCAAGGGTTTGGCTGTTCGCCAATTAAAAGGATACGCGAGCTGGGTTCAAACCGTCGTAAGACAGGTTGGTCTCCTATCTGCTGTGGGCGTTTGATTCTTGAGGAGAGTCGTTCCTTGTACGAGAGGATCGGAACGAACTAACCTCTGGTGTACCAGCTGTTCCGCCAGGAGCAACGCTGGGTAGCTATGTTGGGAAGGGATAACCGCTGAAAGCATCTAAGCGGGAAGCCCACTCCAAGATTAGGAATCTGTAGCTCGGTTGAAGATGACAACCTTGATAGGCTCTAGGTGTAAGCGCAGTAATGCGTTCAGCCGAGGAGTACTAATGAGCTTTTCCTGTTAGGAAATTTATGATTCTGAAAATGACGTAAAAAATAACAATTGAATTTTTTAGTCTGGTGGCTAGACGCCATTGTCCCACCCGTTCCCATTCCGAACACGGAAGTGAAAGGTGGTAGTAGCGATGATACTCGCAAGGGGAAAGTAGCCAGCCGCCAGTCTTAAAAATTCAATTTTAGCGCGGGGTTTTTCCCGCGTTTTATTTTTTCCTTAAAATTCTGTATTATGTAGTTATGAATATTCCATGGGCGATAAAAAGACAACTGACATATCTGGCGCTTTTTTTAGTCATTGTTTTTGGAATGATAGTATTTTTAGCGTTCAGGGCATTCGCTCCAACCTGTTTTGATAATAAACAAAATCAGAATGAACAGGGGATTGATTGCGGCGGGCCATGCCAAAATCAATGCAAGGGCGATATAAAAAATTTAATTGTCCCATGGGCAAATGTTTTTAAAATAGATGAAAATTTATACGAAGCTATCGCGCTGGTTGATAATCCGAATCTGCGCCTCGCAATTCCTTCCATCAGCTATCAGCTTAAGCTTTATGATAAAAATAATGTGTTGATTGCCGTTAGAGACGGAGAAACTTTTATCAATTCTGGAGAGGCTTTCCCGATTTTTGAAACTGACATAGACACCGGCAATCGCGTTCCGGAGCGCGCTTTTATTGAGTTTAAAAATGATTTTAAATGGGAAATTGTTGAAAAAGAAAAAATGCAGCTCGTGGTTTCAAAAAAAGAGTTTGTTAATGATCCGTCTCCGCGGCTTTACATTGTTATAGACAATAAATCCGCTTTGCCGGCAAAAGATATTTATGCCGTAGCCGTTCTTTACGACAAGGATAATAATGTTAAGGGGGCAAGTTCTTCCAGAATAGACATTGTTGCCGCTGGAGGTTCCAAGTCCGTGGTATTTACTTGGCCTCAGCCATTTGTTGAGGAACTTTTGTCAAACGATGTATTTTTCAGAACCGGATTCGGTATCTAAAAATTTAAAAAAGCATGAAGATTGCAAGGAATTTAAAGATAGACTGGATCCTTTTTTTTGCTACTTTGCCTATTGTTTTTTCCGGCTTGATTACAATGCGCGCTTTAGGAGCCGGGAATCCGCTGGCTGGCGGAGATTATTTTTTTAGCCGACAGATTATTTGGGTTGTTGTCAGTTTCGGCATCTTTTTTATTTTTAGCTTTATTGACTGGCGGTTTTTACGCAAGGGCGAAATTTTGCTTTTGCTTTTTTTTGCTTCCGTTTTTGTTCTCGCGTCTCTTTTGATTTTTGGGAAAGCGGTGCGCGGGGCATCCAGTTGGTTTGATTTATATTTTTTTTCAATAGAGCCGATAGACCCGATAAAGCTTGTTGTCATTCTGGTTTTGGCAAAATATTTTTCGCGGCGCCATATAGAAATTGCTCATATCCGCCATATAATTATTTCCGGCATTTATGTCGCCATCCCAGCCTTTTTGTGTTTTTTGCAGCCGGATTTTGGCTCGGCTTTGATTATTTCTATTATTTGGCTTGGCATGATAATGGTTTCCGGCGTCAGCAAAAAACATCTTTTGCTCGTTTTTATTTTAGTCGCGATTTTATTCAGCGTCTCTTGGTTTTTTGTGCTTGAGCCATATCAGAAGGCGCGAGTCGTTACATTTTTTAATCCATTAAAGGATGCGCGTGGGGCAGGATACAACGCGCTTCAGTCAATGATCGCGGTGGGTTCCGGTCAAATTTTCGGCAAGGGGATCGGTTACGGCAGCCAAAGCAGGCTGGGTTTTTTGCCTGAACATGAGACTGATTTTATTTTTGCTTCTTTTGCCGAAGAGTGGGGGCTTGTTGGCGTCTTTTTTATTTTTTTATTTTACGGGATAGTTGTTTGGAGAATTTTAAGAAACGCTTTTATGGGCGAAAGTAATTTTGAAGTCTTATTCGGCATCGGATTGGCGATATTAATAATGGCGCATTTTATAGTTAACGTCGGAATGAATATCGGCTTGATGCCGATCACCGGCGTCAATCTGTCTTTCATGAGTTACGGCGGAACGCATATGCTTGTTGTCTACGCCGGGCTCGGCATGCTTATGGGCATGCGGCGTTATTCGCATCATGTCCATCGCGATGATATTGGAGCGGAATTTCTCGGGCCAAAGTAATTTGGTTGAAAAAATATTTTAAGCCGTTAAGATTAAAGAATGACAGATTCTGAAATAGAGCGATTAATTAAGCTTGAAGAAAAGCGGCAGAAAAAGGCCGTTAATTTGATTGCTTCGGAGAATTATGTTTCCGGGGATGTTTTGCGCGCGCTCGGCTCGGTTTTTACTAATAAATACGCGGAGGGATATCCTGGCAAAAGATATTATGGCGGAAATGAAATAGTTGATGAAATAGAAGAGCTTTGCAAAAATCGCGCGTTGAAACTGTTTAAGCTTTGTAATAAAAAATGCTTGCACAGAGCGAAGTCGAGGTGGCATGTTAATGTCCAGCCGTATTCCGGCTCGCCGGCAAATCTGGCGATTTATTCGGCGCTTGTTCCAATCGGCAGTAAGATTATGGGTATGTCGCTTGAGATGGGCGGGCATTTGACTCATGGCCAGAAAGTTTCCATGACAGGAAAATTTTGGGAACAAGTTCCTTACGGAGTCAGTAAAAAAACCGAAAGGCTTGATTATGAAGAAATTTTTAAAATAGCTAAAAAAGAAAAACCTGCGATGGTTGTTGTCGGCGCTACCGCCTATTCTCGTAAAATTGATTTTAGAAAATTTAGAAAAATAGCCGACGCGGCCGGCGCTTATTTGATGGTTGATATGTCGCATATTGCCGGCCTTGTGGCCGGCGGAGAGCATCCATCTCCATTCCCGTACGCGGATGTCGTAATGACCACCACGCACAAAATTCTTCGCGGTCCTCGTGGAGCAATGATTTTTTCTCGCAAAATTAAACCACTTGGACATCCAGTGTCCAAGTGGACACTGGATGTCCTAATTGACCGGGCGGTTTTTCCGGGATTGCAGGGCGGGCCGCACATAAATCAAATCGCCGCTATTGCCGTTTGCCTTAAAGAAGCGATGTCGCCAAGTTTTAAAATATACGCTAACCAAGTAGTGAAAAACGCGCAAGTTTTGGCAAACGAATTAAAAAAACGCGGGTGGAGAATTGTTTCCGGCGGAACTGACACGCATTTATTTTTGGTTGATACATGGTCGCGCGGAATAAGCGGAAAAGAGGCGAGCGATAAACTGGAAAGAGCGGGAATTATCGTGAATAAAAATATGATTCCGTTTGATACGCGCAGGCCGGCAGGCCCGTCAGGCATTCGCATTGGAACGCCGGCAGTAACTACATTGGGAATGAAAGAAAAAGATATGATAAAGATCGCGGAGAAGATTGATAAAACACTTAAATAATTTAAACTAATATTATGATTATTGACGGCAGAAAAATTGCGGAGGAGATTAAGGAGTTTCTAAAACAGGAGATTTCAAAAACTGACAAAAAACTTAAACTTGCAATTGTTCAGGCGGGTGACGACCCTGTTTCAAAAAAATTTATTGAAAGAAAAGTGAAATTTGCCGAGGAAATCGGCGTAAAAACTAAAGTTTATAATCTGCCGGCTGATATTTCAACGAATAAACTTCGCCAAAATATGGCTGGAATTAGCCATATTAAGGAAAATTCAGGCGTAATTCTTCAGCTTCCGCTTCCAAAGCAAATAAATACCCAATATGTTTTGAATGGGATTGTTCTTAAAAAAGACGTTGATGTTTTGTCCTCGCGCGCGTTTGGAGATTTTTCTACGGATAGGAGTAAAATTCTTCCGCCGGTTGTTGGCGCCACAAAAATTATTTTGGATAAAGTCGGAGTTGATTTGAATGGGAAGCATGCGGTTGTAATCGGACGTGGAATTTTGGTTGGCAAGCCCGTTGCGATTTGGCTTATCAACCGAGGCGCTGCGGTTTCAGTCTTAAACAGCGCTACCTCGGATATCACAAAATTTACAAAAGAGGCGGACATAATAATTTCAGGAGTTGGAAAACCGGATTTGATAACGCCAGAAATAGTGAAGGAGGGAGTTATAATAATAGACGCGGGAACAAGTTACTGGAAATCCAGTTTCCATTTGGAAACTGGATTTCCAAGTACAAGTATAGTCGGCGATGTTGCTCCGGAGGTCGCTGAAAAAGCATCTATTTTTACGCCGGTGCCGGGCGGAATCGGGCCTATAACAGTGGCAATGATTTTTAAAAATTTACTTTTATTAAATAAATGAAATACGAATTTCCAAAAGGATTTTATTGGGGAGCGGCGACTTCGGCGCATCAAGTTGAAGGGAATAATTATAATGATTGGAGCGAATGGGAGCATGCGAACAGCGCTCGGCTGGCAAAAGAAGCGCAAACTCATTGGCAGGATTGGCAAAAAAAGAAATTCCCGGAAATGTTTGAGCCGGAAAATTATATTTCCGGTCGGGCATGCGACCATTACAATCGTTATGAAGAAGATTTTGGCATTGCGAAATCGCTAGGCCACAACGCGCACCGTTTTTCCATAGAGTGGAGTCGCATTGAGCCGGAAGAAGGGAAGTTTGACGAAAAAGAAATTGAGCATTATAGAAAAGTTATAAAAGCTCTTCGCGCGCGCGGACTTGAGCCGTTTGTAACGCTTTGGCATTGGACTTTGCCGATATGGCTTGCGGAGAAAGGCGGCTGGTTAAACAAAAATGCTCCAAAATATTTTGAACGTTATGTAAGCAAAATCGTAGCATCTTTCAGCGATGTAAAATTTTGGATAACGCTGAACGAGCCGGCGGTTTATACTTCTTTAGGAACAATCAAGGGAACTCAGCCTCCGGGAAACAAAAGTATTTTTAAGGCGGCGAGAACAAGGGCGAATCTTATCAAAGCGCAGAAATCGGCTTATAACGCTATACATTCAATTTCCGATTCTGCGTTGGTTGGTGTTGGAAATTCGGCAAACTTTTTTATTCCTTACAAAAATAAAATATACAATAAAATTTTGGCAAAAATTATCAGTTATTTAGAAGGCGGTTTTTTTAAAAAAATTAAAAAAAATATTGATTATGTCGCGTTTCAATATTATCGTTCAATAGAAATGGGATTTAGGTTAGGGGGAAATTTTTTAGGAATAATTGAAAATAATCTTGATACTGGCGGAGAACGAACCGATTTAGGCTGGAAAATATATCCAGAAGGAATTTACCATTTTCTTAAGAATTTGCAAAAATATAACAAGCCGATTTATATCACTGAAAATGGATTGGCTGATGCCAAAGACGAAAAAAGAGAAAAATTTATAAAAGAGCATTTGTACTGGGTGCATAAGGCAATAAAAGACGGGGTAGACGTAAAAGGATATTTCCATTGGTCATTAATAGATAATTTTGAGTTTGTTGAAATTCGCGGATTTTGGCCGAGATTCGGTTTGGTTGAGGTGGATTTTAAAACTCAAGAACGCAAAATTCGTCCTAGCGCATATGAATACGCTAAAATTTGCAAAAATAATAAATTAGAAATATAAAAATTAAATTACATGGATAATAATATAAAAACAATATCTAATTTTGCTAAAAATACAGAAGGCTGGCTTACAAATAAAGAAGGCAGATTTTTATATGAATATGCTAAAAAGTGCAAGAAGGGCGTTATTGTAGAAATTGGCTCTTGGAAGGGAAAATCTACAATTTGGCTTGCCGGCGGTTCATTGGTCGGCAATAAAACTCCGGTTTATGCGATTGATCCTCACGCTGGCAGTTCTGAACATCAAACAATGTATGGCCAAGTATGGACTTTTGATGAATTTAAAAAAAATATTAAAAAGGCGCAAGTGGGAGAAGTAATAAATCCCGTTGTTAAAACTTCAGAGGAGGCGGCAAGTGAATGGGATAAGCCGGTTGGTTTTATTTTTATAGATGGCGCCCATGAATATGAATTCGTAGAGATTGATTTTAAGTCATGGTTTCCGCATTTAATTGATGGCGGGATAATGGCTTTTCATGATACATTTGGATTACCAGAAATTGCTTGTAAAAGAATTTTAGGATTTCCAGGTCCAAGAAGGGTAGTAGAAAAATATTTATATAAATCAAATTTTTTTAAAAATATTAAATTTATAGATTCTATAACTTATGCTACAAAGACAAACAAATTGTCTCGAAAAGATAAAATAAAAAATAAGATCGCTTTTCTAGTTAGAATTATTTATAACTATTTTATTGGAGCATATCTTGTTAATTTTAAAGTCGGTTTTAGTTATAAAAAAATAAAAAAATGTTTTTAGATATTGCATTAGGTATTTTTTCGGTAATTTTTATAAGTTGGATTTTTCACATCAATCCTGATTTTTGGGTGTTTCTTTTTGCAATCATTTTTACTTTGTTGCCTGATGCAGATTTTTTGTTTTTTTATTCAAAACGAGGCGATACCAAAGAAGATTATAAACATAGAGATATAATTCATTATCCATTAATATACTTGCCCATAGGCGCAAGTATTATTTGGTTGATATTTGGAAAAGCTTGGTCGCTACTTTTTCTTGTGGCGTCATTTTTGCATTTTGTTCATGACAGCATTGGAATTGGATGGGGAATAAAATGGCTTTACCCATTTTCAAGGAATAATTATGCGTTTTTTTATCTTTATTCTAAAAAAATCAAAAAAGGTCTTAGAAAATTTATTTTTTCTTTTAGCGAAAAAGAATTGCCTAATTATGTAAAAGAGCACGGAGACGCTGATTGGGTAAAAAATATTTATTATAAATGGCACCCAATCGCAGTTGCTGAGTTTTTAGTTTTTTTAATGTCTATAATTATATTGATTATTTATATCGTATAACAATGGAGCGCAAAATCCGGATTGGCGTCCATGAATAGCAAGGGCTTGCAAAAGTAATAGAGCCATGTTATAATTTACTACAAAATAGAAATTTAAAAACTAGATGAAATGGGGGGTGGATGTCATGAGAAAATCAGTGATTATAGCAATGATTTTATTGTTGGTTGGGTGTTCATTGTTTCCCGGCGCGGACGAGCAAGTTTCATTGCAGGAGGTTTCAAAAAATCCGCAAAAATATCTTGCAAAAAAATTCGTTTTTACTGATGGTGTTGTTTTGATGACACGGGCATACCAATCTGTATTAGGTTTAACTGCGTTATACGCAGATGTTTTTATTGGAATTTTGCCGTTCGACGATAATAATAGCGGTAAAAAATTTGAGACAATACAAGTGATTTCGTCGATCGGAGTAGCCTCAGGATTGAGGATTGGAGACAAAGTAATAATAAACGGAGAGTTGAATCTGTGCAATTTTGACGGACGTTTGATTTACTACATAGACGTAGCAAGTCGTGGAATAAAAAAGGTAGGTAGAGTTGATATTGATGACCCGAAGTTTATGGAGATAGCAGAGAGCGTAACACGTTTTTAAGTGTTTGCTGGGCCAGGAGTTGCTCCTGACCCGGCTTTTTATTTTTAACGCAAAAATGTTAAAATTTTATTAAATGAACTGGCTTTTGATTGCCGTTTTGGCGCAGGTAGTGTTGGGGACTTCGGCGGTTTTTGACAAGCTTCTTCTTAAGCGAAAGTTTTTTGACCCGCTTGTTTACACTTTCTGGCTGGGGTTGCTCGGCGTTTTCGCGTTAGTCATTTTGCCATTTGGGCTTGCCCAGCCAGGAAATTTCTTTTTGGTTGGGTTCACAATTCTTCCATTAAACACAATTATAACCGCCGTTATCGCCGGCGCGTTGTTTGTTCTGGCTATGCTTTTTCTGTTTTACGCCCTTGATTATTCAGACGCGTCAAGCGCGCTTCCGGTTATCGGCGGGTTTTCGCCGATTTTTACTTTGTTTTTCAGTTATTTGTTTCTTGGCTCTTCGCTTGGCTTTGGCGAATTGCCAGCTTTTTTATTCCTTGTTTTAGGCGGAATAGTTTTATTTTTTGTTGAGAAAAAAGAGCTTAGATTTTTGTTTTTTCTTTTTGTCGTCGCGTCGGCTTTGTTTTTGGGCTTATCAAATGTTTTGTCTAAAATTGTTTTTCAAACAGCGCCTTTTGTCGCCGGTTTTGCGTGGATTAAGCTTGGCGGGGCGCTTTTTGTTTTTTTGTTTTTGCTCCGCAAAAATTTAAGAAAAAGAATTTTTTCTTCCAGCCGCCAGACAAAAGTTAAACATCATTTTCTTTATTTTGCCAACAGGTTGTACGCGGGCGTCGGGTCGGTTCTTGTTTATTTTGCCGTTTGGCTGGCGCACCCGGCAATGGTTGACGCCACTCAAAGTTTAAAATACATTGTTATTTTTTTCTGCGCATGGTTTTTGTTGGAAGAGAGGTCTAGCGGAAAGATTTTGGCTGGTAAAATTATTGCCACATGTTTTATCATTTTTGGAATTTTGTGGATTGGTCTGGCAAGCTATTTTTACGGATTGGGTTGAATTTTTTTTAAAAAACTATAATATTAAAAATTATGCCGAAATACAGGTTTATAGCGGTTTTGATTATTTTAGCCGGCGCTGCCATCGGCTATTTTGACGTAGCGCATATATTTTCGCCAAACCTATTTTTTTCCATGCCGTTTAAGCTTGGTTTGGATTTGCGCGGAGGAGCGCATCTGGTTTATCGGGCTGATGTTTCTCAAATTAGCCCGTCTGAAATTCAGGATGCAATGGACGGGCTTAGGGATGTTATTGAAAGAAGGGTCAATCTTTTTGGCGTTGCCGAACCGCTTGTCCAGGTGGAGCAAAAAGGCATTTTAAAGGCATCTGAAAATAAAGAACAGCGCCTTATTGTTGAATTGCCTGGCGTGACAGACGTGAATCAAGCGATAAAAATGCTCGGAGAAACTCCATTTTTGGAATTTAGGATAGAGGCGCCGAATATGGAAGAAGGCGTGAACGCAGCGGACGCTTTTTTGCCGTCCCGGCTTACCGGCCGCTATCTTGAAAAAGCAACGCTTGAATTTAGCCCGACTACGTACGAGCCGGAAATTTCAATCCAATTTAATGACGAGGGCGCGGAAATTTTTGCCAAGCTCACAAAGGAAAATGTCGGCAAGCAGCTCGCTATATTTTTAGACGGCGCTCCGATTAGCGCGCCTGTGGTTAGGGAAGAAATTCCAAACGGCCGCGCTCAAATAACCGGCCAATTTACTCCGACAGAAGCAAAACTGCTGGTCCAGCGCTTGAACTCAGGGGCGCTTCCGGTTCCGATTGAGCTTATTTCCCAGCAAAGCGTTGGCCCGACTTTGGGAGAAAAAGTTTTAATGAAAGGAATTACTGCCGGAATTTACGGGATTATTTTAGTGTCCCTTTTTCTTGTATTATGGTATCGTTTGCCGGGGCTTATTTCTGTTTTCGCTCTCGCCATTTATATTATTATTGTTTTGGCGATTTTTAAAATTATTCCGGTAACGCTGACAGCCGCGGGCATTGCCGGTTTCATTTTGTCCATTGGCATGGCGGTTGACGCGAATATTTTGATTTTTGAAAGAATGAAAGAGGAAAGGCGGGCCGGCAAGCAATTAAACACGGCCATTACAGAGGGATTTGCTCGCGCTTGGCTGTCTATCCGCGATTCAAATGTTTCAAGTTTGATTACCGCTTTCATACTTTTTTGGATGGGAACGAGCATGGTAAAAGGCTTTGCTCTTACTCTTGGCATCGGCGTGCTAGTCAGCATGTTCTCGGCAATTATTATAAGCAGGACATTTTTGCTGGCAATCGGAGCGAAAGAGGAAAGCAAATTAACGCAATTTTTGTTTGGTTCGCATAATTCGCATAAGATTTCGCAAAGTTAGAATTATGAATATCATAAAGCATCGAAAAATTTGGTACGCGATTTCAGGACTGCTCGTAGTAGCGAGCATATTTTCAATTTTCTTTTTTGGTTTGAATTTGGGAATAGATTTTACCGGCGGCTCGCTTCTTGAGATTGAATATTTAAATGACAGGCCGGAAAATTTCGTTATTAAGGAAAAAATTTCTCCGTTGGATTTGGGCAATATCTCCTTGCAGCCAACCGGCGACAATGGATTGCTTATCCGCTCAAAAGATTTATCTGAAGAAGAGCACCAATTATTATTGCAAGCACTTGGAAATCCAGTTTCCAAGCACTTGGAAACTGGATTTCCAAGTGAAATAACCGAAACGCGTTTTGATTCAATCGGGCCTGTTATCGGAAAAGAACTCGCGCAAAAATCGTGGGTTGCCATGGCGCTGGTTTTGGCAATGATTATTTTTTATATCGCTTTCGCGTTCCGCAAGGTTTCAGCCGGGCTGTCTAAAACCGGCAGGGGAGTCTCGTCTTTTAAATACGGGCTGATGGCGGTTGTCGCTCTTATTCATGATGTGGCGATTCCAACCGGAATTTTCGCGATTCTTGGAAAATATTTTGGCGCGGAAATAGACATTTTGTTTATTACGGCGCTCCTTACTATTCTTGGTTTTTCCGTCCATGATACCATTGTTGTTTTTGACCGTGTTCGCGAGAATTTACGGAAGGGCATTGGAGAGAATTTTGAAAATACGGTTGGGTTAAGCGTTAACCAAACAATTGCCCGTTCAATTAACACTTCTTTAACGGTGTTTTTGGTGCTTCTCGCGCTGTTCTTTTTCGGCGGAGAAACGACAAAATATTTTTCATTGGCGCTTATAGTCGGTATAATCGCCGGAACGTATTCTTCAATCTTTTTAGCTTCGCCGCTTTTGGTTACGATTTATAAATTACAAGAAAGAAAAAGTGGGAAAAGAAAATAAATTAGTATTTTGAAAATTTAATATATACAACGGAGGTGCGGAATGGAAAAAATCAAGAAACCGAGAATTATGAATGTAAGTTTCAGAAAGATAGAAATATATAACCGATCTATTAGTGGAAAATGGGATAAAAATAGAAAGAGAGGTGAGTTAAATGGGAGCGGAAGCGATACGAAAAGAAGAAGTAAGTCCTGAAAGAAGATGTTTATGGTGCTTCGGAGATAGGGGTTATATAGAAGATAGCGAAATGATTTACGCGATTTGCCTTTCTTGCGCAAGGAAAGAAGGACAAAAGAGAAGAGAAAAATTTCTTGAGAGCATGAACGAAGAACAAAAGAAGCTGTTTAAAGAATACGAAGAAATAGATGACTATATTACATCTTATATAATACTTGATTAAGGACAATGAATTTAAGGCGGGCCTAAAAACCCGCTTTTTTAATGAATTTTTTTAAAAAACTCAATGACACAATCTTTTCGCTATAGCGTAAACTTTGTGATAGTTGCTGGTATTGACACTATATATAACAGGTATATAATAAAAATATAAACTGAATAAACCCAGACAGAGGTACAATTTTCTTGAACATTAAAAAATGAATATGATTCATTTGTGCATTCCGATTCTGGCATAAAGTCCCAGAATCGAGATAATATTTTTTCTTTTGTTCCGTTCATTTTTTTGAGAGTTTGATCCTGGCTCAGGACGAACGCTGGCGGCGTGGAGAAGGCATGCAAGTCAAACGGTCCCGCCATTCATATAGTAATATATGGAAGGCGGGATAGTGGCGAACGAGGTAGTAATGCGTAGATAACGTACCCTAAAGACGGGCATAACTCCGCGAAAGCGGAGCTAATTCCCGATAGTCTCCGACCCGAAAGGCGTCGGAGTAAAGAAGCAATTCGCTTTTGGATCGGTCTGCGAGCTATCAGCTTGTTGGTAGGGTAACGGCCTACCAAGGCTATGACGGCTAGGAGGCGTGAGAGCGTGACCTCCACCGATGGCACTGAGACACGGGCCATACACCTACGGGTGGCAGCAGTCGAGAGTCTTCCACAATGGGCGAAAGCCTGATGGAGCGACGCCGCGTGCAGGATGAAGTTCTTCGGGATGTAAACTGCTTTTCTCCGGGAGAAATTCCGCTTTTAGCGGTATGATAGTACCGGAGGAATAAGGGGTTGCCAAACTCGTGCCAGCAGCAGCGGTAATACGAGTGCCCCAAGCGTTGTCCGGAATTACTGGGCGTAAAGGGTGTGTAGGGGGTTGTGTTAGTCTTATTTTAAAAATTTCGGCTTAACCGGAAAGATGAATGAGAAACGGCGCAACTTTGAGAGTGCGAGAGGTATGCGGAACTCACGGTGTAGGGGTGAAATCCGTTGATATCGTGGGTAACACCAAAGGCGAAGGCAGCATACTGGCGCATTTCTGACCCTGAAACACGAAAGCGTGGGCATAAAAAAGGATTAGATACCCTTGTATTCCACGCCCTAAACGATGTTCTCTAGCTTTTCGAAGTATCGACCCTTCGGGAGGCGAAGCTAACGCGTTAAGAGAACCGCCTGGGAAGTACGGCCGCAAGGCTAAAACTCAAAGGAATAGACGGGGACTTGCACAAGCGGTGGATCATGCGGTTTAATTCGACGATACACGAAGAACCTTACCAGGGCTTGAAACCCAGACGAACTCCAGCAGAAACGTTGGAGGTCTCACAAGGACGGCTGGGCAGGTGATGCATGGCTGTTGTCAGTTCGTGGTTTGAATTGTTCCCTTAAGTGGGGCAACGAACGCAACCCTTATTGCCTGTTACAAGTGTCAGGCGAGACTGCCCCGCTCAGCGGGGAGGAAGGAGAGGATGACACCAAGTCAGCATGTCCCTTTGATGCCCTGGGCTACACGCATGATACAATGGTCGGTACAATGAGCCGCGAAGCCGAAAGGCGGAGCAAATCTCATCAAAGCCGGCCCTAGTTCGGATTGAGGTCTGCAACTCGACCTCATGAAGCTGGAATCGCTAGTAATCGCAGGTCAGCTATACTGCGGTGAATACGTTCTCAAGTCTTGTACTCACCGCCCGTCAAGTCAAGGGAGCCGAGAATACCCGAAACCCACGCTTGCGTGGTCTACGGTAAGTTCGGTGACAGGGACTAAGTCGTAACAAGGCACGCGTAGCGGAAGCTGTGCGTGGATTAATTTAAACCAATCTTTTCTTTCGTTTTATGCCCTTTACGGACATAGCGGACAGAAAAGACTAGGTCGGTCCGCCGATGAGGCGGATAAAGCGTTGATCTCGGAGCTGTTTTGAGATTCCTCAAACTCAAGAGGTAAAAATGGGCGAACGGAACAAAAGAAAAAATATTATAAATCAAAAAATCGTCCTCTTGAATAGGGCGGTTTTTTGTTATAGAATGAATCCGTCAGCTGACGGATGGGCGTGTGGCTCAGTGGTAGAGCACGTTCCTGATAAGAACGGGGTCGAAGGTTCGATTCCTTCCACGCCCACAATGTTATTGGAAATTAAAGAAAACGAGCTATTAAAAAATCACTCCAGTTTTAAGATCGGCGGGGCGGCGAGGTATTTTGTTGTCGCGAAATCAAAGGAGGAAATTATTGAGGCGATTAAGTTCGCGAAAGGCAAAAACCTGCCTTATTTTGTGTTTGGTGGCGGGAGTAATATTTTATTTCGTGACGAAGGATTTGAAGGCGTTGCGATAAAAATTGGAAATTGTCCGTCGGCCGGCGGATTAAAAATTGAAAATTCAAGCGTGAATGTTGGCGCGGGAGTATTATTCAGCCAATTAATTATAAAATCCATTGATGCCGGTTTCATTGGCTTTGAGTGGGGCGTTGGAATACCCGGAACAGTTGGCGGAGGCGTGGCCGGAAATTGCGGGGCATACGGCCATTCAATATCTGAAAACGTGGAAAGCGTTTCTGTTTTGGATGAGGCTGGCTCCGCCGGCTGGCGGATAAAAAAGTATTCAAATAAAGAATGCGAATTTTGTTATCGCGGAAGCAGATTCAAAAATTTGGGCAACGCCGAAGTAATTTTAGAAATAGAATTTAAATTAGCAAAGGCTCCGCCGGCTGGCGGAAAAGAAAAAAGCAAAGAAGAAATTAAAAATATTTTATTGAATCGCAGAAGAAAGATTCCATCGCATCCTTCAATCGGGAGTATATTTAAAAATATTGTTATTGGCGGATTACGGAACAAAAACGAGTTTTTGAAATTAATTCCTCAAGAAAAAATTAAGACCGGGAAATTTCCAGCGGCATATTTGATAGAGCAATGCGGATTAAAGGGAATGAATATTGGCGGAGCCCAAATTTCGGACTTGCACGCGAATTTTATCGTGAATATCGGGGAAGGGCGAGCGGCTGACGTGTTGGAACTCATTAAAATTTGCAAACAAAAAGTGAGAGAAAAATTCAACATAGATTTGGAAGAAGAAATTGTTGTCTTGCCCCGCTAAAAATGGAATTTTTTAGGCGGGGTGTTATAATGGCATATATGTGGAGAAATTGGTTTATTGGCGCTTTAGGGCTTTGGATAATTATTTTGGGATTCTTGGGTTTCCCGTCCGCGGTCCAAAGAGCGTTTATGATTATATCCGGCTTGCTTGTCGCGCTTATCTCTTTTTGGAGGGGCGTGAGCGAAACTGTCGCCCAATCGGCTGATAAAAAAACAGAGCAAGCGGAGTAATTTGAATAATGAAAAAATATTTAACCAAAAAGAGCGTTGTCTTTTCGCTGATTTCCGGCGCCGCTTGTTTTGCTTTTTTTGGCGTTAGTTTTTTGCTTGATGTTCCTAATTCTGAATATATTGCTTCTAAAATTTCCGGCTCTGAAGATAATATAATTACTCCGGAAGAAATCAAGCCAGCCCATATAAAAACTCCGCCGCATGTCCGCGGAATCTACATGACAAGCTGGGTTGCTTCAACAAAAGACTGGCGCCAGGAGCTTGTCAATTTAATAGATTCAACAGAGCTTAACGCGGTTGTGATTGATGTGAAAGATTACACCGGCAGAATTTCTTTTGAAGTTTCCGACCCGAAACTTCAAGGAATAGGTTCCGCAGAAAAGCGCGTCGCTGATATAAAAGATTTTTTAGATTATCTTCACAGTAAAAATATTTACGCTATCGCGCGAATTTCTGTTTTTCAAGATGTTTATTTGGCTAAACAAAGGCCGGATTTGGCCGTTAAAAGAAGCGACGGTAAAACTGTTTGGAAGGACAGGAAAGGAATCGCGTGGCTTGACCCTTGCTCAAAAGAAGTTTGGGATTATGCCGTAAGCGTTGCCAAAGAAACCGAGCGAGTCGGTTTTGACGAATTGAATTTTGACTATATCAGATTTCCTTCCGACGGCAATATGAAAGACGTAAGCTATTCTTTTTGCCAAAAGGAAATTGAAAAATCCGATGCCATGGAAAATTTTTTCGCGTATCTAAAAAAAGAACTGGAAGTTCTTGATGTGCCTTTGTCAGCGGATTTGTTTGGAATGACTGCAACCAATTCCGACGATTTAAACATCGGCCAGGTTTTGGAAAAAACGGAGCCGTATTTTGATTACATCTGCCCGATGGTTTATCCTTCTCATTATCCGCCAACATATAATGGATTTAAAAACCCGGCGGAGCATCCCTATGAAGTGGTAAAATTGGCGATGGATACTGCTTCCGGGCGTTTGATTGCCGCTACTTCAACGCCGAATAAATTACGGCCTTGGCTTCAGGACTTTGATTTGGGCGCGACTTATGATGCCGCGATGGTGCGCAAGCAAAAGCAGGCTGTTTACGATGCCGGCCTGGATTCTTGGCTGTTGTGGGACGCGGCTAATAAATACACCCATGCCGCGCTTGACAAGGAGTGATTTATTTTAAGATTTATGTATAATTAAGCCAAATGAACGATAAAAACGGCAATAATAATATCACTTATTTCGCTGAAACGGATTTTCGCAATGAGAAAAAAAGATTCGGCATTAAAAGGCATGACCGAACCAAGCATATGTATATTATCGGCAAAACCGGCATGGGAAAAACGACTTTGCTTGAAAATATGGCGATGCAGGATATTTTAAACGGAGAAGGGGTCGGTATTGTTGACCCTCACGGAGGTTTTGCTGAAAAATTATTGGATTTTGTGCCGGAAAACCGCATTGGCGATGTTCTTTATTTCGCTCCTCACGACACTGATTGGCCGGTTGCTTTTAACGTGATGGAAAATGTTGACACGAGCCAGCGGCATTTAATTGCCAACGGTTTGCTTGGCGTTTTTAAAAAAATCTGGCCGGATGTCTGGTCGCCGCGAATGGAATATATTTTGAACAATTGCATTCTCGCGCTTCTTGAATATCCGGAGTCGACTCTTTTGGGCATAAACAGAATGCTGTCCGACAAAGAGTACAGGCAAGAGGTTGTTTCAAAAATTACAGACCCTGTTATCAAAGCTTTTTGGACTGATGAATTCGCGAAATACACCGACCGCTTTATGACTGAGGCCGGCGCCGCCATTCAGAACAAAGTTGGCCAATTTATTTCCAATCCTATTATACGCAACATAATCGGCCAGCCGCACTCGGCGTTTGACATACGCGATATAATGGATAAAAAGAAAATATTTATAATGAACCTTTCTAAAGGAAGAGTAGGCGAAGAAAATTCACGCCTTATCGGAGCTATGCTTATTACGAAAATATATCTGGCGGCAATGAGCCGAGTTGACGTTAGCGAAGAAGAGCGGACGGATTTTTATTTATACGTTGACGAATTCCAGAACTTTGCCACTGAATCGTTTAAGGATATTCTTTCAGAGGCGAGAAAATACCGCCTCAATTTAGTTTTGGCTCACCAATATATCGCGCAGATGGATGAGACGGTGCGCGACGCCGTTTTTGGAAACGTAGGCACGCTGGCGGCTTTTAGGGTTGGCGCTTATGACGCGGAAGTTTTAGAGCAGGAATTCGCGCCGGAATTTGTCGTACAGGACATAGTAAATCTTGGATTTGCGAGTATTTATTTAAAGCTGATGATAGACGGTGTGGCATCCAGGCCTTTTTCAGCCAGCACTCTTCCTCCGATAATCCCGCCTGAAAGCTCGCATAGAGACAAGATAATTGAAGTGTCGCGCGAAAAATACGCCACGGCGAGAGAGGAGGTGGAAAATAAAATCGCCGAGTGGCATAAAACCAGCAATCAGAAAAATACAGTTAATGAAAATAAGGCGGCCGCGTATTCAGCCCCAGCCGTGCGCGCCATTAAGAGGTCGCTTCCGCATACTGAAATAGAAAGGGAAAAAATGGAAGCGCCGCCGGAACTCAATGAAGCGGTTTGCGATGTGTGCGGCAAAAAAACATATGTTCCGTTTAAGCCGGACGGGAAAAGGATGGTTTTTTGCAAAGCTCACAGAAGGCATTCCGAGCCACCGGTTTCGGCTCCAAAGCCAATATCGTTGAAAGAATTGGAAAATAAAAAATTCGCTAGCCCGACAAAAGGCAAAACAGAACCCAAATTAGATGAATTGAGAGAAGTATTAGATGAGGTTATGAAAGAAAAAATTGTTAATGATAAAAAGGGAACTCTCAAGCCCGGAGATAGAATAAAGTTTGAGTAAATAGCATGTTAGCAGTTAGATTGATATCAACTTTTTTATTTTTTTTGTTTAGCATTAATATTGCTTTGGCAAGCGATATATCGCAATTTGTTTTTACAACAGATCCGCAAGTAATTAAACCGAATGAAGCCTCGGAAAAAATAACTGTTCAGGCGCAAGACGCAGATGGGAATCTCGTAAAAATAACAGAAACTATATATCTTGAACTCAAAACTAATTCAAGCACTGGCGAATTTTCCGCCAGCAGCACTAAATGGGTTTCTACCAGCAAACTGACAATGGCTAAAAATACTGCCAATCGCAGTTTTTATTATAAAGATTCAGCCGTTGGTAATTACAAATTAACCATTAAGGCCAACCAATGGACCGCAGAGCAAGATATTGTAGTATCAGAATCTGCGCTTACGCCAGAATTAAAATCTGAATCGCCAAAACCGACTTACGATGACGGTTCAATTGAATGGCCTGTGGAGCCGCAGATTTTTGCCAATGCCGGCTCTGACAAAACAGCTATTGCCGGCGCTGACGTTTATTTTTCAGGAAAGGCGCTCGGACTCAAAAAAGAGCCATTGGAAAGCGCGCGTTATCTCTGGAATTTTGGCGATGGCGCGATAAGCGAAGGCCAGAATGTCAAACATGTTTATAAATATCCCGGAGAATACATTGTCATTCTGGATATTTCTTCTGGCAAATATTCAGCTTCAGGCAGATTGACGGCAAAAATAATTCCAAATCAACTTGAGATTATTGAGGCAAATCAAAATTATATAAAACTGCATAACGGTTCTAATGTTGAATTAGATATTTCGCATTGGTTTTTGAAGGCGGAAAACATTTTTTTTAAATTTCCCGCAAATACTTTTATAAAAACAAACAGAGATTTAATGATAGATTCTTCCGTGTCTGGGCTTAAGGCAGAGAGTCAAAAAGCAGAAATTTTATATCCGAATGGCTCAATCGCTTTTTCTTTTTTTGGCTATGCGATAGCCAAACCGGTGTCCGTTGTAAATTTTGAACCAGAAGAAATTGTTAATGTCGGAAACCGAGTTTCCGACATCTCCGGGGCTGTTGCCGGTGTTGAAAGCTCGGCTTCTAACACTGATAGCCAGGTTGCTAATGTTGTTTCTGTTGTAAAAGGAAATGACGGGGATATCAAAAATTGGCTGCTTGCTATTTTGGGGATTGGCGCGATTTCTGGCGCTGGTTTAATTCTCGTACGCCGCCAAGGTTTGTTGTAGCATCTTTTCAAAAGAAAATTCGCTCAATATTTTTTGACGCGCGTTTGCGGCGAGAGCTTTTGCTAATTCAGGATTTTCAATTAATTTTTTAATTGCCTCTGCCAGTTGTTCCGGGTTTGCGGGGTTTACTAAAATTCCAGTTTCCTTAAGGTCGGACCTTTTTAAATTTCCAAGGTCCGACCTTGATAGGGCGGGGCCTATTATTTCCGGCGCGCCTCCGACATTTGTAGCAATAATTGGAATTTCCGCCAGCCCGGCTTCAAGCAAAACATACGGCAGTCCTTCTTTGAGTGAAGGCAAAACAAAAATATCAAAAGCCTTGAGATGATTCGCCGCATTCGGCAGATTCTTTATTAAAAAAATCTTGTTTTCTAATTTTATTTTTTTAATTTTTAATTTTAGATTATCATATTTTTCTCCAAAGCCAATAACTATACCCGTAACGAATAACGAATAACGAGTAACGAGTAAATTTATAGCGTCAATTAAGTATTTTTGCCCTTTATTTTTGGTAAATTCTCCTATATTGCCAACCCAAATAATATTTTCTAATTTTAAATTTTGATTTGTGATATTTTTTCGCGCTTCTTCGCGTGGAAGAAAATTGTAATCTTCAGGTTTGATTCCATTGTGAATCATTGCCATTTTTTTTGTTGAAGCGATTTTGTTTTTTATTGCGCTTTGATAATCGTATTCGGAAACGCAAATTATTTTATCGTAAAAAACGCAGGTTAGTCTGCTGAAAAATTTTATTAGAAAAATTTGCCATTTTGGACGTAGTTCGTTAAATGTCCAACCATGTGCCGTGAATATAGTTCGTGCGGGTTTTTTTAAAAATTTGTAAACAAAAATCGCTACGCCAGCCACTCCGCCGGCTTTGGCGCTTGAAACGTGAATGATGCCCGGCTTGGCTTTAATTAAAAGGGACAGGATTTCAAAAAAGGCGAAAAATTCTTTGAATATGTTTATGTCCCGCTGGAAGTTTTTTATTTCAAAATAGGGAATGCCGGTGTCTTTTATTTTTTTGGCAAGTTCTCCGTTGCCGCCGGCCGCGACGAAAACCTCAAATTGATTCTTTGGCAGAGCGGTTGCCAAATCATAAACATATTTCCCGGCCCCGGCCCAGACGGATTTTGTTATTATATATAGAATTTTGGTTGTTTTTTCAGGCATTTTATTGTATAATTATATACTATTATGGCGAAATGTTTAGTAACAGGCGGCGCTGGTTTCATCGGCTCGCATTTGTGCGAAAAATTATTAGAACAAAAAAATGAGGTAATTTGCGTTGATAATTTTTTTACAGGAGCCAAAAGAAACATCGCGCGCCTTTTGGCTAATCCGAATTTTGAATTAGTCAGGCATGATATAACTTTTCCGTTGTATTTGGAAGTGGACGAGATTTATAATTTAGCCTGTCCGGCCGCTCCTATTCATTATCAGCGCGATCCTGTCCAGACGACTAAAACTTCCGTGCACGGCGCCATTAATATGCTGGGGCTTGCGAAAAGAATAAAAGCAAAAATTCTTCAAGCATCCACATCCGAAGTTTACGGCGATCCGATTGTGCATCCGCAGCCGGAAAGTTATTGGGGCAATGTAAATCCTATAGGACCGCGTTCTTGCTATGACGAGGGCAAGCGCTGCGCCGAGACCTTGTTTTTTGATTACTGGCGACAGCATAAAATGCCGATTAGGGTAGTGAGGATATTCAACACTTACGGTCCGCGAATGACTGTTGACGATGGCAGAGTCGTTTCAAATTTTATAATTCAGGCGTTAAGAGGGGAAGATATTACTATTTACGGCGACGGTTCGCAGACAAGGTCTTTTCAATACATTGATGATTTGGTTGAGGCGATGATAAGAATGATGGGGAATAAAAATGATTTTATCGGCCCGGTTAATTTGGGGAATCCAAAAGAATTTACAATCAAAGAGCTCGCGGAAAAAGTCGTGGAGATGGCAGGTTCAAAAAGTAAAATAGCTTATAAGCCGTTGCCGGAAGACGACCCGAAACAGCGCCAGCCGGATATTGCTTTGGCGAAAAAGGAGCTTGGTTGGGAGCCGAAAATTCCGCTGGAGGAAGGGCTTAAAAAGACGATAAAATATTTTAAAGAAATTCTCTCTGAAAAATAAAAATGCCTAAAAAAATTTTGATTTTTTCTATTGCCTATTATCCGTTTGTCGGAGGAGCGGAGGTTACTGTGAAAGAAATAACGGACAGGCTTGTCCCGCTCGGCGGGGACGGCTTTCAATTTGATATGATTACTCTGCACCTTGATAAAAAACCTGCCCGACGGCGAGGCGGGTCGCCAAAGTTTGAAAAAATCGGGAATATTAATGTTTACAGAATTGGTGGAATAAAATTACTTTTTCCGTTCTTTGCTTTTCTGAAAGCGCGGGAATTGCACAAGAAAAATTTATATGATTTAACTTGGTCCATGATGGCCGCTTACGCCGGATTTGCGGCGTTGTTTTTTAAATTATTCCATCCGAAAATTCCGTATCTTTTAACTTTGCAGGAAGGCGACCCGATTGATTACATAAAAAAGAAAGTTCGTTTTGTTTATCCGATTTTTAAAAAAATTTTTATTAAAGCGGATCATATTCAAGCAATTTCAAATTACTTGGCTGATTGGGCGAAACAAATGGGCGCGAAATGCCAGATTGAGGTTGTGCCGAATGGAGTGGATATTAAACAATTTTCAATTTTCAATTTTCAATTTTCAAAAAATGATTTAAAGAAAAAACTAAATATAAAAAATGATGAAAAGATTATTATCACAACATCAAGATTGGTTGAAAAAAATGGCATTGGAGACTTGATTGGCGCGATTGATATTTTAGCAAACCGAAATAAGTTGCCTGTGAAGCTGTTGATTTGCGGAGAAGGTGAATTAGAAGAGAAATTAAAGTTTCAAGTTATAAATTATAAGTTGCAAGAGAAGGTTTTGTTTTTAGGGCAGGTGTCGCATAATGATTTACCGCGATATTTATGGATAAGCGATGTGTTTTGTCGGCCGTCTTTAAGCGAGGGGTTGGGTAATTCTTTTCTTGAAGCGATGGCGGCCGGCGTGCCGGTTGTCGCAACGCCAGTTGGGGGTATTCCGGATTTTCTTAAAGATGGTGAAACTGGCTTATTTTGCGAAGTAAATAATCCGCGAAGCATCGCGGAAAAAGTGAAAATATATTTAGAGAATAATGAATTACGGGGGAAAATTATCGCAAACGCCCAAAAAATGGTTTCAGAAAAATACGACTGGAATTTGATAGCAAGTAAAATGAGAAATATTTTTCATAAATTATGAAGATTTTAATTTGTACCGGGATTTATCCGCCGGATATCGGCGGGCCGGCAATATACGCCAAGAACTTGGCGGAAGAATTTTTGGCGCGCGGGCACAGCGTAAAAGTTTTGCGATATAAATTGGAAAAGAAACTGCCGCTCGGAATTAGGCATTTTCTTTATTTTTTCAGGGTGATTTTTAATATTTATAAAACGGATTTAATAATAGCGCTTGACACTTTCAGCGTCGGTTTGCCGGCGGTTTGCGCCGCGAAAATTTTCAGAAAAAAAATAATCATCCGTGTTGGCGGTGATTTTTTGTGGGAAACTTATGTTGAAAAAACCGTGAATTTAATAACTTTGAAAGATTTTTATTCTCAAAAACCGAAATTTCCCGTTAAACATAAGATCATCGCTTTTTTGGAAAAATTCGCTCTTCAAAACGCTTGCGCTTTGGCTTTTAACACTCGCTGGCAGAAGGAGTTTTTTGAACGAGTTTATGATTTGGATAAAGCCAAAATTTTTGTCATTGAGAATTTTTATCCTGAAAAAAACGAAGGAATTGCGCCAAAAGAAAAAGTTTTTTTGTTTGCAGGGCGCCGAATAAAGTTTAAAAACCTTAAAATTCTTGAAGAAATTTTTGAAGAGTTCAAAAAAGAAGGCAAAAATGTTAAACTTGAAATAGTTGATAATCTTCCGCGCAACGAGCTAATGGAAAAAATAAAGCGGTCTTACGCCCTTATTGTTCCGTCAATTACGGATTTCGCGCCCAATTTTATTATTGAGGGAGTGTCTTTTAACAAGCCGTTTATTTTGACAAAAGAATGCGGGCTTACTGATAAATTTAAGGATGTTGGCATTTTTGTTAATTCGTTTGACAAAAACGACATAAAAAACAAAATTTTATTTTTAACGGAAGAAAAAAATTATGAAGAATATAAAAAGCGCGCGGAAAGTTTTAATCTCACTCATTCTTGGCAAGAGATAGCAGGCGAGTTTTTGGAAGTATATAAAAAAATATGAAAATTTTGATGATAAGCGCAGACAGGAATTTATTTGATAAAAACTCTGAAGTAAGGCAGAGGATTATTGAGTATGGGACTTTTGTTGACGAACTGCGCGTAATTGTTTTTACGAAATGGAGATATAAAGGATTAATGTACGAATCTAAAATTTCAGATAATGTTATTGTTTATCCGACGAACTCGATTGGCAGATGGCTTTATGTTTTTGACGCCGTAAAAATTGGCAGAAAGATAATAATTGAAAATTGGAAATTGTCCGCCAGGCGGCGGATTGGAAATTCGCTGGTTACAGCGCAGGATCCTTTTGAATGCGGGCTTTCCGGCTATGCGATAGCCAAACGGTTTGGATTGCCCTTACAATTGCAAATTCATACTGATTTTTTAAATCAGTATTTTAAGAATGAGTCATATTTGAATCGCGTTAGATTAAAAATTTCCCAATTTATATTGCCAAAAGCGGATTGCATTCGCGTTGTTTCCGAGCGCGTTAAAAATTCGCTAGAATCGTCCGGTCTTGCGCTAAAAGCAAAGATTAAATTGTTGCCAGTTTTTGTTGATGTTAAAAAAATACAAAAGGCGCCCGTTAAAACCGACCTGCGCCAAAAATATCCGCAGTTTAGCCATATTATTTTAATGGCATCACGGCTTTCAAAAGAAAAAAATATAGGGCTGGCGATAGAGGCGATGAAAGGCGTTATTCAAAAATATCCAAAAGCTGGATTGGTTATTGTGGGTTCCGGACAAGAAAAAGAAAATTACTCGTTACTCGTTACGCGTTACGCGTTACGCAATAATGTAATTATTGAGCCATGGACTGATAATTTGTCTTCTTATTATAAAACCGCCAATGTTTTTTTGCTTACCTCCAATTACGAAGGATACTGCAGGGCGGTTCTTGAAGCGGCGTCCGTTGATTGTCCGGTAGTAATGACAGATGTCGGGATAGCGGGAGAAGTTTTAAAAAATGAGTACAATTGCCTTATTGTTCCGGTTGGCGACAAAGAAAAATTAAAAATAGCGATATTGAGAATAATTGGCGATGACGCTCTTCGGGCCAAACTGATTTTTTCTTCTGAAAATATAGCCAATCTTCTTCAGCCCAAAGAAAAGTATTTGGAAGAATACAAAAAAAGTTGGAGTGACTGCGCGGTTTGATTGACATTTTGTTTTAAATTTGCTATATATATAAATATGTGAGTGTTTTCCCGCTAAGGCGGGACTCAATATATGTCTGCATAAGCTCCCCCGAATTTATTGAAGGGGAGTTTGTGTTTTTGTTGCGCAAATTGTTTTGATCGGGTTATAATTGGGTAGTACTAGCAACAATTTTTTCAGCGCGGATATGGCTGGCGACAGCACTCACATAAAGACATAATATTGGAGCATAGCTTCGCCAGCCATATCCGCGCTGAAATGTTTTTAAAAAATTATTTCAGGGAAATTTTTTAAAATGAAACGTTGGAGTTATCCACAACTTTAAATTATTTTTTAATTTTTTTGTTGTATTAAAAAAAAATTTGTTAGATAATTAAATTAGATTGCAATAGTTATTTGGTCGATAATTGTTGTAATTTGTTTCGCTGATAAATTTATCCGAAACAACTAAATATTTTTTAAAATGGCAAAGAAAAAAGCTACAAAAAAGACAGCAAAGAAAAAGACAGCGAAAAAGAGATAATTGACCTGTCTATACTATAGAACCAAGCTCCGGCATAGCGCCGGAGCTTGGTTTGTTTTTTGCCCCCAAAAACATTATAATGTTATTTGTGTCATTCGCTACTAAAATATTCGGTGATTCAAACAAGCGCTTTTTGAAAAAAATAGAGCCGATTGTTGAATCCATTAATAAGCTGGAGCCAGAGGCTGAAAAGCTTTCAGGCGATGAATTAAAACAAAAAACAAGCGAATTAAAAAAGCGCTTGGATTCATCCGGCGGCTCTAAAGAACGGCTAGATAGTATTTTGCCGGAGGTTTTTTCTCTGGTCAGGGAAGCCGCGAAAAGAACGCTTAAGCAAAGGCATTTTGACGTTCAGTTGATTGGCGGCATTATTTTGCATCAGGGCAAGATCGCTGAAATGAAAACAGGCGAAGGAAAAACTCTTGTTGCCACTTTGCCGGCTTGCCTGAACGCCCTGGATGGAAAGGGTGTTCACATTGTAACCGTCAATGATTATTTGGCCAGGAGAGATGTTGTTTGGATGGGGCAAATTTACGACGCGCTTGGATTGTCTGTTGGTTGTATTAATCATGAAGCGAGTTATTTGTATGACCCAACCTACCAAATTTCTCAGCAAGGCGAATTAGATAAAATTAGAGACGAGCTTGGAAGCTTCAAAGTTGTCCATGAATTTTTGCGTCCTTGTTCGCGCCAGGAAGCGTATCAAGCGGATATACTTTACGGAACAAATAATGAATTTGGTTTTGATTATCTTCGCGACAACCTTGTTTATGGCGCGAATCAAATTTCTCAAAAATTTCATCACTACGCGATTATTGACGAGATAGATTCTATTTTAATAGATGAAGCGCGGACACCGCTTATTATTTCCGCGCCTGCCGAAGAATCAAGCGATTTTTATGTCATGTTCAGCAAAATCGCGGAAAAGCTTGAGGAGAATCGCGATTATGTTGTTGACGAAAAACTAAAAGCGGTTTCCCTTGCCGAAGAGGGAATTGAAAGGGCTGAAAAATTGCTTGGCGTTAAGGATATTTATACTGAAAAAGGAATAAAATACGTTCATCATTTGGAGACGGCCGTTAGGGCAAAGGCGTTGTTTGTTCGTGATAAAGATTATGTTGTGAAAAATGGCGAAATTATTATAGTGGATGAATTTACAGGGCGGCTTATGCCCGGCAGAAGATGGTCCGAGGGATTGCATCAGGCGATTGAGGCGAAAGAAGACATAGGAATTCAAAAAGAATCCCGCACTCTCGCAAGCATCACTTTTCAAAATTATTTTAGAATGTATGAAAAGCTTTCCGGAATGACCGGCACTGCTTTGACTTCAGCTGAGGAATTTCATAAAGTTTATAATCTTGAAACAATAGCCGTTCCTACTAATGTTCCGCTAAGAAGAAAGAACTTGCCTGATTTAATTTTCCAGACGGAAAAAGGAAAATTTAAGGCGGTTGCAAAAAAAATAAAAGAACTTCACGAAAAAGGACAGCCCGTTTTGGTTGGCACGGTTTCTATTGATAAAAACGAAAAGTTATCGGCAATGCTTAATGTAGAAGGCGCTCCGCATAAAATTTTAAACGCGAAGAACCACGAGCAGGAAGGTGAAATTATAGCGCAAGCGGGCAGAAAAGGGCAAGTGACAATCGCCACTAACATGGCTGGCAGGGGCGTTGACATTATTTTGGGCGGCAATCCGTCGAATTCGGAAGACGCGCGGCAGGTCAGAGAGTCGGGCGGCCTTTTTGTTTTGGGAACTGAAAGGCATGAAGCGCGCAGGATTGACGATCAGTTGCGCGGCCGCGCCGGCAGGCAGGGCGATCCCGGCGAGACGCAGTTTTTTGTTTCTCTTGAGGACGAATTAATGAGAGTTTTCGGGCCGGAACGCATAAAAAATATGATGAATAAATTTGGCATTCCGGAGGACCATCCGATTGAAAATAAATTTGTAACAAATGCCATTGAATCGGCACAGTCAAAAATAGAGGGATTTAATTTTGACACAAGAAAGCATTTGCTTGAGTATGACGATGTAATAAGTCATCAGCGAAAAATTATTTACGAAAGAAGAAAAAAGATATTGCTCGGCGACAACGATTATATATTTAATGAGCTGAAAAATATTGCTGAACCGTCCCAATTGGAAAAATTGCGGCAGGATATCGGCGATGAAAAATTTTTCAACGCGGAGAGAGTTTTAATGTTGCAAGCGATTGATATGTTGTGGGTCGGTCACTTGGAAGTTATGGATTACATGCGGTCGTCCGTGCGCTTGCGCGCTTACGGCCAGCGCGATCCGCTGGTTGAATATAAAAATGAGAGCCTGAGACTTTTTAGAGAATTGGAATCCGCGATAAATTCAACTATAGCCAGTATGGCTTTGAGGGTTGGGAGCGCGGCGTACGGAAATTTGCCTTCGTCACGCCTCGGCGAGACTTCGGCGGATGCTCAATTTGGCAATTCCGCCAAAAGCGGAAACCAAATTGGCAAAGTCGGACGCAATGACCCATGCCCATGCGGAGCGAAAAAGCCAGATGGAACTTCAATAAAATATAAACATTGTTGCGGTAACTAGGGAATAGAATTAGAATAATAGATAGAAATAAAATAGATCTAGTCAGTCTATTTTTTTAATTTTATTTGAAAAAACAATATGGAATATTTTCCTACGATAGGTCTGGAAATACACGCGGAGCTTAAAACTGCGACTAAAATGTTTTGCAAATGCCTTAACGATCCTGATGAAAAACACCCTAACATAAATGTATGCCCTATATGCATGGGGCATCCCGGGACCCTCCCCGTTATCAATAGGGAGGCGGTTAAGAAGGTTTTAATCACCGGGAAGGCGTTGAAAGGGGAATTGGCGGATTATAGCCAGTTTGACAGGAAAAATTATTTTTATCCTGATTTGCCAAAAGGATATCAAATTAGCCAATATAAATACCCGCTGGTTAATGGAGGAGAATTGAACGGGATAAAAATTACAAGGGTTCACCTTGAAGAGGATACCGGCAGTTTAGGCCATATCAACGAAAAAAGTTTAGTAAGTTTTAACCGCGCCGGAGTTCCGCTAATGGAGCTTGTAACAGAACCGGTTATCAAATCCGCGCAAGAGGCGAGAAAATTCGCGGAAGAGCTGCAATTGATTTTGCGTTATTTGGATGTTTCGGACGCTGACATGGAAAAGGGGCAGATGCGCGTGGAAGCGAACATATCTTTGTCTTCAGAAGGGGCTGGGAAGTCAGTTCCTTTAAGAACGGGCATAGCGGGAAATTCTACAGGAACTGAACTTCCCAGCCCTTTTCAACTCGGCACTAAAGTTGAGATAAAAAACCTTAATTCGTTTCGCGCCGTTGAGCGGGCGATAAATTATGAAATAGAAAGGCAGAGCAAAATGTTAGATAATGGCGAAAGTGTAAAACATGAGACTCGGGGATGGAACGAAAACAAAGAGCGAACTTTCGCGCAAAGAGAAAAAGAAAAATCACATGATTACAGATATTTCCCGGAACCGGACTTACCCTCGTTGAATTTAAAGAAACTTGGTTTCCAAACGGAAACCAAGTTTCCGAATATAGAACTTCCTCAACAAAAACGCGAGCGATTTAAAAAAGAATACGATTTCAAGGATGAGCAGATAGAAATTTTTATTCGCGATAAAAAGTTTGCTGATTATTTTGAGGAGATAGCGACTGAAATAGCTAACTTGGACACTAAATGTCCACTTGGGCATTTAGTGTCCTTAGCGGCGAATTATTTAATTTCTGATTTGCAAAGCTTGCTAAAAGAAAAGATGCTTTCTGTTGACGAGCTACTTGTAACGCCGGGAAATTTTGCCGAATTGGTTAAAATGATAGGCAATGGCGAAATAACTTCAAGAGTTGGCAAGGACGTTTTACGCATTATGGTTGAGACTGGCAAAAAACCGCTCTCTGTAGTAAAAGAAAAAGGATTAGGGCAGACAGATGACGAGGATATTATCCAAAAAATTGTTGATGAAATAATTCAAGAAAATCCGTTAGTGGCGGAGAGTTTTAAGAAAGGAAGAGAGCAATCGCTTCAATTTTTGATTGGCGAAGGGATGAAAAAGACAAAGGGCAGTGTAAACCCAAAGATTCTTTCAAGATTTTTAAAGGAATCTTTAAAATAAGGGTTTTGGAGGTGTTAAAGTGTTTTTTTGATAGAAAGGTT
This sequence comes from Patescibacteria group bacterium, assembly GCA_018895015.1. Lineage (GTDB taxonomy): Bacteria > Patescibacteriota > Minisyncoccia > UBA9983 > UBA9983 > JAHIOX01. The sequence continues at coordinate 1,628 of JAHIOX010000015.1, read as the reverse complement.
TAGTAATGTTTAGTAGTTTATAGTAAATCTCGTGAAACATGGAAACAAGATACCGGAAAATCAAAGCCGGTATTTTGTTTTTATGATATTGCTGAAAATTAAAGTTGTATTTTTTTAATTATTTTAAGTTATGCCAGGATCTCGCAATTGCTAAAAGGGTATTATTTTTTAGAAGCTTGGATTTTAAGGATTTCTCGCCATCGCGAGATTGTGAATTTTCAATTCTGATTTATCCACAGGTTTATTTAAAAAACACGTATTGAATGTCATTTTTTAAGTTATAATTAAAAGTAAATTATGGCTGGGAACGAACTCTTTATACAAGGAAAAAAATTTATCTCGCTTAAACGAGCTAGTGAATTATCCGGTTACGCGAAAGACTACATCGGTCAGCTTTGCCGTTGCGGAAAAATAAAATCAGAGCGTATTGGCCGCGACTGGTTTGTTGATTTGGAAGGATTGCTCTGTTACAAAAAAAATAAAATTGAATCAACGGAAAAAATTTTACAACAGAAAGAAATTGCGGGAAAAATAGATAGTCAAAATAAGGATATCTCGAGTAGGCGAGCAATAGAACTCGAAGCAATAAAAGATTCATGGGACAAAGAATTATTTGAAGGAAGCGCGGAGCGGAAATTCACTTTTATTCCTCGTATGCCCCAATGGTTGAATTTGCGGCTTGCGGCTAAATTTGTTGAGCCCCTCGCGTACGGATTTGCTGTTATTCTGCTAATTTTCGGGTTTGTAAGATATTCTAGCAAAGCGGGTGAAATTTACGCGCAATGGGTTCAGCCAACAGGCGAAAAAATCGCGTCCGAACTTTATAATATAGGAAGCGATGTTTACTTAGCAACTATATATAGTACGGGTGACGCGCTCGCGTCATTTTCTTTTAACGCATCCGGAAAAACAGTCGCGTTGCTAAATAAAATAAGCGCGCCTGAAATTCACCCAGTTAGAAATTTTTACGGCGCGCTGGATTTCATAAAAACATATATCGTTTTAACTAAAAATTTCGCCTCGGAAAAAATCTTGGCTAAATTAGATTTATCGGATAAATTGGACAAATTGGCGCAGCTTGAAATACCAGAGATTAAAATACCTGATATTAAAATTCCGGAATTTGAAATTCCAAAAGTGCGTTTTCCAGAAATTGTTTTGCCAAAAATTAATTTTTCAAGATTCGTGGAAGTGAGCTTGCCTGAAATAAACCCCGTTAGAAATTTTTACGGCGCGCTGGATTTCACAAAAACAAATATCGTTTTGACTAAAAACTTCGCCTCAGAAAAAATCAGTAATATTTCTAACGGGGTAAAACTGCCGGAAATAGCTTTGCCCAAAATTAATTTGTCCCGCCTGCGCCAAGCCCGCCTGCCGGACGGGCAGGGCTTCGGCGGGCAAGCAAAAATTGTTTTGGCGCTGGCAAATGTTCAACACTTGGTGTTGAACAAAGTGTCTAATATAACTTTTAGCATTTCCGAATTTGGGATTGGCGCGAAAAATAATCTTGCTCTTGCCGGCAGTGTTTTTTCCAGCATAACAAAAAATATTTTTACGGAAACGAAAAATAGTTTCGCGCTTTTTCCGCAGAACGTAAAAGAAATTGCCATGGAATTTTTAGGCCTGCC
>JAHIOX010000014.1 GCA_018895015.1 Patescibacteria group bacterium | reverse complement strand
TCAGGCGAATTGGAAAACTCCAAAACGCCATTTAAAATCTTTTCTATCCGTATTATGTCTGAAGAAATTATCCGATGGTATCCTTTGAGTTTCGCGAATATTTCATTCAAAGAATTTTCTTCCGCGATATCCGGATATTTTTCTGATATCAATTTTACCGCCTTTTCAATCAACCGTTCTGCCCTTTTTGAAAAACCGCCGATAGTCATCAGGGGGTTCCTGATGCTGTGAGCGGTTCTAGCCGCATTCTCTCCCAGCGCTACCATTCTTTCGGAGTGTTGCCACTCCTTCTCTTTTTTTCTTTTTTCGTATTCCGCGGCCATCGCCACAACCACGAGATCGGCTAAGTTCAGCATTCTCCTGATGCTTTCCTTAGCAATTCTTTTCCCTGCCGTAAAATCAAAAACGAGCATGCCCAATGGTTCATCATTGCTATGCAGAGGCATAAAAAGGATAGACGTAATATTTTTGTGTCTTGCCAATTCCTTCATATAGGAAGTTCTTGCGTCCTCAGCCGGATTGCTGATTAATACGTACTTTCTGCATTTCATTACTTGCTTTAAAAAAGATTCTCCGATTTCAGAAAAAATTACTTGGTTTATTGGGTGCGCGCCAACAGGAAAACCTGCTTTTATGACCAATTGTTTTTTTAAGTTTAGTATGATGAGACACACCCTGTCAGCTCCGGAAATCTCGGCGGATTTAATAGCAAACAAATGAAGTATTTCTTTGTAGGTCTTGCCAAAGGTTAATTTGACCATTTCCACCAGTTCTTCCGCTAAATGTTTTTCAGAAAAAAGCATTTTAATTTACCTCCTTCCTTATTTTTTTGTCAATGTTCTTTAATGTCCTTAATTTTCTTATATCTCTAATCCAAGCACAAAAATAAACCGCCGTCAATCAAAATAGTTTCAGAATGTCTTTATAAGTTATTATCACCATCAACAGCAAAAGAAGCGCCATGCCGATGCCGTGGACCATGCCGCCCACGCGCGGATTCACAGGCGAGCCCTTGATTTTTTCTATCAATAAAAACAAAAGCCGCCCTCCGTCCAAAGCCGGAAAAGGAATAATATTAAGGACAGCCAAATGCACTGACAGAGACGCCGCAAAACTTAAAAGATAAATGAATCCGAGCGCCGACGCGGAACTTGCCATTCCAACAATTCCTACCGGGCCGGAAATTTCTTCAAATCCGACCGCGCCTTTAAAAGCGTCAGCAATAAAATAAAAAATTCCCGTGGCTACGGCGGCCGTTAAAAGACATGTCATTTTCAATCCCTCCCAAAGCGCCCTGTGCCACGGAAGCCGCAACATGCCGACTTCATCTAAAGCGATTCCTGTCGCGCCCTCGCCGTCCGGCGGGCTGGCTCTCGGGGTCAGTTTCGCGTACGCGAACTCTTGCCCTCTTTGATATTTTATTTCTATTTCCCTGCCCTTGTTTTCGTCAATAAATTTTTGAAGCTCCGCGATTGTTGAAAATTCTACTACCGCGTCCCCGGCTTTTAACCCGGCTTGCTCGGCCGGCGAATCTTTCGCGACCTGAACAATCATAATCTTGACATCGCTAATCGCGGAAGACGCCGGAAGCCCTGACGCGCTGGACGGCAATCCGGCCATAAGCCCGCCGGAAATTAAAACCCACGCCAAAATTAAATTGAATACGACTCCAGCCGTAATCACCGCCGCGCGAATACTGATGGATTTTGACGCGAAACTCCGCGCGTCATCCTTGTCATTTTCGCCTGTGGTGAGCGTAGTCGAACCATCCTCGCCGTGTATCTTCACGAATCCGCCAAAAGGAATGAGGTTAAAACTGTAAGCTGTTTCGCCTTTTTGAATTTTAAAAATCCGCGGCGGAAAGCCAAAACCGAATTCATCCACTCTGATTCCGCTTTTTTTGGCGACTATAAAATGCCCGAATTCATGGGAAAGAATTAAAACGGCCAAAATTATTATAAAAAAAACTATAGGCATATCATGCTTGAATCTCTTTTTCTTTGCGTTCGGCGATCTCTTCCAATTCTTCCGAAGTCTTATCAATAATTTTCTGCAGTTCGTCTTTAAATCTGAATTTATCGTCTTCCGGAATTTCTCCCTTTTTTTCTTTTTCCTGTATGTCTTTCCAGACTTCTTCCCTGTCTTTTCGCAAAGAAATTTTTGATTCTTCCAATTTTTCTCCGAGCAATTTTAAAAGCGATTTTCTTCTTTCTTCGGAAAGCTCCGGGAGAATAATGCGGATTGTCTGCTTGTCCACTATGGGCTGAACCCCCAGGTTTGAAGCGCCTATCGCGGCTTCAATATTTTTTAAAGCCGAAGCATCCCACGGCGACACGCGCAGCGTTTTAGCGTCTTCAACGCTAATCGCGGAAATATGCTTTAACGGCATTTTTGAGCCATAAGACTCAACCATAATATTCTCAATCAAAGCCGGGTTAGCGCGGCTCGCGCGCAAAGAAGAAATTTCGTTTTTAAGCCACTCCTTGATTTTCTCCGCTTTATTTTTAATTATTGAAAAATTGTATGGCATAAATTTAGTAATTATTTTTATTTTACAATTGCGGCAATGACAAAGCAAGGTGCTCCAAAACCATTTTCGGAGAACCTGCCCTGCTAAAAAGAAAATCGCGGCATTTCTGGATTTCTTCAAGAATCCGGCGCTTGGCTTGGAAATCCAGTTTCCAAGTGGAAACTGGATTTCCAAGCAATATTTCCAGCTCGTCCAAAAAATTAATCGCCGCCTGTTTGTCTTTTAATATTTTTTTAATTGATTCCATGCGCTTGCCGGGCAAATCCTCCAAAAATTTTCTTGCCTCTTCCGTTCCCAAAGCTAATCTTTCAGAATCTTGATTATCAACAACCGCAAGCCGCGAACGCAAAGTCGGAATAACATCGTCAAGCGACGGCACGATTATAAAAAAATGAGTTCCCTTGCTCGGCTCCTCAAAAAGTTTTAAAAGCGCGTTGGCCGATTCGGCGCTGAATGAAAAAATTTCTATTATAAAAACTTTTCCCGCTCCGCCAAAAGAAGTTGCCGAAGCCCTTTGGCGCAATTCACGGCTGTCTTGAATGCCGAATAACTCAAAAGCTTGATGAAAAAAATCCGGATTGGTTTCAAGCCGACTAACGTCGACACCGGACGTCGACGTTAGAATTACTCGCGCCGCCTCCAGCGCCGCCTTGCGCGAAATCTCAAAATCGCCCGCCAGCAAATAGCCATGATGAAAATTGCCAGTCTCAATATGCGTCTTTAGAATTGATTCCATTGTTATCTCTTCGCTATGATGCTTTTTTTATAAACATCAAGATGTTCAAGAGCCATGCCGGTGCCTTTTGCCACGCAAATCAGCGCGTCCTCCGCGACTTTCGCTTTAACTCCGGTTGACCTGAAAATCAACTCGTCTATATTCCGCAAAAGCGAAGTTCCGCCAGTCATAATAATGCCGTTGTCAATAATATCCGACGCAAGCTCCGGCGGAGTTTGCTGAAGAACATTTTTAATAACCCTTGTCATCTCCCTAAGTTCGGAATCAATCGCTTTGACAATTTCATTCGTCGTGATGTCGGCGCTTCTCGGAAGCCCGGAAAGAAAGTCTCTTCCTTTGATTTTATAAACTAATTCCTGCTCAATTGGCACGGCGGAACCGATTTTTATTTTTATGTCCTCGGCAGTCCTGTCGCCTATGGCGAGATTAAAATTCTTTTTTATGTAATCTGAAATTGCCTGGTCAATTTTGTCGCCGGCGCATTTCATGGAAGCGCAAGCGACAATTCCGCCCAAAGAAATAACCGCCACGTCAGTAGTGCCTCCGCCTATATCAACAATCATATGCCCGGACGGCTCGTGTATCGGTATGCCGGCGCCGATTGCCGCGAGAATCGGTTCTTTTACTACATAAGCGGCTTTCGCGCCGGCTTTGACAGCCGCCTCAACAACGGCTCTCCTTTCAGTTGAGGTAACTCCGGCAGGAACTGAAACCATCACTTCCGGCTTATAAATATTCCATTTCCCGAGCGCTTTTGAAATATAATATTTCAGCATCGCTTCGGTAATTTTATAATCCGCGATTACTCCGTCTCTCATCGGCCTGTAAGCGATAATTGAATCCGGCGTTTTGCCTATCATTTCTTTCGCCTCGTTTCCAACCGCCATAACTTTATTTTCAGGCACGGAAACAGCCACAACAGACGGTTCGTTTAAAACAACGCCTTCGCCCGGGACATAAACCAAAGTGTTTGCCGTTCCCAAATCAATTCCAAGTTTTTTAATTAAAATTGCCATTATTTTTCAACTTTTTCTATTTTCGCTCCGAGCTGTCCGAGCCGCTCGCAAATATCCTCGTATCCCCTTTCAATCGCGTAAATATTTTTTAAAACAGACTTCCCTTTCGCGGCAAGCATCGCGACCAATATAATCGCCGACGGCCGCAAGGCCGGAGGGCATAAAATTTCCGCTCCTTTTAATTTTGTCGGGCCTTCAACAAAAATTCTGTGCGGATCAATAAGCCGTATGTTCGCGCCCAGACGATTCAATTCCGTATAATAAATCGCGCGGTTTTCATAAACCCAGTCATTTATTAGAGTCTCGCCTTTCGCTTGCGTCGCGATTGGGACAAAAAACGGCAAGTTATCAATATTAAGACCGGGAAACGGGCGAGCGTAAAGCTTTTCAACCGGCGCGCGCAAATTTGACGGAAAAGTCTCAATATCAATCAAGCGACTAAATCCATTTCTAGCTTTATACTCTTTCAATATATTAAAACGAAAACCCATCTTTTTCAACTTTAACAGTTCAAGCTCCAAAAAATCAGCCGGGCATCGCTTTATTGTAATTGAAGAATTGGTTACAATCGCCGCCGCGATAAAAAGCATTGATTCAATCGGATCCTCGGTTAAATAATAAGAAAAATCTTTTTTTATTTTTTCTTTGCCGTAAATCGCGAGTGTTGTCGCGCCGATTCCTTCAATTTTAACGCCGAGCCCTTGCAAAAAATAACAAAGGTCTTGAACCTGATAATTCGCTGAAGCGAATTTTATGACGGTTTTTCCGGGAATCGCGGCCGCGGCTAAAATGGCATTTTCCGTTACAGTGTCTCCTGATTCATACAAAATAATTTCCACATCCTTTTGACCCAAGCAAGGTTTGGGACAAACGATATTCAGCTTTCCGCGTGATTCTTTTATTTTTATTCCAAATTCCTCAAGCGCGTAAATATGCGGCATTATGGTGCGCTTCCCCAGTTTGCACCCTCCTGAAGCCGGCAGAGAAAATTTTCTGAGTTTGCGCGCAAGCGCGCCGATAAACATTATGATGCTTCTGGTTTTTCCCGCGGACTCTGTGTTTATTTTTTTAATGTCTATTTGAGTGGGCGGAATTATTTCAACCTCGCGCTCCGCGAGCCATTTTGCGGATACGCCGATGCTTTCCAAAACTTCCATTATTCTAAAAACCTCTTCTATCCTCGGCATATTTTTGATAATCGTTTTACCTTCATTCGCAAGCGAAGCAATCAAAATAGCCACTGCCGCGTTTTTTGAAGCATTGACAACAACCTCGCCTTTTAACTTTTTTCCTCCATAGACAACATAACTTTTCATCGTTTTAACTTTAACTTTTAAAACCCCATTTTGCAAATTTGCCGCGGGGTTCACCCTGTCGCTCGCGAGCGACAGGGTTTACTTTTGGCGGTTTTTTTGCGATTATATTTATAATGATGAGCCTGAGAAAAAGAAGAATAATTCTGGCGATTTGCGTTTTGGCGTTTTTGCTTGCGGTGCCGGCAATCTTGCTCTACACGGACGGATACAGAATGGATTCAACTTTCCATTTATATAAAACGGGCGGGCTTTATGTTTCTTCACCGATCAGCGGTTCAACGATTTTTGTAAACAATATAGAAAAAAAACAAACAAACATTCTGCAAAGCGGACTATTTCTGCAAAGCTTAAAGCCCGGCAAATACGCCGTCCTGATTGCCAAAGACGGCTACTGGCCGTGGCTAAAAAATCTTGAAGTCAAAGAAGAAATGGTGA
>JAHIOX010000013.1 GCA_018895015.1 Patescibacteria group bacterium | reverse complement strand
CAGTTGAATCCGCTACGGTTATCATTGATCGAATGACAGGACGTTCAAAGGGTTTTGGTTTCGTTGAGATGTCATCTGACGAAGAGGCCGAAGCCGCGATTAAAATGTTGAACGAAAAAGATTTTGGCGGACGAAACATTACGGTGAACGTCGCCAGGCCTATGAAAGAGCAGGCTCCTCGCCGCGAAAGATGGCAGGGAGGCCGCGATGGCGGGCGCGAGTAATATCGCCAAAAATTAGATTTATAAAAACAGCCCCGAGTAAAACGAGGGGCTGTTTTTGTTGGAGAACGTGGAAACTTGACAAAATATGTGTTTTGTTGTTTGGCTATTGACAAATAGAAACCGATATGCTAACTTTAGGCATAAGCCGTTTAGCGGCTTTTTTAATTGAAGTAATTAAATTTATAAGTATTTTACTGCAAAAATCGCTATTGGCTGTGATAACGGCGGTTAGCGCGACGCTAATGCCAGTCCAGCCATCAGCGACACATACAGATTCAGTTTTTCCGGATCAAGCTGAGGTTAGAGAAATTACAGCCCAGACCCTGGAAGAGTTTATTAGGGCCGAAGCTCGTCTGAATAATTTAGATGAGGAAAAGGTCATTTTTATAGCGCGCTGTGAATCACAGATGCGTTATGGGGCGTTGGGCGACAGTAATTTGATTTGCAAAAGCACAAAGAAGCCAATGCGTTCCAGGGGCATCTGGCAGATTAATGAATGCGGGCACCCGGAAGTTTCCGACGAACAGGCGTTTGATCCTTCATGGTCAACCGGCTGGGCGATGGAAATATTCAAGAACGGAAACGAATCAAAAGAATGGAAAGCTTGTTCCAATAAATATCAAAAATTTGTGAACGCCGCTTCCGTTGCCAAGAGATAATTTTTGAAAAATATATTAGAATTAAAGTAATGAAAAAGAAGTTATTTTTAATTCTGGTTTTTTTCATTGTTTTTTTGCTTTTGCCGTTTAAAATTTTTTTGCTTAAGCGCCCGTACGGAGTTTCCGAAAAAATAGAATGGGGACTGGTTTTTTCTAAATTTCACAGCATTGAAATGGGGCTGGATTGGGAAGAGGCTTATTTGGCAATAGTTGACGATTTGAAGCCGAAATCTTTGCGTCTGCCGTTTTACTGGCAGGATATTGAGCAAAGTCGGGGCGTTTATAATTTTGCCGATTATGACTGGATGATAAACGAAGCGTCAAAAAGAAATATTAAAATAACGCTGGTTGTCGGACGCAAGATTCCGCGCTGGCCTGAATGCCATTTGCCGGATTGGGCGCTTTCTTTGGATGAAGAGGAGCAGAAAAAAGAAATTTTGGCTTTTATTTCAGAGGCGGTTGGAAGGTATAAAAAAGTAAATTCTTTGTACGCTTGGCAGGTGGAAAACGAGCCGTTTCTTTCTTTTGGCGAGTGCCCGAAATTGGACGCGAAATTTTTAGACAAAGAAATTGAAACAGCGCGCTTTATTGACCCGGATCATCCAATTATTATAACTGATAGTGGCGAATTGAGTGTTTGGTTGCGCGCCGCCAAAAGGGCCGATATTTTTGGCACTACGATGTACAGGGTTATTTGGAATAAATATCTCGGCTATGTTGAATATCCTCTTCCGCCTAAATTTTTCTGGATTAAAGCGAATCTGGTCCGTTTATTTTATCCGGATAAGCCGATTATAGTTTCTGAATTGCAGGCCGAGCCGTGGGGGCCGAAGCATTCATACGAAATGACGCTTGAGGAGCAGTTCAAGTCAATGAGCATTGAACGGTTTAAAGATAATATGAATTACGCCCGGCAAGTCGGTTTTCCGGAAGTTTATTTATGGGGCGCGGAATGGTGGTATTGGCTGAAAACAAAACATGGCGATGCCAGATTTTGGAATGAAGCAAAAAGTATGTTAGAATAAATTTATATGAATATAAACACAAAAGCGACGAATATGGAATTGACCCAGCCGATAAAAGATTATATTGAAAAAAGAATGCTGGGATTAAGCAAATTCGGCAATTCAGAGGAAGCGGAAATAACGGCGCGGGTTGAAGTCGGGAAAATCACAAAACATCATCGTACCGGAGATGTATTCAGGGCCGAAATCCAGATCAGCCATCCCAATTATGAAAAAAATCTTCGCGCGGTCGCCGAATGCGACGATTTATACGCCGCCATTGACAAGGCGCGCGAGCAGATGAAAAGGGAATTAGGGGAAACAAAAGATAAAAGAAAATCGCTTGTTAAAAAAGGCGCCAGATTATTTAAAAAAATAATATTATTTTGGCATGAGTAGGAATCAAATACATTGGCTTATTTTCGCGGTTATATTAGCCGGATTTTCGGCAACAATGCTCGGTTTTTATTATGTTTTAAAATCTGAAGAGAAAGTTTTGGCAGGCAGTGCAAATAAAATTGCCGTACTGGGTTATTCCGGCAACAGGATGGCAATTATGCGCACGAATTTTGGAGATATAAAATTGGAGCTTTTTGAAAAAGACGCGCCAATAACCGTTGAAAATTTCGTTAAACTTTCAAAGTCCGGCTTTTATAATAAAACAAAATTCCATAGGGTTATAAAAGATTTTATGATTCAGGGCGGCGACCCTAACAGCAAAGATAATGATCCGAGCAATGACGGATTCGGAGGGCCGGGGTATGTATTTAAAGACGAGATTAATAATCATAAATTACTGAATGGAATTTTTGCAATGGCGAATTCCGGCCCGAATACCAACGGAAGCCAGTTTTTTATCGTTACCGCGGAAAGCACGCCGTGGCTTGACGGCAAGCACACTGTTTTTGGAAAGGTGCTTGAAGGAATGGATGTTGTTGAAAAAATTGAAAATTCTCCGAATTCAAGCGCGGAAATAAAATCCATTGAAATCGTCGGCTGATTAAAATTCTCAAAAAAAAACATGAATCAGCTACTTAAAGAATTAATTGGCGCCGGGGTTTTGAAAAATCAGTTTGTTATTGCCGCTTTTCAAAAGATAGACAGAAAGGATTTTGTAACCGAAGAATGCAAAAATGAAGCTTACTTGAATGTTCCTCTGCCAATCGGTTATGGCCAGACAATTTCCCAGCCATTAACAGTGGCTTTCATGCTTGAGATTTTACAGCCGGAGAAAGGCAATAAAATTTTGGAAATCGGTTCCGGTTCGGGGTGGCAGACAGCTTTACTTTCTTGCATAGTCGGGGAAAATGGCAAGGTTTTTGCTTTAGAGCTTATTCCGGAATTGTCTGAATTTGGCAAAAAAAATGTCGCTAAATATAATTTTTTTAAAAGCGGAACGGCTAAATTTTATTGTTTTAACGCGGCAAATGGCATGCCTGAAGAAGCGCCTTTTGACAGAATAATTTCCGCGGCCTCCTGCCAGGAGGTTCCTGCCGCGTGGAAAAAACAGCTGAAAATTGGCGGCAGAATGGTTGTCCCGGTGAAAAACTCTTTAAACTTATTTATTAAAAAAGGCGAAGACGAATTTGAACGGACGGAATTTCCTGGTTTTGCTTTCGTGCCTTTTGTGGACAAATGATTTTTGGCAATATTGGCTAATAAGTATATAATAAAAATTATAAAACGGTCGTTTTGTATTTTTTTAATTATTATTTAAAATAAAATTATGAATGAAAATATTAAATTAATTTTAGCTGTTGCAGCGGCGTTAGTAATTGGTTTGGGCGCAGGATATTATTACGGAAATTCCGCTGGCTTATCAGTCGGCACAGAACAAGGAATTGAAAAAGGCCGCGCGGATATTCTTGCTGAACAGAAAAAAGCCGAAGAAGAAAAATTAGCGAAAATAGCGGAAGAAGCCAATCCGTTTAAAGAAATAGAAAAAGCCGCCAATCCTTTCAAAGATACTTATAAGAACCCTTTCGCGCAATAAAAATATGAAAAAATTAATTATTTTTACAATTTGCGCGGCGGTTTTGATTGGGATTTATGCTTTTGCCGACGCGAATGATCCATTTGATATTTCATATCCGATTTCTGAATTGGGAAATTGCGGGTCGCAGGAAGAATGCAAAAATTATTGCGATACCCCGTCAAATCATATTGTTTGCATTGAGTGGGGGAAGAAACAAGGTGTTTTTTCCGCGGTTGAAGCCAAGAAGATGAAAGAATTAAGTGAAATGGAAAACAGGCCCGATGATCCTGTTGACGGCCCGGGAGGATGCAAGTCTCCGCGTGAATGCGATGTTTATTGCCGCGTACTGGAAAATCTTGATGAATGCCTGCAATATGGCGTTCAGCACGGATATACTTCAACTGAAGAAGCGCAAAAAATAAGAGAGCAGGCAAACAGAGGCGGCCCGGGAGGATGCAAATCAAAAGAGCAATGCGATGGTTATTGCAGGGGGCCGGAACATGTTGAAGAATGTATGAAGTTTGTTGTTGATGAAGGAAAAATTTCTCAGGAAGAAGCCGATATAATCATTGAGATGACAAAAAAAGGAGATTTGGGAAAACCGGAAGGCCCTAAAATAGATGAGCAAAAGGCCATGGAAGTTTTAAAAATCGAAGGAGCTGGCCCAGGAGGATGCAAGAACACGAACGAGTGCAGGGCTTATTGCGAAGATTTCAACCACGCGGAGGAATGCGTTGAATTCGCGGCTAAACATGGCTTTATGCCGCCGGAGGAAGCCGAGCGCGCGAGAAAAATGGTGCGGATAGGCGGACCGGGCGGATGCAAAACTCCGCAGGAATGCGACGCTTTTTGCGGCAAGGAAGAAAATCGCGATACGTGTTTTAATTTTTCAAAAGACAATGGATTTATTTCTCAAGAAGAAGCGATGATGATGGAAAAACAAATGTCCATTATTCAAAAACTTGGTGATAAGGCAGGTCCTGGCGGATGCCGGTCTGCTGATGAATGCAGCGCTTTTTGTAGCGATCCGGCTAAAATAAACGAATGTATGAATTTTGCCGCTGAAACAGGAATGATGAGCAAGGAAAGAGCCAATACTATGATGAAGCAGGCGCAAAAAATGGAACAAATGAAAGAATTTTTTATGGGAGGCGGTTTGCCGGGAGGAACCATTCCTCCGTCCGGAATGGGAAATCAGCCATCTGGCGGAATGCCGCCGAAGGACGGAACGATGCCGAATTTCCCAGGTCAAATGCAGATGCCTCCGGAAGCGCAGGAATGCTGCAGGTGTTGTCCGCCAGAGGCAGAATCGTGTATTCAAGCATGTTGTCCTTGCAATAAAGAATCCGGCTCTATGCCGCCTAAGGATATGATGATGCCTCCGGAAGGTTTCATGCCGCCTGAAGGATTTACGCCTCCGTCCGGCGAGTTCGTTCCTCCACCCGAAGGATATATTCCGCCGCAGGAAGAAATTTTGCCTCCTCCGCCAGAATCTGCGGAGCCGACCAGTTTTAGATATTCACGCTCATTGTTTGGGACTGTAATAGGCCCTTTCTTGGATATTTTTCTTGTTCAATAGAAATGGAATTTGATCGGCAATATCTCGATTGCCTCTTAGAAAATCTTTAAAACTCATTTCTTTTTTGCCTTCGGGTTTGATTTGCTTTATTTTTAAAGCGCCGTTTTTATCAATTTCCGCTTCGGTAATAATTATTCGCAATATTCCGCCCGACCTCGCTAGCGAGGTCGGGCGGGGAATAGAAAAATACGCGCCGGGCCACGGAGTAAAGGCGCGTATTTTGCGCTCTATTATTTCCGGCGATTCGTTTAAATTTATTTCGCCGTCTTTTTTTGTAATTTTTTTGGTATAGGTTGCTTTGTTGTGGTCTTGCGGAATTGGTTTAATCTTTCTAGCGATTAAATTCGGAATTGTTTTAACCAAAAGCTCGCCTCCCAATTCTGCCAGCTTTTCTTCCAGTTCTTTGTAATATAACTTGGAAACTGGATTTCCAATTGGAAATCCAGTTTCCAAGTTCAAGCTTTGTTGCGCGAGAATTGGGCCATGGTCCATTTCTTCGTCCAATAAAATTATTGTCACCCCCGTTTCTTTTTCCCCGCTTAAAATAAATGATTGGATGGGTGACGGGCCGCGGTATTTTGGAAGAAGCGACGGATGAATATTTATAGCGCCATATTCAGGGATGCCTAAAATATTTTTCGGAATAATTTTTCCGTAATCGGCGACGATGAATAAATCGTAACGAGTAGCGGGTAACGCGTAATCCGTAATAGTTTTGATTTTATGCTCTTGCGCCCAGATTTTTACCGGCGGGGAAGTAAGAATCATTTTTCTTCCTTTTGGCTTGTCCGGAGTTGTGGCAATCAGCGCCGGCGCGAAATTATTCTGATACAGAATATTAAGAATTTTTACGGCAAAATCTCCGGTGCCAAAAAATACGAAATTCATGTTTTCTTTTTTCATTTTACGCGTTGTAAGGCAGTTGCTTTGTCAATAAATAAAATTCCGTCCAAGTGGTCCATTTCGTGCTGGATTACCTGCGCCAAGAATCCGGATGCTCCGCGCGTGAATTTTTTGCCGCTTTCGTCAAGCGCTTCAATCGTCAGTTTTTCCGCCCGCTTCAGCCTGCCGAAAACGTTTTCCACACTCAAACAGCCCTCGTCAACAATTTGCTGTTTTTTTGAAATTTTTTTGATAACCGGGTTTATAAAAACAACCGGTGCCTTTCCCGTTTTTTTCGCTTCCTTGTCTTCCGCGAATTTGTTTATTGAAAATTCGGGAGAAAAAATTTCTCCGTCTACGATAAAAATCCGCAAAGATTCTCCGATTTGCGGCGCGGCCAAAGCCGCGCCTGCCGTTTTCTCCGCCAGTGTCGCGCTCATTTTTTTTATGATGCCAGCGATTCGCTTGCTTTTAATATCTTTAACCGGCACCTCTTTTGCTTTCTGCCTCAGAACTTTATTGTAAATTTGCGTAATTTTTCCCATAAATTTATTTTAGCATTGAGTCGTCATTTTAGGCAATTGCTTGACTTTTATAAGCATATTTTATATAAATTAAGCAGATTAAAATCAATAGACTGGAGGAGGATTGAAATGAATGAAGTCAGTCAGACATTGCTCGTAATGATTATTTCGTTTGCGTTCGCAACCTTATTTATGGTTGCGTTGTATTTAGGGAGTCGCTCCTTGAGAAACGTTATTCGTGTTTTGAGAGGAGAATTGGACCCGGTAAGTCCGAGAGGCGAGAAAGCCGTGACAAAATTGAAAAAGATGATGCGTGATGGAGGATATACTGAAGAGGAAATTAATTTTGTGATGATGGATATTCTAAAATCAAAATGAATACCATGTGCAGCACTCGGTGCTGCACATGGTTTTTTTATGGTAAAATTAAATTTATGAGGATATTTGCGCCAACGAATGGAGAAATTTATCATATTTTTAATCGCGGGACAGAAAAAAGAAAAATTTTTACTTGCAAGAAGGACTATGAAAGATTTATTGTTAATTTAATTCTTTTTAATACTGCTAGACAAAATACCGTTAAAAATATCTCAAGATACAACATAGAACGCGCTTGTCAAAAAATTCCAGAGGATGCACTTGTAAAAATTCATGCTTTTTCACTTTTGCCAAATCATTTTCATGTGATGCTAGAGCAGGTTGCAGAAAATGGAATCCCAAGATTTTTGCACAGAATTGGAATGAGTTATTCTTTATATTTTAATAAATTATATTCACGAAGCGGTAATCTTTTCCAGGGAGCGTACAAAATAAAACATCTGGATAATGACGCGTATCTATTATATTTGCCTCTTTATATTCATCTTAACGCGCTTGATTTATTGGAATCTGAAAGAAATTGGAAAGAAAAAGGAATAAAAAATAAATCAAAATCCATAGCTTTTTTAGAAACATATCTATGGTCAAGTTTAAGAGAGTATTTGAACAAACAGAATTATCCGTTTATTTGCCGCGGAATCATTGATAACTTTTATAAAAATCCTAAAGAATGGAAATTAGCGTTTCGTGATTGGCTCCCAGATGATTGTGCAGCACCGAGTGCTGCACAATCTACGTTACAATAATGATTCCGGGTCAACGTCTATTTTCCACGATGGGGAAAGAGAGGATAGAATTTGATGAAGTTTTTTTTGCTCGCCGGGCCATGTTTCGGGATCTATTTTAAGAAGAATATGACGGCTGTATATATTTTTTATTTTT
>JAHIOX010000012.1 GCA_018895015.1 Patescibacteria group bacterium | reverse complement strand
CTTCTTTCGCGCCATCGGCCGTTCCTTGCGATCCGTGCGAGGAATTGGAGGCAAAGGTTGATGAAATTTTTTTCATTAACCAGTACCAGACGCAAGTCTGGGGAGAATTTAAAAGTCTGAAAGAAAAAAAAGAAATGAAAGTTGTTTTTGAAATTAGTTTGTCCCCGGACTTTTTTTCTGTTGTAAAGACAGAGTGGGTCAAGATGTCTTCGTTTGAGCGCGGATTGTACAGGATTTGGGGGAATTTTTTCCGGTTCAAAGAAGGAGCCGAATACCATGTGAGAATGATTGTCTTGGTTGGCGATTTGGTTTGTGTCAGCCAGACGGTTTCATTTTCTCGCCCCAAACTGCTAGACCTTGGCGAGGAACCGCTACCTTATTATTATGAAGGCGGCGGTTACGGATATTATGGCGGATATGGCGGGTCATATCAAAGGCACGAGTACCGGCGTTATGAACGGCCTGTGCCATCGTCAAGACCTGTGCCATCGCCGAGCCATCCGCACCCATCGCCGCCTCCAATGGAGGGTTCGGCGCATCCGGCGCCGCCTCCGATGGAATAATAAAAAAAGAGGGCCGCTCTTTGGCCCTCTCCATCTTTAAGTCTTTATCCGTTTTTCAGCGGATGAAGGTTTAAAGGCGGAGATTAGAAAATTAGAAAAATATTATGGACAACAAAATAAAAAATTTAATAAAAATATTTCTTGTGTCATTTATTGCGTTTTCTTTTTTCGTTGCGCCCGCTTTTGCTTCAGCCGCGGTTGATTTGGGTTGTTTTAATAATGAAGGAATTAAAATGTTGCAGATAGGAAATTTTACTGACACTCCCGGCTCAACCAATTGGCAAAACTATTCCATCAGCGCGGACGCGGGCGAGGTTGTCATACTACTTGTTCATTATCATAATTTTACCGCCAACGAGATAGCAAAGAATGTTAAAATAAAAACAAGTTTTCCTTCCGGCTCTTCATCTGTTCATACTGCGTCCATAAGTTTGTGGGCTGATAACTCGGCTGTATTTTCAGATTCAGCGAATATCAATATCTCCAGTTCTCAGACCCTTTCTTTTATAACAGGTTCAGTTCTTAATTACCCAAAAGGCGGAGCAGGAATTTCTGTTGCTGGAAGCGATATTGTTTCTTCGTCAGGATTGAATATTGGCGATGTTAATTATGGAAACGAGGAGTCTGGTTATCTTTCTTTTAAATTACAGGTTAGTTCTGTTCAGGTTCCTGCGCCAACGCCAACGCCGGCGCCAGCAACCGGTTCTCGTCCGCTTGTCAGCACGCGCTCGGCAACGGATATTACTGATTCTTCCGCGAGCTTGAGAAGCGGCGTCAACCCGAACGGGTTAAATACGCTAACGTGGTTTGAATGGGGAATTTCCATTGACGGACTCGCCAATGAAACAAGCCGTCAGGTTGCCGGAAGCGGAACATCTTATATTAATTTTCTTTCCGGGTTGTTTGACCTTTCTCCGGACATAATTTATTACTTCAGGCCGGTGGCGCAGAACAGCGCCGGAATTTCTTACGGCTCAACATACAGTTTTAAAACTAAGGGCGAGTCTGGCGGAACTGCAGTCAACGGTACTACTGTTGTTACCGGAACCGGAAGCTGTATTCCAATTGTTACCACAAAGCCGGCGGCTTTTATCACAAAAGACTCCGCGAGTTTAAGGGCGCTAGTGAACCCTAATGGCCGTTCAACAAGCGGATGGTTTGAATACGGCAAATCATACGCCCTTACTCACAGAACCGAATCTTATCATGTTGGCAGCGGTTTAGTTGACACTGATTTGCTAAAATATTTAGCCAGCCTTGATGTTAATACAACTTATTATTTCCGCGCCGTGGCTGAAAATAATTGCGGGAAAGCTCAGGGCAGTATTTTAAGTTTTACAACCGAAGCAGGTCCTTATGTGGCTCCGGTGCCCGCGCCAAAGGTTGAGCCAACGCCCGCTCCTGCGCCAGCGCATAAGCCAGCTCCGCCGAAGGCGGGGCCCACGCCAGCGCCCGCGTGCAAGCCGGATTTAATGGCCGTTGAAATTTCAGCGAGCGCGGACAAAGTCGGCATTAATGAAAAATTTGAGTATAAAATTAAATATAAAAACACAGGAATCGCGGACGCTGATAACGTACTTTTAAAAATTGAACTTCCTAAAAAAATCTTTTTTGAAGAAGCAAAGCCATGCAAATATTCTTTTGACGACAACGTTTTGTTTTTTAAACTTGGGAGAGTTAATAAAAACGAGTCAGGCGAAATTAATATAGTGGCAAGAACAAGCGATGACGCAAAATATGGGGAAGAGCTTACGGCGACGGCAGCGCTTGATTTCACTAACATGGCGGGCGTTTCTCAGCCGAATGTTTCTGATTCTGCCACGATAACCATAGAGGGTTTTATTTTGGGAATGTATTCTTCGGCGGCTTTGTTTTTTGCAAAAATACCATGGTGGCTCATTTTGCTTATTCTTGTATTGGTTTCCATATTTTGGGCAAGGAGCGGTATTTCTAAAAGTCTTAAGAAAATTTAAAAAGTTTCAATTTTCTGCTATATTTTAGATATGGCATCTCCGCGGAGCAAAAAAATTTTAGTTCTTCTTGACGCTCACGCGATACTGCACCGCGCTTTTCACGCTTTGCCAAGTTTTACTTCCCCAAGAGGCGAGCCGACAGGCGCTTTATACGGCTTCGCGGCTTTTCTTTTAAAAATTTTAAGAGAATTAAAACCCGATTATATCGCCGCTTGTTATGATTTGCCGGAGCCGACTTTTCGCCATGCCGCTTACGAAAAGTATAAGGCAAAGCGCCCTAAAATGGATGAATCATTAGCTTTTCAAATTAATCGCTCGCGTGACATTCTTAGCGCTTTTGGCATTCCTGTTTATGATTCGCCGGGCTTTGAGG
>JAHIOX010000011.1 GCA_018895015.1 Patescibacteria group bacterium | reverse complement strand
GCTATAGAAAAATTTTCCGGCATAGAAGGAAGGATGGAAGAAATAAAATTGGAACCCCTCGACTTCGCTCGGGGCAAGCAAAATTTCAATGTAATAGTTGATTACGCGCACACGCCGGATTCGCTTGAAAAAGTTTATAAAATTTTTCAAAATACGCGCAAAATATGCGTGCTCGGCTCCGCCGGCGGAGGCAGGGACAAATGGAAACGCCCGGAAATGGGAAAAATCGCCACAACGCACTGCGATGAAATCATCTTAACAAACGAAGACCCGTATGACGAAAACCCGCGCCAGATTTTATCAGAGATAAAATCTGGAATTTCTAATCCGCCAGATGGCGGACAATTTCTAATTTCTAATGTTAATGAAATTCTAGACAGGCGAGAAGCTATTAGAAAAGCGCTGGAACTTGCTCAGGCCGGCGATACAATAATAATAACCGGCAAAGGCGCGGAGCCATGGCTCATGGGCCCGAACGGAACAAAAATAAAATGGGACGACCGCGAGGTCGTCCGCGAAGAACTCAAAAAAATATTATCTTTAAAATAAAATAGCGCCGGGTTCATTTGCTAGAACCCAGCGCTTGTTTTTACGCCAACTTTTAAAACCTATAGCTTACAGCGGCCCCTGTAAGCTGCATCTCAGTGGCCGGATTGCTAAAGCGGGTCTCTTTATAAAAAAGAGTCAAATCCAGGTCTTTCCAGAGATTGGCTCCTAGATTCAGTTCGTATCCGGTCCTTGCCTTCAGCGCACCGCCCTCTATATTGAAGGGCTGTATCGCAACCACTTTCACGAAATAACATTTATAATCCGCCCTTACGCCCGCAGTCGCGGAAAAGAATCTTAAGGACTGCCAGCTTCCGGCAATCTTAGGATTCCCTTCGTGTTTTCGATGCCACTCTTCAAAGCCGGCGCCAAGGCATGGAGAAAAAGATATTTCCAAGTATTCTATGGGGCGGCTGATTTCCCCATAAAAACGGTAGCCTTTCCGAGGAATTTCCACATCCTCGTCAACGGCCTCTCCCATGCGCCACTCTTCAAGGCCGAGACCGAGCTTTAAACCGGGCAAGCTGGAAAAATCGCTAATGTTACCCTGAATTCCGATACCAATGTACGATTTATGGCCTTCGCTTTCGCCGTTCTCTCTCCACTTCATCCCTGCCGCCCTTACAGACGGCTCAACTTCAACATCAACTGCGTAAACGATTGATGTCAATCCGAGAAACAAAATCGCCAGTACTGCCACTGCCATACATGCCACTTTTCTCATGTCTGTTCTCCTTTCGATTTTCAATTTAGGAAAATTATCTTCCCTTTATCTATTCAGAAACTACTCTTTTTGTAAAAAAAGTCAATACTTATCTGTATATCGCGCGTAAATCATGCTAAAATGTTAAATATGGAAAAAGCCGATACCGGTGACGCCAAAAACGATATTTATTGGGTTTTATTTTTTATCTTTTTGATAATGGTTGTTTGGTATTTTTCAGGCGGGCCGTCAAGGCCCGCGGCAAAGCAAGGCCCCTTTATAGAAAATCCGAGCGGAAAATACAGCGAGAGCTTAAAAAAATCGCCAGGAGCGAACGATTCTGAAAAAAAATCGCTTTATGGCGCTGGGACAAACTTAACGGCCGGCCGGGCCGCGAAAAATTCCAGCCCGCAGGAAGAATATTTGGAAATTAAAACTTCAACAAAAAACATCGGCCCTGTAAATATTACGGGCTGGGTGTTAAAAAGCGAAAGCGGAAAAGAAATAACTATTGGCAAAGGAACATCCCTGCCCCACCTAGGGCAAATAAACCAACAGGAAAATATTTTGCTTGAGCCCGGAGAAAAAGCGCTGGTAACGACCGGCAGAAGCCCTATCGGAATAAATTTCCGCTTAAACAAATGTATCGGCTATTTTTCTCAATTCCAAGACTTTTATCCAAAATTGCCGAATAAATGCCCGCGCCCGATTAAAGACGAGATGCTGCCGTCGTCGCTGGACAATGCCTGCGTTGATTACATAAACAAAAATTTTAAAATATGCTTAACCTACATCACGCTTCCGTTCGGCCTTTCAAACAGCTGCAAAGAATATATAAATGAAAGGATCAATTATAATGGATGCGTAAGCTGGCACAAAAAAGATGCTGATTTTTATAATCCCGAATGGAGAATCTATCTTAGCCAAGAAAAAGAACTGTGGAACAACGACTTAGAAAAAATAATTCTCTATAACCAAAACGGAGAAATTGTTGACTGGACGGCATATTAAGCGCTATAATGCCAAATGTATGGTAAGCGTATTCCCCGAACTTTTTAATTATTCCCAGCTTGCTCCTTTTATTTTAAGGGTCGCTTTGGCTCTTGTCCTTGCCCAGACAGCTTTTTTGTCCGAAGTAAAATCACCCGGCAAAAGAGAAAAAATAATCGGCATTATAAAAATATTATCCGCCGTTTTTATTCTTATCGGAATGCTGACGCAAGCCGCGGCTATGATAATAGCGATTCTTATGCTATTCATGGCCGTTGATGCCAAGATTAAAAAAATCGTTATCGCGCCTGAAAGAAAATTGCTTGATTCCTTGATTTTTGTAGTAAGTGTCAGCCTGATTCTTTTTGGCCCCGGATTGTTTTCCATTGATCTCCCGCTATAAAAAATAAGCAAATGTCAGATAACATACAATTTTACAACCAAACGCTGAAAAGATACATAAAATTCGAAGAGGTTATCGGCGAACTTGTCGCCTATATCAACAGCGAGCCGGTGGCGCAATACAAGATTACCATCGGCACTGACTCTGAAGGAGTGAAAGACACGCATTTTGTAACGGCAATCGCGATTTTAAGAATCGGCAACGGCGGCAGATATTTTTGGACAAAATCGGAAAAAATTTTCTGCCCAACCATGCAGGACAGAATTTACAAAGAAACGATGTATTCAATAACATTTGTGCAAGAGTTGAAAAGCAGATTAAAAGACCGTTTGGGAGAAGATTTTTTTTGGAATAACAAAATAACAGTGCACCTTGACGTAGGCAAAAACGGCCCGACAAAAGATTTGATTGAAGCGGTTGTCGGCATGGTAAGAGGGTACGGATTTGACGCGGTCATCAAACCGGATTCATTCTGCGCTTTTGTCTTGGCAGACCGCCACACATAAATTTTGCGTTAACAAAATTTATCCGCCCATAGCCCCGCCCGTAGCTCAGTTGGTAGAGCAGCTCCCTTTTAAGGAGATGGTCGCAGGTTCGACTCCTGCCGGGCGGACACGACAATCAATTTTTATATTCTCAATAAGAATTTTTCCAGGCCTATTTGAAATTCCGCCCGGCCGTTGCGGACATCGTGGTAAAGATTTACAAGCCCGAAAGAATGCCCCCGCAGTTCTTCTTCAGTAAAATTCCGCGCGCCAAAAAGCGCCTTCTTCGCCACAAAAGGATGCAGTCCGGTTTCTTTTTCTAAATTTTTTACGCCGGCGGATTGAAGTTTTTTTATCATCAGCAAGTTTTTTATCTCCCACACAACCTTATAAAAAATTTCCTCCGGCAAAATTCCAGACAATATCCCCTCCTGAAGAGACACCCACGCCTTTCCTTTGTTTCTTTCCGCGACCGCGTCGCAAATTGCAAATAGATTGTATTTTCCAATCAAGGTGTTTCCTTGATACGCAATCAAGGAAACACCTTGATTGAAGACCATGCCAAGCTTATACTTCTCAATTTCTTTTGAGGCGCGCCACAAATCCGAACCGCAATTTTTTATAATTTCTTCCTGGCTGGCAAAAGGAATTTCCCCCGCTTTTTCTTTAATCCATTTCCTCAATTTCAAGCCGGCGAGCAATGTGAATTCCTGAATTTTTTCAGCGCGCTTTTTAAACAATTCCAAAAAATCGGCGTCTAAATCCGTTTCCAAAAAAATAAAAATATTAGCGGAATCTGCGATCGCGCCAATATTTTTTTTCACAAAATTCCGCGCTTCTTTGTTTTCAAAAACATTATCGCAAACTACCACGTATTTTTTTTCAAAAAGAATCCGCGACCTGATCAATTCCTCCAGCCGAAGAATCTCAAAATTTTCCGCATCTATTCTAAAAATACCGGTATCGGATATTCTAGAGCTAAAAAAAGCGAGAAGCTGGTTTAGCTTCTCTCTGCTTCTAAAATTATCCTTCCCGTAAATAAGGTAAAGCATATTTTTAATTCGCGTATTTATTTCTCTTTAAGAAAATTTTTTATTTTTTCCGCGATCTCTTCCAGAGTAAAATTAACCTTTATCATAAAATCCGCGGCGCCCAAAGATTTCGCCTTTTCATCATCTTCCTGCTGTCCAAGATTGCTTAAAACAACCACTGGCGCGCCTTGGGTTCTTGGCTCCTTTTTAATAGCCGCCAAAATTTCATATCCGCTTAAATCAGGCAAAATCAAATCAAGAATCACGAGGTCCGGAGCGTTTAACCGCAAATAAGAAAGCGCTTCATTGCCGTTTTTTGAAGCTGAAACGTCAAAACCTTCTTTCTGCAGCTTTTTAAGAATAAGCTCCCTGAAAAAATCATCATCCTCCACAAGAAGTATTTTTTTCTTAACCATAATTCTATATTTTAAATTCTACCATATCTCTCCAATTCTCGCCTGTTAATATCTTGACTTTTAAAGGCACTTCGTTTTTATAAACTCCTTCCATCGCTTCCTTGATAATCGGAACGGCCTCATTGAGCGTTTTCTCTTCTATTTCATAAAGCAATTCGTCATGAATCTGAAGCAAAAGAAAAGTCCTGTCTTTTATTTTATTTTCTGCCAAAATTTTATCCGCCCTAACCATCGCCAGTTTTATAAAATCAGCGGCAGTGCCTTGTATCGGAGCGTTTGTCGCCATGCGTTCGGCCTCTTTTCTCACGTAATCAAACCGGGAATTTATTTCCGGAAAAAATCTTTTTCTCCCGAACAAAGTCTCGGTATATCCGCGTTCGCGCGCGAAATTCTTAACACGCTCTATGTAATCCGCGACCCCGTTAAAATCGTTAAAATATTCGTCATAAAACATTTGCGCTTCTTCTCTCGCGCATCCAAGATTTTTGCTTAAGGCATTAATGCCCATTCCATAAATAATTCCAAAATTTATAATTTTTGCCCTGCGTCTCATTTCTTCAGTTACTTTATCCGGAGAAACATTAAAAACTTCGCAAGCGACTGCGCTATGGACATCCTCGTCTTTTTTAAAAACCTCTCCCAATTTTTTGTCCTTGCTTAAGATAGCGGCTACGCGCAATTCAATTTGCGAATAATCAAAAGCGACTAATTTAAATCCATTGCCGGCGATAAACGCGCGGCGCACGCCCTTGCCAAGATTTGTTCTTACCGGAATATTCTGGAGATTCGGATTCTGCGACGAAATCCTGCCGGTAACGGTTCCCGCTTGATTGAAAGTGGTGTGTATTCTGCCGCCTTTGTCAGCCATCCCGGGCAAAGTATCGATATACGTGGAAACTAATTTTGACAGCTCCCTGTAGGAAATAATTTTATTGATAATCGGGTATTCGTCTTTCAGTTTTACCAATTCTGAAATATTTGTTGAATAAGCGCCGGTGGATGTCTTTTTTATCTTTTTGTTATTAAGCTTTAATTTCTCAAAAATAATCTTGCCAAGCTGCTGAGGCGAACTTACGTTAAATTCCTCTCCGGCAAACGACCAAATTTTTTTTTCCAAATCTTTTAATTTTTTATGGTGCTCGCCGGACAGCTTGTTTAAATATTTTACGTCAATTAAAATTCCTCTCTCCTGCATCTCCGAAAGAATCTTTGAAAGCGGCAGTTCTATTTCATAAAATAATTTCTCCGGCACTTCGCCTCTAAATTTTTCAAAAAGCTCCTTCTCCTCCCCCAAAGGTTTAACCTTTGCCCCAAAGGTTAAACCTTTGGGGGCCAACCTCTCAACCAAACTCTTAAAGCCGAGTTCCAAAAAAATCTGTTTTACTTTTTCAATGTCAAAATTTTTTTTCAGCGCGCTTTCGTCAACTGAAAATTTTATCGGCGCGCTTTTGTTTATTTCCGCCAAAGATTTACTGAACTCCGCCTCTTCCTCGTTTTCTTCAAGAATTTTAATTATTCTCGGTTTAATATTTTTTTTCTCCAGCTCCTTTTTGTCTTTCTTTAATTTTTTATATAAATTTTCTATGCGGCCGAAATTAATTATAAGCTCTTTGGCTGTTTTATCGCCAATGCCAGGAATGCCTATGATATTGTCCGACGGGTCGCCTTTAAGCGCCTTGTAATCAG
>JAHIOX010000010.1 GCA_018895015.1 Patescibacteria group bacterium | reverse complement strand
GTTAAGGTTGAGCCAACCGCGTATTCAGCGGAAGTCAATAATAAATCATTGAGATTAGAACTTGCTCCTGCTATAACCGGATTTCCGGAAATAATTGACAAAGACACGGAATCGCTAAAGCCGTTTTGCGGCGACACGCTGATTAAACTGCCCCCGAGAATTTTCACCTGGCTTCCGATTATCGTGGCAAGAATGGCGCCTGAATTATTTAAGCTGAAGTCGGGAATCGTGGTTGCGTCAATCGTAACTGTTACGCTTTTTGTTGTTACTGTGCCTCCGTTTCCGGTGCAAGCAAGCGTGTATGTTTTTGCGGAAGTAAGATTACCCGTTGATTGCAAGCCGGAAACCGCTTTAGCGCCTGACCAATCTCCGGAAGCGGCGCACGAATTCGCGTTCGTTGCCGACCACGTAAGAGTAGAGGCGGTATTATAGGCTACGGGATTCGGACTTGCTGAAAAATTAAGAGTTGGAGGCGTAAAAACAATTGGAGTGATTTTTGCTCTGTAATCTCCTCCGCCGGCGCCTGAAGTGTCTCCGCTAAAAGCAATCCAGCCGACAACATCTGACGCCCACGCCCAACCGGAAAAATTTCCCGTGCCCCCTAAATCAATACTTACGCCGTAATTTGGAGCTGAACCGCTCATTTTTATCCAGCCATCCCATCCTCCGCTTTGAGCCGAGCCGCCCTCAACCGCTTTTGCCCATCCGGTAACCGCGCCTGTTGTTAAATCAGCTTTCGCGCCATAATTAGGCGCCGCCGGAAAACCGGCTGACGGGCCGAAATCAAGCCAGCCGATATTTTCAGACCAGGCATAGCCGGAAAAATTTCCAGTGGCATCGTCAAGAAAAACGCCGCCCAATGGAGGATTAAAATTAATCCAACCGATATTTTCAGACCAGGCATAGCCGGTTACCGCGTTGCTCGCGGCCAAAACTCTGTCTGGAGCGGGTATGTCAAAAAATGTTCCGATTAAAACTAAAGCCAAAAACGCCGTTAATAAAAATAAACCTGTTTTGTTTTTCATATGCTTTAATTATATTTTAATACGATGCATTTGCAAAATATCTTATCCACATGTATAATACGCGATAAGAGCTATGAAAAAAGATATACACCCAACATACTATGATAAGGCAGTCATAAAATGCGCCTGCGGGAATGAAATAACCGCCGGCTCCGCCAAAGAAAAAATTCCAGTGGAAATTTGCAGCGCGTGCCATCCATTTTTTACAGGAAAGAAAAAGCTGATTGACGCGGCCGGCCGCGTGGAAAAATTCAAAACTCGCAAGGCAAAAGCCAGCTAATCAAGGTGTCTCCTAGATTAAATAAATCAAGCCAGCTAATCAAGGTGTTTCCTTGATATTTATATCAAGGAAACACCTTGATTAAGATTTGTTATATTATTATGCTTAATGAAATTAAAAATGTAATCCTTGAAATTCGAGCCGGAGCTGGAGGAAAAGAAGCCAGCTTGTTTGCGTCTGAACTGGCGGAAATGTACACTCGCTACGCGTCAAACAAAAATTGGAAAGTAGCTAAAATAGATGAGTCGCGAAGCGACCTTGGCGGATACAAAGAGGTTGTTTTTGAAATCAACGGCAAGGGCGCCTACGAAAGTTTAAAAAACGAAAGCGGCGTGCACAGAGTCCAAAGAGTGCCTGCCACTGAAAAAACAGGCAGAATCCACACATCAACGGCATCTGTCGCGGTGCTCGCGCAAAATCCGGAAGAGCAAATTGAAATAAAGCCCCAGGATATAGAAATAACATTCACGCGGTCTGGCGGCCCGGGCGGGCAAAATGTAAACAAGGTTGAAACAGCAGTCCGAATCCTCCATAAACAAACGGGCATAATCTCCGCCTGCCAAAGCGAAAGATCCCAGCAAAGAAATCGCGAAAAGGCGCTAACCGTTCTGCAAGCCAAACTGTCGCAAATAAAAGAGCAAGAAAAAAGCGGCGGGATAGCGACAGAGCGCAGAGAACAAATCGGAACGCAGGACAGGTCCGAGAAAATAAGGACTTACAATTTTTTGCAAGACAGAATAACCGACCACAGAATTAAAAAATCCTGGCACAATATTGAAAAAATAATGGAAGGAAATTTAGAACCGATAGTGAAAGCGTTTGGCGCCAATCAAGGTGTTTCCTTGATTAAGTAAATCAAGGAAACACCTTGATTTAAACACCTTGATTTTAGTTATTGTTTCAAAATATCAATCTGGCTTTGATATTTCGCGGCCAGCTCCATAACATCATCTCCGTAAAAAGCGTATGCCGATTTTCCAGCGTTTTTCCAACCGGCTAAATAACGCAAAGCCGCCAACCGCTCGCTAGCCAAATTCCCTGCTACGGCTCCGTTTTCCGTCAATAAAATAGCTGACGCCATAAAAGCGTCATAAGGATCCCATGGATTTGGAGGATTATGGCCGGTAAGCGCGGCAATCTTCTTTTCATACATTACCCATGTTGAAGGAATAAATTGCGCCGGACCCATCGCGCCGCCCCAACCATACCAAGCTTTTTTTGAAACAGGCATTTTGTCCGGATCAAGACCCAGTTTTGCCGTTATTTCTTTAAAAATAGGCGCATCTCTCGTTGGATGCATGTCTGTTTTCCAATTCCCAGTACCAATATTCGCGCCTAAATTTGATTCTTCGGCAATAACACCAAGCAGAAACGCCGGCCTTATCCCGGTTGCGGACGAAGCCATATTTGCGTATTCAACCGCTTTCTCAAACGGGATAGACGGCGAACCGGTAAGCAAAAAGAGCTGCGTTCTTATGGCGGCCGCGCTTTTTTGACTCTCTGATAAAACCTTTTGATATTTTGATTCTTCACCTTTTGTAATTTTTAAAATTCTTTTTTTCTCGGTTTCAGCCTGCGTTAATCTTTTTCTTTCAATTTCTTGTATGCCTCTCATTGCGACCTGCTCGGCTTTTTTATTTTCCAATTCTTCCTTTTCTTTTTCTGTCTGATTTTTTGTGTCGCGAAACTCCGCAAGCGAATCCTGCAAAGAACGCTGAATTAATTCGTAAGAATCCGGTTCAACAAAAAAATCGGATAGAGTTTCATTGCCTAAAAAAATCTCAATAAGTGAAATTGAATCAATCTCATTCGTATTGCGAAGAAACTCGGCGATTGAGTTCCTTTTATCGTCAATTTTTACAGACAACGATTTTATGGAAACGGAACGATTGCTAATTCCGTCCGACAGCTGGGCTATCTCTATGTCGCGCATTTTAATTTCAAGCTTTGCTTTTGCTATTTTCGCGTCAAATATCGCGATATCGCGCTCAAGAGTGGTCGCTTCTTTTTGCTTTTGCTGAATAACGCTCCTCTGGGATTCTATCTGCGCTTCAATATTTTTTAATTCCTCCTCAAGCTGGGCGCGGCGATTTGCAACGGCGTTCGGGTCAACCTCCTCGGCCGACAAAAAAACATTTCCATACGAAAACAAAACAACCAAAAGCGTCAGGCCAAAAACGAGATTTTTTTTAGATATAGCCATTTTAAAAAAGAAACTTTATTTTTCTTCTATCGTTTCTTCCTCTTTCTTTCCTCTTTT
>JAHIOX010000009.1 GCA_018895015.1 Patescibacteria group bacterium | reverse complement strand
TGGCTTACCGGACTTAATAATTGCTGGGTCGCAAATGGATGCATAGTAGATATTCCCAATGATCAAATAATTAACTGTGGCGGAGGAGAATGCCCTAATATTAAATATGATGATTCCGGGCAATATTATAATTATGCCAATGGACAGAATACAATTTTTAAACGGACTATAAATATTGACCGAATAAATATCGGAGGCGGTTTAGACGAGGCGAAAGTGGCAGTAACGGTTGAGTGGCCCGAGAAATTCGGAGTAAAATCATTTACTTGGGAAGACCATCTTTTTAACTGGAAATAATTATGAAGAAATCCGGGTTTACTCTAATAGAAATGATGGTGGCGGTAACGGTTTTTACCGTGATAACGGTTGTTTGCCTTTCGGCTTTTTTAAACATCAGTAATATACAAAGGAAAGCGGAAGTGGTAAGGGCCGTGAACGATAATCTTAATTTTTCCATAGAATTGATGGCGCGCGAAATAAGAAGCGGGCAGGATTACATTGTCGGAGGTGGCGGGACTTCCCTAACTTTTACTAGTGTTGACGGAGATATGATTTTTTACCGGCTTTTAAGCGGCCGCATTGAGAGGTCTGATAACGGAGTTAATTTTTTCGCGTTAACCGCCCCTGAAGTTGTTATTACAAAACTTCTTTTTTTCATTGACGGAGAAGCCGCCGGCGATTTTCAACAGCCGAGAGTTACATTGGTGATAAACGGTTTAGCTAAAAATAAGGAAGGCATTGAATCAAAGCTTAATTTGCAAACAACAATCAGCCAAAGAAAATTGGATTCATGATAAAAAATATAAATATGAAAAAAACGGGGTTTACTTTATTGTTGTCAATGATACTGGCGAGTGTCGCTTTAATCGTCGGGCTGGGCGTTTTTTTTGTTATTTTGACAGAAATACAAATTTCCGGCTTGGGAAGAGAATCCCAAATCGCTTTTCACGCCGCGGATTCTGGCATTGAATGCGCTCTTTACTGGGATGTTAAAGGGGCGGCATTTGACCCTGCCGCAGTTCCGGATAGCAATACTATTTCCTGCGCCGGGCAGAATTTTAGCGTAGGCGGCGCTCAATCGGAAAATTTTAATGTGAATCTTGGCAATAACGCTTGCGTTAAGGTGAGTATTGATAAGATGAATCCGGTTCTCACAATAATTGAATCCAGAGGATATAATGTCAGTTGTTCTTCAGTCAGCCCTCGCAAGGTTGAACGCGCTATCAGAGTTACATACTGAGTTATTTTTATGCAGGCAAAGCAGGCAAAAAAAAGGATTGAAAAGTTAAAGAAGGTTATAAATTATCACCGATATCTTTATCATGTATTGGATAAGCAAGAAATTTCAGACGCGGCGCTTGATTCATTAAAACACGAGCTTTACCAGCTTGAACGGCAATTCCCGGAATTTGTTGTTTCTGATTCTCCGACTCAAAGAGTCGGAGGCGCGCCGCTGAAAAAATTTTTTAAAATTGCCCACAAAGTTCGCCAATGGTCTTTTGAAGATGTTTTTACCGAGCAAGAAATCAGGGATTTTGACGCGCGTGTCAAGCGAATGCTGGAGAAATCACTCGGTGTTGAAAAAAAGCTCCAAATAGAATACGCCTGCGAACTGAAAATTGACGGATTTAAAATCATTCTTGAGTACGAAAAAGGGATTCTTAAAAGCGCCGCTACGCGCGGAGATGGTTTGACAGGAGAAAATGTTACTCAAAATGTTAAAACCATAGAAAGTATACCGTTGCGCCTTGAAAATGACGCGGATATTGTAGTTGAGGGCGAAGTTTGGATGAGTAGAAGAGAGTTTGGAAGATTAAATAAGGAGCAGGCGGAAAAGAGGCTTCCACTTTTCGCGAATCCAAGAAACGCGGCAGCCGGCGCTATCCGCCAGCTTGATTCAAAAATTGCCGCCTCGCGCAAATTAGACAGTTTTGTTTATGGCTTGTCGCAGTCGAGTTTTCAATCGCCAAAGACCCAGATTGAAGAATTGAAGAAATTAAAAGAACTTGGGTTTAAGGTTAATAAAAATTTTAAACTTTGCCGCAACATAAATGAAGTAATAGATTTTTGGAAAGAGTGGAGAAAGAAAAAAAATAAAGAAGATTATTGGGTTGATGGCATTGTTGTAAAATTAAATAGGCGCGATTTGCGGGAAGCGCTGGGCTATACAGGAAAAGCGCCTCGCTTTGCCGTGGCTTTTAAATTTCCGGCCGAGCAAACGACAACAATAGTTGAGGATATTCAGATTCAGATAGGGAGAACCGGAGTTTTGACCCCGGTGGCGTATTTAAGGCCGGTATTGGTTGCGGGCAGTACGGTGAGCCGCGCGACTCTTCATAACGAGGAGGAAATTAAAAGATTGGGCTTGAAAATAGGTGATACGGTTATTATTCAAAAGGCTGGCGATGTAATTCCTGAGGTTGTCAAAGTTTTAAAAGAACTTCGCGCCGGAAGAGAGAGGGAATTTAAAATGCCGGAGAAATGCCCTATTTGCGAAGGGCAATTGGTAAGAGAAAAAGAGAGTCCGATTACAAAGTGCGTGAATAAAAAATGCGCTTTTAGGCATCGCCGCGAGCTGTATTATTTTGTTTCAAAAAGCGGTTTTAATATTGAAGGGCTTGGGCCTAAAATTATTAACGCTTTTTTGGATAACGGCTTGATTCAGGACGCCGCGGACATTTTTGATTTAAAAGAAGGCGATTTGGCGCCATTGGACAGGTTTGGCGAAAAATCCGCGGAGAATATTATTAAATCAATCGGGGAAAGGAGAGAAATTTCTTTGGTTAGATTTATAACCGCTCTTGGAATTTTAAATGTCGGAACTGAAACGGCCGGCATTTTAGCCGAGCGCTTCGGGTCAATTGAAAATCTTAAAAAAGCCGGCACTGAAGAATTGAAGTCAATAAAAAACATCGGCGAAGTCGTTGCTGAAAGTATTTTTAATTGGTTTAAAGACCCGCATAATAAAATATTTCTCGAAAGATTGCTTAAGAGGATAAAGATAAAAAATATTGCGAAAAAGAAAGGAGTGAAATTTGGCGGCAAGATATTTGTTCTGACTGGCTCTTTAAAATCAATGCCGCGCGAAGACGCAAAAGAAAAAATAAGAACAGAAGGCGGGCATACCGCGGAGTCGGTTTCCAAAAACACCGATTTTGTAGTTGCCGGCGAAGAGCCCGGCTTGAAATACGAGAAAGCTAAAAAATTAGGCGTAAAAATTTTAAACGAGGAGCAGTTTTTAAAGATGCTGGAATAGCTTGCCCGCCTCCGCCAAAGGCGGATAAATCTGGCGGGTTGTGCTATAATTAAAATATTATGAATCTAAAAGAAAAATTGAATAGCGATTTTAGAGAGGCGTTTAAGGGGAAAGACGAGATAAAATTGCCGGTCTTGAAAATGCTTCAGGCGGAAATTAGGAATTCTGAAATTGCCAAAAGGACAAATCTTGCCAAGGCGGGCGAAAATGATTTGGAAAAAAAGAGCCGGCTGAACGACGATGAGGTTTTAAAAGTAATTTCTAGCGAAATAAAAAAGAGAAAAAAAGCCATTGAGCTTTATGAGAGGGGCGGCCGCGCTGATATTGCGAGCAAAGAGAAAAAGGAGATAGAAATTTTGTCGGCTTATTTGCCGAATTTATAAAGATGAAGAGTGTTGATGTTGAAAAATTGGCGATTTTGGCAAGGATAGAATTAACTTCTAAAGAGAAAAAAAGGCTTCAAAAAGAATTTGAGGCGGTTTTGAATTATGTTTCAATTTTAAAAAAAATTGATGTTGGCGGAGTAAGCGATCAAGAAGCCGGCAGGACCACGGAATCGGAAAATATTATGAGAGAAGACGCGGATGGCAATAAGCCCGGAGAGTTTTCAGCTGATTTGATTAGAGAGGCTTCGTCAGTTGAGGGCGGATATATAAAGGTAAAACATATATTGTAGCAATGAATAATACGATTGATTTAAAAAATTTAACAATTAAAAAAACGCAGGGGATGATAAAAAACCGCGAAGTTTCTTGCCGCTCGCTTGTTTCCGCTTATCAAGAGAATACAGCAAAGAAAAACAAAGACATAAACGCTTATTTGGAGATTTTTGATGACGCTTTTGAATTTGCCGAAAAGCAGGATAAAAAAATTTTAGCCGGAGAAGAGCCCGCGGAATTGTCCGGAATAGCTTTTGCCATCAAGGACAACATTTTAATAAAAGGCAAAATAGCGTCGGCCGGCTCTAAAATTTTAGAAAAATATCGGGCTGTTTATGACGCGACTGTGATAAAAAAACTTTATGGCAAGGGAGCGATTTTTTTGGGCAGGACGAATATGGACGAATTCGCGATGGGAAGCTCAACGGAAAATTCCGCTTTTGGTCCGACTGGAAATCCTTATGACTTAGAGCGAGTTCCCGGTGGTTCGTCCGGCGGTTCAGCGGCCGCTGTCGCGATGCAGGGATGCGTAGCGGCGCTTGGCTCGGATACCGGCGGCTCAATAAGGCAGCCGGCTAGCTTTTGCGGAGTGGTAGGATTAAAGCCGACTTACGGCGAGGTGTCGCGCTATGGCTTAATTGCCATGGCGTCATCTCTTGATCAAATAGGCCCAATCGCGAAAACGGTGGAAGACGCGGAAATCATTTTTAATGTTATCAAAGGAAAAGACGAGTTTGATTCAACTTCGCTCGGACATTTAATATCCAAGCGGACATTAAATGTCCAAAATAATCAAAAATTAAGGATTGGTTTATTAAAATATGACAGAAGAGGCGTTGATAATGAAGTAAATAATATTATTGATGAATCAGTAAAAATCTTACGCAACCTGGGGCACGCGATAGAAGAAATTGAATTGCCGCATCTGGAATATTCTTTGGCTTGTTATTATATAATTATGCCAGCTGAAGTTTCTTCAAATATGGCGCGTTTTGACGGGGTAAAGTACGGGCTTTCAGTAAAGGGAGAGAATCTTCTTAAGGATTACATGGAAACGCGAGCGCGCGGTTTTGGCAAAGAAGTGAAAAAAAGAATCGCGCTTGGAACATACGTTCTTTCAGCCGGATATTATGACGAGTATTACGGCAGGGCGCAGAAAGCGAGAGCGTTAATAAGAAAAGATTTTAAGGAGGCGTTTGAC
This sequence comes from Patescibacteria group bacterium, assembly GCA_018895015.1. Lineage (GTDB taxonomy): Bacteria > Patescibacteriota > Minisyncoccia > UBA9983 > UBA9983 > JAHIOX01. The sequence goes on along the minus strand of JAHIOX010000009.1, from coordinate 6,971 downwards.
GCCAAAAAAGGAAATTTTGATATCATTTTGTCTCCTGTGGCGCCGACGCCGGCGTTTAAAATAGGCGAAAAAACTGAAGACCCGCTTCAAATGTATTTGTCTGATATTTTTACCGTGCCGGCAAATTTGGCCGGGGTGCCGGCTATTTCCGTGCCAGCCGGTTATTCTTTGTCCGGATTGCCGATCGGAATTCAATTTATCGCCCCTTGGTTCAGGGAAGATTTATTATTTGAGATTGGCAAGCAATATGAACAAAATTCCACAGCCTAAATATTTGAATCTTGACTATTTTTTTAACAAGTTTTTTGAACTTTTAAGTTTTATCGCGCTTAAAATTATCGGCTTGATATCTTGGTTTGGAGGTCCGGCTTTTAAATTTATTTCCACTTTTGTTTCTGTGACCGCTTTTGCCGGAGTAATTATTTTGTTAATTAAAATTGGGCGCTTGAGCAAGAGCCCGGTTTCCGCGGCTGATTTGTTGTTTCCGCAAGAAGAAGACATAAAAAAATCCGTTGAGCAATGGGCGCGTATTAAAAAGCATCTTGACATGGAGAATTCTGCGGAATGGAGAATGGCGGTTATTGAAGCGGATTCGTTGATTTATGACATTTTAAAAAAGGCCGGATACGGCGGAGAAAATTTAGGAGAATTATTAAAAAATGTCGAGCCAAGTGATTTTGACAGCCTCCAGGATGTTTGGGACGCGCATAAAATTAGAAATAAAATCGCACATGAGGCGGGAAAATTTGATTTTCGCATAGACGAAGCGCGAGCCGCCATAGCAAAATACGAAAAAGCACTCAAGGAATTGAAGTATATTTAAATCTGCGCAGCCGACCGGATTTGAACCGGCGATCTCCTCCGTGACAGGGAGGCGTGTTAACCAGGCTACACCACGGCTGCATTGCCAGTGAGAGGAGTCGAACCTCTGTCCAGGGCTTATGAGTCCCTTGTTCTAACCGTTGAACTACACTGGCTTATTTATATTATAAAGCAAGATTTGCGGGGATTGGAATTGCACCAATGTCTAAAGGTTATGAGCCTTTCGGCCTACTGCTGGCCCACCCCGCATAAATCATCCCTCGGGATTGATGTCCCTCGGGACGAACGTCCATATTATAAACTATCTTGCGAAATAAGACAAATTTAATTTTTTGAGCCACCTCCCGGATTCGAACCGGGGACCTTTACTTTACGAAAGTACTGCTCTACCAACTGAGCTAAGGTGGCAATATTCTAAGCCGATGGCCGGATTCGAACCGGCGACCTACTCCTTACCATGGAGTTGCTCTACCAACTGAGCTACATCGGCGATAATGCTTAACATAGATATAATACATAAATACGCGCCTGTATTGCAAGATTATTGTTCGCGAGTTACAATTGCATTATGGAAGAGATACGCAAGAAGCTGGAAGAGCTTGAAAAAGAAATGGCCAGTCTGAATTTTTGGCAAGACAAGGAAAAAGCGCAAGGCGTTATAAAAGAAATAAGCATTTTGAAAGACAAATTGGCTGGCAAAGGCAAATATGACAAGGGCGGCGCGGTGATAACATTTTTTGCAGGAGCCGGAGGCGATGACGCGGAAGATTGGGTAAGAATTCTTTTTGAAATGTACCAGAAATTTGCCGGCGCTAGAGGATGGGCAGTAAAAATTTTGCATGAGCATAAGGCAGAGTCGGGTGGTTTTAAGAACATTACATTTGAAATAGAAGGCAAGGGCGCTTACGGAACTCTGAAAAACGAGTCAGGCGTGCATCGTTTAGTGCGCATTTCTCCTTTTTCCGCGAAAAAACTGCGCCATACTTCTTTCGCTTTAGTGGAAGTTGTGCCGAAATTTGTCGCGCCGGAAGAAATTGAAATTCCCGAAAAAGAATTAAGAATGGAATACGCCAAGGCGAGCGGTCCCGGCGGGCAGAACGTAAATAAAAGGGAAACTGCGGTTCGAATTATTCATTTGCCAACGAATATTAGCGCCCATGTTGATTCAGAAAGGTCGCAGATGCAGAATAAGGAGAAGGCTTTGGAGATATTAAAGTCAAAATTATATAAATATCAGGCCGCTTTGCGCGAAGAAGAAAGGGAATCAATGAGGATAAGCAAAATTGTTGAGGCGGAGTGGGGACGTCAAATCAGATCTTATGTTTTCCATCCGTACAAGCTTGTGAAAGACCATAGGACTAATGTTGAAACGAGCGACGTTGGCGGCGTTTTGGAGGGCAAAATTGATGAATTTATAGAAGCAGAGAAAAATTTATAATCATGATTTATTTTGATAAAGTTTCAAAAATTTATTCACCGACGTCAATCGCTTTGGAGGAGATAAGTTTTGCGATTGAGCCGAATGAGTTCGTTTCAATAGTGGGGCAGTCCGGGTCTGGAAAAACAACCATGTTGAAGCTTTTATTGGCCGAAGAAAAACCGACCTCCGGCCATGTTTTTTTTGAGTCAATTGATGTCCATGGCGTTGGCAGAAAAGAATTGCATATGCTTAGGCGGAAAATAGGCACGGTTTTTGAAGATTTTCGCTTGCTGCCGAATAAAACGGCGTATGAAAATATCGCTTTTGCCATGGAGGCGGCCGGAAAGATGCCGGAAGACATAGAAAAAGACGTGCCGCAGGTTTTGGAACTGGTTAATTTGGTGGACAAAAGCTGGCATTTTCCGGACGAGCTTTCAAGGGGAGAGCGCCAGAGAGTCGCGATCGCGCGGGCTATCATAAACCAGCCTGATGTTATTATCGCGGATGAGCCGACAGGGAATCTTGACCCGTTGAACACTTGGGAAATTATCAATATTTTGAAAAAGGTAAATGAGTTTGGCACGACCGTGATAATGACGACACACAATAAATCAATTATTGATTCTTTGGGCAGGCGCGTAATCACTCTTGAAAAAGGGAAGATGGTTCGCGATGACAAAGAAGGAAGATATGTCATATAAAATTTAATTTCTAATTTTAAAATTTATGATATGGATTAAAGCAAAAAGGGTAATAAAGGCGGGTTTTGTAAATTTTTGGCGCAATGGCTGGATTTCTTTGGCGACTGTTTTAGTTATAGTCATTACTCTTTTTACGATTGGTTCGCTTATTTTTTCCAGAGCGATATTGGGATCAATGATAAGCCAAATTCAGGACAAGGTTGATATAAGTATTTATTTTAAGACAGACGCTGAAGAATCGGATATTTTGGCGCTTAAGGATTCGGTTTCAAAATTGCCGGAAGTGAAAAGCGCGGAGTATGTTTCCGCTGAACAGTCCTTGGAAAATTTCAAGGAAAGGCACAAGGACAACGCTTTGATAATGCAGTCTATTGAAGAATTGGGCGAGAATCCTCTTGGCGCGATGCTTAACATTAAGACAAAAGAAACTTCGCAATACGATTCAGTCGCGAAGTATCTTGAATCTCAATCCGGCACCGCAGGCGGCTCCATGATAGATAAAATAAATTATTATCAGAATAAAAAAGTTATTGACCGCCTTTCCAAAATTCTTGATTCGGCTAAAACATTGGGCACGGCAATCAGCGTGATTTTGGTTATTATTTCAATCATTATCGCTTTCAATACAATCCGATTGGCAATTTATATTTCAAGGGAGGAAATCGGCGTAATGAGATTGGTCGGTGCGAGCGACAGGTTCGTAAGGGGCCCGTTTATTGTTGAGGGCGTAATCTACGGCGTTATTTCCAGCATAATAGCCATGATTATTTTTTACCCTTTAACGCTTTGGCTTGGCCCGATGACGGATAATTTTTTCAGCGGAATAAATATTTTTCAATATTACGTCGCGAATTTCGGACAAATATTTTTGATTTTGCTTTTGCTGGGCGTTTCGGTAGGGGCTTTCTCAAGCTACATCGCCGTAAAAAGATATTTGAAAGTGTAAATAGAATATTGCCGAGTCGCCTGCCTGCGCAGGCAGGTCTAACGGCAGGATATATGTGGTTTGTTTATTTAATCAAGAGCGAGAAAAATAAATGGTATTATGTTGGTAGCACTAATAGGTTGCAGAAAAGGTTGTTTGAACATAATAAATTTAAAGTAAAATCCACTAAAGCATATGCGCCATTCAAGCTAGTCTTTAAGAAAGAGTTTAATCTTGAAAAAGACGCAAGAGAATATGAAAGAAAATTAAAAGACTGCAGAACAGAAAAAGAAAGGATAATAAGAAAACTTGAAGATAATTTAGTTAATTATTGCGGGATCGTCTAATGGCAGGACACATGCCTCTGGAGCATGGTATCTAGGTTCGAGTCCTAGTCCCGCAGCCATTAACAGCTAGCACGAGAAGCATTAAAATATATGAATAATGACGACCAGGAAATTTCTGATAAGAGTTTTTTTGTGAAATTTTGTAAACAGAGATCACAAAAAATTATTGACATTACTGTTATCGTTTTGGGTGTAATTGCAATATATTATTCCATTCAGATTTACCAAATTTCAAATGAGATTAATGTGAAGCGATTTTATGGATTGACCGCTCAGGGACTTTCTACAACATGGGGAGCGTCAGATAAAATAGTTCATGTCTGGAGATATATAGTGAATAGTGGAGTGATTTTAAATGATCCAGCCGTATTAAGGGAATCTTACGGATATTATATAAATGCTAAGTCGTTTTTAACAAACAATCATTTTCCATCAAAAAAAGAGACAGAGATTGAATCATTAAAAATAAATAATTTTGCGGAGTATGACCGTAATCTAAATGAATACCAAACAACCTATGATAATTTGAATATTGCTATTTCAAAAAATATTGATGAATCGTTTGAGTTAGAAAAAGTTCAAAATCAATATTTTATGTATCTAATAATCACTCAAATAATCACAGTGTTTTTGGGTGTTTACTCGGTGAGGAGAAGAAATATGTAGGAATCGGAAGATTGAATCCATGCGTTAACTTTATTAAAATTTGTGTTAGGGAATTTGCTCGTTCAAGACGCATCGAAATGGTAAAATTAAATTATGGAAGGGAAAATAAAAGAATTAGAGGAAAAAGTTGAAAGGCTTGAAAAAGAAATAAAAGCTTCTTTTCTTGGTTTTTTAATTTTGTGTGGAATTATCGGGGCGATAATTACTTATCTTTGGTTTTAAACAAGTGATTGTAAAATTTTCTAGTCGCTCAAGTTCCGTCGAAATGGTAAAATAAGATTATGAAAAAATTTAATAAAAATCCAATCGTTTGGTGGTTGGTCACCCTAATTTTGGGTTGGTGGGCTACAGAAACCGGAAATTTTGAATTTTTTGTTGTTTTTGTTTCTGCAGTGATATTGGCGAAACAAATTGAAATTTCGTCGAAATAAATAGCGCTCAAGACGCGTCGAAATGGTAAAATTAAATTAGTCAAAAGGATATTACAGGGTTTGGTCGTATGAAATCTGAACTCGAGGAGGCCAGCAAATTTGTATGTGCGCATGACTCTGTGATGCATATCGTTTGTATTAGAAATTTATCCACAGAAACAATATTGACAAAAAGATATATATTGTATAATATAAAATTAATAAATCCTTATCGTGTGCTTCGGCTATGGTAAGTAACAAGAGCCTTTCGGGGCTCTTGTTTTTTATGCGCTGAAATTATATTCTTTAATAATACGGCACCCAAGAAGAACAAAGAAAATATAATCTTACCCAAAAGTATTACGGAGAAATTGAAAAATTACCAAATGTCTCAATTAAATTTGGAGATTTAAGGGGTACCAAGGGGCAACTTCAAGAGAAGAATTTAGACACCCAATTAGCGACAGACATGGTTACTATGGCGGCTCTTGATAAATATGACGTGGCTATTCTTGTATCAAATGACGGGGATTATAAAAGCGCTATTGAGAATACAAAGATATTTAATAAAAAAATAGAAAATGTATTTTTTAAGGGAAGTTTATCTATGGCTATAGATGGTAAGTGCGATATTAAAAGACGAGCTCGCCGTTCTTTTTTTGTAAAATTAGACGGCCTGGATGGTGCTTAAAGTGTTTTAACGTATGCCCTACTGCGTTTATATTGTTGAATGCGCTGATAAATCTCTTTATATCGGTTGCACTAATAATTTAGAGAGAAGGCTGGAACAGCACAATAATTCTAAATGTGGCGCGCACTACACAAAAATTCGCAGGCCGGTGGTTTTAAAATATTCAGAAAAATACGAAACATTGGCTGAAGCGAGAAGGCGCGAACAAGAAATTAAAAGCTGGCGCCGAGAAAAGAAGTTAGATTTAATTAATAAAATAAATTGAAAATAATGTGGATAAGTATTGACATCTTTTTTGGAGGATATATAATGAATTTACTATGATCACCACCTCTGCTTTCGGGCAAGGGTGGTTTTCTTTTTGTCAATCTGTTAAAGTTTTAATATGTTCGGCAAAGAAAAAGTGGCAATTTATATAGACGGGAGTAATTTTTATCACTATCTTAAAGATAAAGAGATTTCCTTTCCAAAAGGTCAAAAATTTGATTTTAGGTTATTTGTGGATTTTCTTATTGGGGACAGAGAGTGTATTTCGAAAAGATATTACACCGGTATATTTAGAAATGTAGATGGCAGTTTTAAAAGCCAAGAACTTGTGAAGGGTCAGCAGAAATTCTTATCGGAAATTGGAAAAGATGGCTTCATTATAAAGCGCGGCAGAATTATGTATGATAGCGGGAAAACGAGAGAGAAGGGGACGGATGTGAAGATTGCCACGGACCTAATCATTGGAGCAATTGATAATTTGTATGATACTGCCGTGTTAGTCAGTTCTGATACGGACTTGATTCCTGCTATACAATACATTAGATATAAAAAGAAAAAACTTGAATATGTCGGATTTTCTCACGCGCCTTCTTTTGGCATTCAAAAATATGCTAATTTTTCAAGATTGCTTCTTCCTGCTGATATTGAGAAATTTAAAGCTGGCGCCGAGAAAAGAAGTTAGATTTAATTAGTATTGACTTTATCGCTAAAAGAAAGAAAAT
>JAHIOX010000002.1 GCA_018895015.1 Patescibacteria group bacterium | reverse complement strand
ATGGCATCGCAAATTTTTAAATTTCCGAGCAAAATAAAATTGCCAAAGGATAAAAGCGAGTCCAGGCATGAGGAATATGGCGAGGCGCAAAAAGGGCTTGTTATTTGCAAGCGCTGTCATAACGTCTTGTTTAAAAAAGAATGGCATCATCCGGAAAGCAAGCCGACTGAAAAATTCAAGTTCGCCGGCAAAAAGACGTATTTTGTCTTGTGCCCGGCATGCGACATGATTACGAAAAAACTATACGAGGGCGATATTATAATTGAAAATATGCCGGTAAAATATGAATCGGAATTGGCGCATCTTATTGCCGCTTACGGCGCCAGGGCGCAAAAGCGCGATCCTCAAGACCGCGTTATCGCGATTGAAAAACGAAACAGCGGTTTTAGAGTTACAACCACGGAAAACCAGCTTGCCGTCAGGTTGGCCAAAAAGATAAAAGAAGTTTTCAAAAAGGCGGATATTGAAATAGCGCATTCCGAAGAGCCGTTTGAGGTTGGCCGCATTCGCATAAAATTTTTCTAAACCTCTAATAAAACAGGCAGTACCATAGGCCTTCTTTTTGTTTTTTGAAAAAGAAATTTGCCCACGCGCTCTTTGAGGAGGTCTTTTACATAGGTCACATTTATGGGATGCATTTTGCCTGTGGCGTCTTCAACGGTCTTTTTTATGAGCTGTCTGGTTTGTTTTAGAAGCTCTTGCGATTCGCGCAAATAAATGAACCCGCGCGAAATGATGTCCGGCGAATTTTTGACTTTTCCGGTTTGCGAGTCAATAACTGTAATAATGACGAATATCCCGTCTTGCGCCAGCATTTGCCTGTCGCGCAGAACAACTTCTTTGACATCATTGACTCCGAGTCCGTCAACCATGACATAGTTTGCCGGAGCGCTTTCTTTAAGCGTTCGGATTTTATTTTTGGCGACTTCAATTATTGAGCCGTTGCGCAGAGGTGGAACTATGTTTTCCGCGCGCATGCCTATTGACTCCGCCAGGTCGGCGTTGTTTTTAAGCATAAAATAATAACCATGAATCGGTATTAAAAATTTAGGGTTGATCATTTTAGTCATCATTTTTAATTCTTCTTGGTACGCGTGCCCGCTGGCATGAACATCGGCGACTTTATAATGTATAATTTTCGCTCCTTGTCTGGCGAGATTGTCTTTGAGGTTTTGTATGCTTCGTTCATTGCCTGGGATTACTGAAGAAGAAAGAACGATAGTGTCTTCTTTTTGTATTTTAATATGTTTATGTCTTCGGTTGGCGATTCTCATGAGTGCCGCGTTTTCTTCTCCTTGCGCTCCGGTGCATATAGCGAGAATTTTTTCAGGAGGATAATCATTAATCCTTTCAACTGAAATTATAGCGTTTTCTTTTGGTTTAAAATATCCCAGTTCTTTGGCTATTTCCACGTTTGTCTTCATGCTGAAGCCGTCGATGACGACTTTCCTGTCGTATTTTTCCGCTATTTTTATCAGCTCTATGATTCTTTCAAGCAGGGACGAGAATGTTCCAGTGATAACTCTGCCTTTTGCTTCGCTGATTATTTTTTCGAGATTCCTTTGAACGGTTTTTTCCGGTATGGAAAAGCCGGGCACTTCCGCGTTTGTGCTTTCCAAAAGAAGCGCAAGATTATTTTCTTTGCCTATTTTGACGTATGAATCAATCTGAAGCGGGTTGCCCTTCGCGTCTGTTTCAATTTTAAAATCTCCCGGGTATATGATATTGCCGATGTGCGTTTCAATGATTATGCCTATGGCATCAGGGATGGTATGAGTTATGTCAAAAAATCTTGCCGCGAGCGCGCCAAGTTTTATTTTGTCGCCGGAGCGAACTTCTTCAATGCGGAGTTTTGCCGCGTGAGGAAATTCTTCCTGTTTTCTTAGAATCATCGCCTTGGTCAGTTTGGTGGTATAGATTGTCGGGTTTCCTATCATATCCATAATATAGGGGATAGCTCCGGTGTGGTCTAAATGGCCATGGCTGATAATTAAGGCCCGAATTTTGTGTTTGCGCGACTCCAGGTATTTTGTATTGGGAATTATGTAATCAATTCCCGGTGTTTCTTCAACTGGAAATTCTAAGCCGGCGTCAATGACAACAATGTCATTTCCGCATTCTATAATAGTCATATTTCTTCCGATTTCCTCAACTCCGCCGAGCGGAATGATTCTTATCGGCATTTCTCCTGTCGTGTGTTTTTCCATCATGTTTATTTAATTTTAATAATTTTAATAATAATGCCCTCGAGAGGATTTGAACCTCCAAGCCTTTCGGCATACGGCTCTGAACCGTACGTGTTTGCCAATTTCACCACGAGGGCAAGTTATGTTTTTTGATATAATTTTTCTATTGTTAAAATGTCCTTATATTTTTCCGGATGGCTTAGAAAATCCAAATTTTCCAATTCTTTCGGCAATTCTTTCGGCGTTAATTTTATCGGTTCTTGTCCCGCCCGGCGGGATTCCTGGGGATTTTTAAAGGCGTTGTAGTCGTTTTTAACTCTATTGTTGATCCAATTGGAAATAATTAATTTATTCTCGGCGGAAGGATTTATTGTTCTCATGCTGAAATCTGGAGGGATAATTACTTTTTCTCCTTCCCTCGCTTCTATAAGGTATGTTTTTTGCATGTCGCGGCTTTGCGTTAAAAACATGGCTTGTCCGGATCGCACCTCATAAAGTTCAGGCTCATTGCCAAGATGATAATGCCCGGAAGTTTGATTGCCGGGTAAAATTTCAGTCAGGTCGTAACGAAGTTCGCCGCGCTCGCCTTCGCCGCGGCATACATCATACCCGTTTTTATGTTCTAATTTTCCTGTTTTGCAAAAATTTTCCATACTTTGTCTGTCTTAATATACCATTTATGTATTTGCGAGAATCTTTCGGAAGGAACCGTAACGCTTTCCATTTTTTCGGTTCCTTTAATTTCGCTTGGCATTAAATATATAAATTTCGGTGAATATAAAAATACCGCCGGCGCGTCTTTCGCGATTTCTTTTTGAAATTCTTTGTATTTTTCTCCGCGCTCCGACTCGTCGGAAATTGTCCGCGTCTCTTCCAATAATTTGTCCATTTTTATATTCGCGTAAAGAGCTATGTTCAGCCCGGGATCGTTTCTTTGGGATGAATGCCAGAAAGCGAACGGGTCGGGGTCCCTGCCGATTATTTCTCCGAAAAGCAGGGCGTCATATTTTCTGGGCCTGATAATGTTTTGATTCAAGTCTCCGATCTCGTATATTTTAATATTGACTTTCGCTCCCATTTCTTCCCACATCGCCTTAACAAGCTCCGCGGTTTTTTTAAGGTCTGGCGCGTCCGACGTTGACAGAGAAAATTCCAATCTTAATGTTTCCGCGTTTTTTGATTTGCTGGAAGAATTTTCTTTTTTCTCCCAAACTTTTTCTTCTTCATTGAATTTCCATCCCCCCGCTTTAAGCAACTGCCTGGCTTTTTCTATTGAGTAGCTTTCATTTTTGGAGGGCAGCGCTCCAAAAACGCCCGGAGGAATAGGGTAGTCAATTTTTGCGCCGAATCCTTGCAGCACCTCGTCTATGATTCTTTTTTTGTCAGTCGCGAAATCAAGGGCGTAGCGGACTTCGCTGTACGTGAATATTTTTGAGTTGTTTTGGTTAAAAAATACTCCGAAGACGCGCGGCAAAAAAAGGTTTTTTATAGTACTGCCGCTTTTCTTGATTTTTTCAGCGGATTCGGGCGTAATAGCGCTGACGCTGTCAATATCTCCTTTTTGATAAGCGCTTAAAAGCTCTTTTTCCGACGGATAAAAACGCGTTATAAGTTTTGCGAGATATGACTTGCCGAGCGCGAAATTTTTGTTCGGAACAAGTTCGTACGATGTTACAATGCCGGAAGAGTTTTTGTTTGCCGTTTTTATTTTATAAGGGCCTGAACCAACGGGGTTTATATTAAATTCGCTGAAGCTCATTTGTTCAGCTCTTGCTTCTTGCCAGATATGCCGAGGCAGAATCCCGATTATCGTGTTTTCCAAAAAAGGCGTGTAGGCTTTTTTAAGCGTGAAGCGCACGGTTCGTTCATCTATCTTTTCTATCGCCACTCCTTCCCACCCGGCCCTTCGCGGGCTTTTTATCGCCGGGTCTTTTGTTTCTTGAATGGTAAATACAATATCGTCGCTGGTAATTGGCTCGCCGTCTTGCCAAAGAAGATGTTCTTTTAGAGTAAAAGTATAAATAAGCCCGTCGTCTGAAATTTCATATTTTTCAGCCAGGTCCGGCGTAAGTCCGCCTTTGTTGTCCGGACGCATAAGCCCTGAATATGTAAGATTTGTCATATCTCTGTCCGCGTCTGATATTGCCAGGACCGGATTTATAAATCTTGGCGTCCCGATAATTCCTTCGGCAAGCGTTCCTCCTTCAGCAGGGGTCTCTACTAAAAAAAAATTGCTTATTTTCCAGCAGGCCAAAAGCGATGTCGTAAGAAAAATTACAGCGAACGCGAAAAACGCGATTTTTTCTTTCAGGGAAAAATTTCTGATTATGTAAACAAATTCTCGCAGAGAGGGAATTTTATCCATCATTTATTTATCTTATAAGAAGCGAAACTATCGCGGATGCCACAAACAGTATTCCAAGAATTATTGTTGCCGCAAATAACGCTTTTTCAAAACCTCGCTTTGTGTAGTAAGACGCGCCGCCGCCACCAAAAACTCCGCCCGCGCTTCCGCCTCTGTTTTGGAGCAAAATGGACAAAATCAACGAAACGCAAATTACAATTTGTACAATTGGAAGAATATTAGCAAAAATAGACATTTTCTGTATTATACACTACACCTCAAAAAACGCAATACTTGACAAGACGAGTTGAATTTATAAAATGAATACATTAATTATTACTAAATAAACAAGAAATATAATATATGGCAAAAACAATACCTTTGCACAATAATGTTTTGATTGAGCCCCTTTCCGATGAAGAGCGAGGGACAAAGACGAAATCCGGAATTTTAATCCCTGAAACCGTTGGAAAAGAAAAGCCGGATCAGGGCAAAATCGTTGAAGTTGGACCCGGCAAAAGGGATGCGAATGGCAAGATTGTTCCAATGTCCGTTAAAAAAGGGCAGAGAGTCGTTTTCGCGAAATACGGTCCGGATGAAATCAAGGTTGGAGATAAAAAATACTACATTATAAGCGAAGATAATATATTGGCAATAATTGAATAAAATTTATGGCAAAAGAAATTATTTTTAGCGAAAAAGCGAGAGAATCGCTTAAAAAAGGAATTGATACTGTCGCGGACGCGGTGAAAATCACTCTTGGCCCAAAAGGCAGGAATGTTGTTTTGGAAAAGAGCTACGGCGTTCCGATTATTACCAATGACGGCGTAACCATCGCGAAAGAAATTGAGCTTGAAGACAAAATTGAAAACATGGGCGCGGAAATTATAAAAGAAGTCGCGAACAAAACAAATGATATCGCCGGAGACGGCACCACAACAGCCGTAGTTTTGGCGCAGGCCATTATAAGCAGAGGGTTGAAGTCAATCGCTCACGGCATGAATCCGCTGATGGTTAAAACGGGCATAGACAAAGCCACGGAAATTGTTGTTGAAGCTTTGAAAAAAATGGCTAAGCCGATTAAAAACAAAGATGAAATTATTCAGATTGCCACAATTTCAGCGGAGTCGGAGGAAATGGGAAAGATTATCGCTGACGCGATTGAAAAAGTCGGGCAAGAGGGTGTTGTAACCGTTGAAGAATCGCAATCGTTCGGGATACAAAGCGAAGTTGTAAAAGGATTGCAGTTTGACAAGGGGTATGTTTCTCCTTACATGATTACAGTCGCGGATAACATGTCCGCCGTTTACGAAGACCCCGCCATTCTTATCACTGATAAAAAGATTTCTTCAATAAATGAAATCCTTCCTTTGCTTGAAAAATTAGCCAAGTCCGGCAAAAAGGAATTGGTTATTATCGCTGACGATGTTGACGGCGAAGCGCTGGCGACATTGGTTGTAAACAAGATACGCGGAATATTTAACACTCTTGCCATAAAGTCGCCAGGCTACGGCGACCGCAAAAAAGAAATGTTGCAGGATATCGCCATAGTTACTGGCGGGAAAGTTGTTTCCGAGGAGGTTGGCATGAAGCTTGAGAGCGTCGAATTAAACATGCTTGGCAAGGCTGGAAGAATTATTGCCACAAAAGACCATACTACTATTATCGGCGGCAAGGGCAAAAAGCAGGACATTGACGATCGCGTGGCGCAGATTCGTAAGCATATCGCGCAAAGCGATTCTGATTTTGACAAAGAAAAACTTCAAGAAAGATTGGCAAAGCTTGTCGGCGGAGTGGCTGTAATCAAGGTTGGGGCGGCGACAGAAACGGAAATGAAATATAAAAAAATGAAAATTGAAGACGCGGTGGCGGCTACGAAAGCGGCAATTGAGGAGGGGATTATTCCAGGAGGAGGAACGGCTTTGATTAAGGCCGGGGTTGTTGCCGCTAACAAAAAACCAAAATCAGATTTGCGTTCCAAATACGCCACCAATGAATTTGACATCGGTTATGAGGTTTTGTTAAGCGCGCTTGAGTTTCCGCTTCGCCAAATTCTTGTAAACGCGGGCAAGGACGACGCAGGAATTATTATAGGAAGGATTAAGGCGGCATCTTCCGGCGCCGCTGATTCAAACTGCGGGTATAACGCGTTCACTGACGAAGAGGTTGATGATATGATTAAGGCTGGCATTATTGACCCTGTTAAGGTTGCGAGAACCGCCCTTCAAAATGCCGCTTCGGCCGGCGCGATACTATTGACAACAGAGGTGGCTATTGCCGAAAAACCTAAACCGTCTGCGGCCGGGCCGGCAATGCCGGGCGGCATGGAAGGAATGGGATATTAAAAAATGGTGGCCACTCGGTGGCCACCATTTTTTAAGTTGCAATTTCGTGCTGGAATTGTTATATTAAGCGCGGATAAAAATTTCTGGCAAGCGGGAGGAGAGATTGCAATGAAATATAAATTTGTTATTCATAAAGTAAACAGGCAATCTAACTTTCTTAAATTAGAATTGCCGGAGAAGTGTATTTCCGGGGAGTTTAATAATTTAGGAGGGAAAATTATAGCGCGATTTTTTACGCCAAAAGGCGTGAAAATGTCGGATGAAATTCGCGCCGCTTTCATTGCCGAGGCGGCCAAGTTGCTGGAAACAAAAAGAAAAAAAACACTTGGACATCCAGTGTCCAAGTAAAATTATCCGTCCCCTGCCCGCGCCGGGGCTTTTTCTTTTCTTTTTTAATTTTTCTGGTACAATTTGATTATTATCAGGCAAGTTTAATTTAAAAATATGAATATACTACTCTGGATTATTTTAGGAATTTTAGCGGCAGTTGTTTTTTGGGTTGTTTTCGCGTATAACCGTTTTATTACTTTAATAAATCGCGCAAAAGAGGCGTGGGCGGATATTGAAGTGCAATTAAAAAGGCGCTATGACTTGATTCCGAATCTTGTGGAAACAGTGAAAGGTTACGCGACGCACGAGCGCGAGCTTTTTGAAAAAGTCACGGAGGCGCGCGTGAGAGCGATGAACGCTCAGGGGCTTGAGGAAAAAGGGCAGGCGGAAAACGCGCTTTCCGGAACGCTAAAGACTCTTTTCGCGGTTTCTGAAAATTATCCGCAATTGCGCGCTTCGGAAAATTTTAGGGCCTTGCAGGACGAGCTGACTGACACTGAAAATAAAGTTCAGGCCGCCAGAAGGTTTTACAACACAAATGTCCGCGATTTAAACATTAAGATTGAATCCGTGCCAGCCAACATAATCGCCGGAATTTTTAAATTCCAAAAGATGGAATTTTTTGAGATTGAAGAAGCGGCCGCCAAAGAGCCGGTTAAAGTTGATTTTTAGTTTAAATGAGCATATACACACAGCAAGATAAAAATATACGCAGGACTTGGCTCTTGATGAGTTTGTTTTTGGTTGTTGTGATTGCTGTTGGCTGGGTGTTTTCGCAGATTTACGAAAGCCCGATAATTTTGTATTTTGCCGTAGCATTCAGCTTGGGGATGAACTTTTTCAGTTATTGGTATTCTGATAAAATTGTTTTGAAAATGTCAGGCGCGTTCCCTATCGAAAAAAAAGACAGCGCGGAGCTTTACAGAATTGTTGAAAACCTTTCAATTACCGCCGGCGTAAAGATGCCGAAAATTTATATCATCAATGATCCGGCGCCGAACGCTTTTGCCACAGGCAGAAATCAGGAGCGCGCGGTCATCGCGGTTACTTCCGGGCTTTTGCGGGCTTTGAATAAAACAGAACTTGAGGGCGTCATCGCGCATGAGCTTTCGCATATTGGCAACCGCGACATTTTAATTTCTACTGTCGTAGTCGTGTTAGTCGGCTTTATCGCCATGCTATCCGATTTCTTTTTGAGATTTTCTTTTTTCGGAGGCAGGGACAGGGATAATAACAAAGGCAACGCGCTGTTTTTTATCTTTGGAATCGTTGTCGCGCTTCTGGCTCCTGTTGCCGCCGCGTTGATACAAATGGCTATTTCCAGAAAGAGGGAATTTTTAGCCGATGCATCGGGCGCGATGCTCACAAGATATCCGGACGGATTGGCTTCCGCGCTTGAAAAAATTTCTCAATACCCTTTTGCGATAAAAAAGGCGAGCAGCGCCACGGCCCATTTGTATATTTCCAATCCGTTTGGCGCCCATTCGGCAAGCTCAGGGCAAGCGAAAAAAATAAGCAAATTGTTTATGACACACCCGCCGATTGAGGAGAGAGTGGTGGCATTGCGGGAGATGAAGGTATAAATATAATATTAAATAAAATACAAGGAGGCGTCGCATAGAGGCCTAGTGCGCTCGCTTGGAAAGCGGGTATGGGGAAACCCATCGTGAGTTCGAATCTCACCGCCTCCGCCAAATAATGAAACCTTTACTTTGGCGCGCGCGGTTATATTATTTAAGATAAGATATATGAATATTCGCGAATCAATTCCGAATAACGCAAAGGACGAGGAAATACTGGCGCTGTCTTTGGAAACCCCGTCTTTTTTCGGCGAGCTTGTTGACAGATACGAAGATGCTTTTTTAAGAACGGCTTTTAAAATTGTGAAAGACAAAGAAGAGGCCGAAGATATTGTTCAGGAGGCCTTTACAAAGGTTTATTTGAACGCAGGCAGATTTAAGCAAGTGGAAGGCGCGAGTTTTAAGAGCTGGGCTTATAAAATTGTCATTAACACGAGCTTTAGCCATTATAAAAAGCTGAAAAAGGCAAGGGAATCAGTAATAAATGTTGAGCCTGACGAGAGTTTTCAAAATAAATTGGAATCGTCGGCTGACATGCAAATTTTAATTTTTAAGGTTTTGCCGAAAATGCCAAGGCACCTTGGCGCGGCGCTTAAGAAATATTATCTTGAAGATAAATCGCAGAAAGACATAGCCGAAGAGGAAAATATTACGCCAACCGCCGTAAAAATGCGCTTGTTTAGGGCAAAAAAGATGTTTAAAAATCTTATTGAAGCGGATAATAATTTATCATGGACGATATAAATTTAAAACAAAAAATAATGAGGCGGGTTTACGCAATCTGGGTTTTTAGAAAATTAACCGGCCCGCTCGCGATAAAAGCAAGCGCTTTGGTTTTTTTGTCTTTTTTTGTTTCCAGATATGTTTCTTTGTTTGATGTCGCGAAGAACGCCTTTGTTTCTTCGCAATCGCCGTATTCCCTGCCGGCTTATTTTGTAAAAAGTTTTATCGCGTCAGACATAATTTCCCAGGCGCTTTCTCTCGGGCTGATGGCCGCCATTCTTGTTTTTGGCGGAGAAGTATTAAGAAAGAAAGAAACTTGTCTTTTTGAAGCGCCTAGATAATTTTTTCTTTGATTTTTTTGGCTATTTCGTCGGTAATTTTTGGATTTTCTTTGAGAAACAGGCGGGCGGCGTCATATCCGCGGCCGAGGCTTGTCGCTTCGTAAGAATACGAGGCGCCGGATTTTTTAACAATGCCGTGTTTTTCTCCGAGATTTAAAATATCGCCGGTATAAGAAATTCCTTCGTTGTATATAATGTCAAACTCCGCTGTTTTAAACGGAGGAGCCACTTTGTTTTTCACTATTTTCGCCCTGACGCGATTGCCGATTACTTCCTCGCCTTTTTTTATCTGCGCCGCGCGCCGGACGTCTATCCTTACTGAAGAATAAAATTTCAGCGCTTTGCCGCCGGGCGTTGTTTCCGGATTGCCGAACATTATTCCGATTTGCATTCTTATCTGGTTTATAAAGATAACTAAAGTGTTTGTTTTAGCAACCAGCGCCGTGAGCTTGCGGAGCGCCTGGGACATTAATCTTGCCTGCAATCCTATGTGATGCGCTCCCATATCCCCTTCTATTTCCGCTTTTGGCGTAAGCGCGGCAACAGAATCAATCACAACCACGCTAATTTCTCCGGAGCGCACAAGCCCTTCTGTTATTTCAAGCGCCTGCTCGCCGGTGTCCGGCTGGGAAATAAGCAGGTCGTTTATTTTCACCCCGAGCGCTTCGGCGTAATCCGGGTCAAGCGCGTGTTCAGCGTCAATAAACGCGCAAACTCCTTTTTTCTTTTGCGCTTCGGCGATTATTTGCAAACTTAAGGTTGTTTTTCCGGAAGATTCAGGGCCGAATATTTCAATGATTCTGCCGCGCGGAACTCCGTTTACGCCTAAAGCGATATCAAGGCTTAAAGAGCCTGTGGAAATCGCGTCAACATTTACTTTTGGCGCTTCTCCCAATTTCATTATTGAACCTTCGCCGTACTTGGCTTTTATGTCGTGAAGCGCGTTTTCAATTCCCGTGTTTTCTTTTTTTGATTCTTTTTGTTTTTTTAACATAATTTGTTATTTTAATACCGCTTGTAATTGTTTTGTTGTATTTCTGCCGAATTTATCGCTCGCTTCTATCTGTATTATATTATAACCGCTTGCCAGCAGCAGATTTTCTTTAAAGAAACCGTTTTTGTCCGTAAAAATCTGGCGGCCGTTCAGGGTTATTTTTGAGATGTTTTTTGCCGACCCTTTAATTTCAATGTATGAATTTGAAATTGTTTGCCTGTCAGACGGGAATTCAACATTAATTTCAGGTCCTTCCAAAAAATCTTTTCCATTATACGCGCCAAAGGCCGCGAAAAGCGCGATTGGCAAAAGAATAATTCCGATTTTGAAAATGGATTGCGTTTTGCTAGCTGTCATGTTCGTTCAAGTTTGTTTTTTCCTCAACAAGAATTTCTCTTGGCCTGGAGCCGTCAGCCGGGCCGACTATCCCGTTTTCCTCCATCATGTCAATCAATCTGGCGGCGCGGGAATATCCTATTTTCAATCTTCTTTGCAGATAAGACGTGGACGCTTTCCCGGCTTTTATAACAAGATTTTTCGCCTCTTCGTAAAATTCGTCGTCATTTTCCAGCGCTTCTTCGTCAAAATTTATGTCAAAAGCCGCTTGGCTGTTTGGGCCGGTTGAACTTTGCTTGCCGGCGCTTCCGTTGCTTGCTTCATTTGCTTCCGGCGCAATTTCCACAGTGTCCAGAATTACATCTTCGTATTGCTCGTCTATGTATTTGACTACTTTTTTAATTTCTTTTTCGGAAATAAGCGGCCCCTGGATTCTTCTCGGCTTTGCCGTATCTCCGGCCAAATAAAGCATATCGCCGCTGCCCAGCAATTTTTCCGCTCCTGCCATGTCTAAAATCGTACGCGAGTCAATTTGCGAAGCGACTTGCAGGGCGACTCTGCTGGTGATATTCGCTTTTATCAATCCGGTGATAACTTCCACAGACGGTCTTTGAGTTGAAACAACAAGGTGAATGCCTACGGCGCGGGACATTTGCGCCAGCCGGACAATGGACGCTTCCATTTCGCGCGGGTATGTTGCCATTACGTCAGCCAATTCATCAATAACTATTATAATATACGGCATGGAATTATAATTGCCGTATTTTTCATGATAAGAAAGAATATCCCGAACGCCGGCCTTGAGCAGTTCTTCGTATCTTCTTTCCATTTCTTTGCCGGCCCATTTTAACGATAAAATGGATTTTTTCGCGTCAGTGATTACCGGAGTCAGCAGGTGCGGTATTTTGTTGTAGATTGTCAGTTCAACGCGCTTCGGGTCAATCATTATAAAACGAAGCGATTCCGGCGAATTGCGGTAAAGCAAGCTGATAATCATTGAATGTATGAAAATTGACTTGCCGGCGCCGGTTGCTCCGGCAACAAGAAGGTGCGGCATTTTTGCCATGTTCGCGAAAACAGATCTTCCTGTAACATCTTTGCCTAGCGATATTAAAAGAGGGCGCGGAGATTTTTGGAAAATATCTTCAGAAAGAAGAGTGCCAAGCCCGATAAGTGTTTTTGTGCTGTTCGGTATTTCAATGCCAACCAAAGATTTTCCCGGAATCGGCGCTTCAATTCTCAATGGGTATGCCGCCAGCGCGAGCGACAGGTCATTTTGCAATCCGATAAGCCGAGAAAGTTTGATTCCCTCCGCAGGCCTGAATGTGTATTGAGTGACAGAAGGTCCGATGTTAATTTCGTCCATTTCCACGTCTATGCCGAAATTTTGCAATGTTCTTTTTATAATATTCGCGTTTGCTTTTATGTCGCCGCTTGACGGCTTCCCTTTGTCTTGCTCAAGCAGGTCAAGCGGAGGCGGAGCAAATATCGCGTGTTTAATCTCTTTTATTTTTTCCTCTCCGCCAGAGGCGGATTTCTTTTTCGGTATTATTTCTTGGATTGTTTCCTTGCTGGCGCTTTGTTCTATTGCCGGAGATGTAATTGTTTTTTCCTCGCCGGTCTCGCTTGTCAGTATTTTTTCTTTTTCCGCTTCGGCTTGCCTTATCATTTCTTCCTCTTTTTCCTCTTTTTCTTTTTTAAGTATTTTTATTGAGATCGGAGTGTTAAACATTATTAGGAACGAGATCGCGAAAAGCGCCGCGAATATTATCAAGCTTGCCCAAAAATCAAAAAATTTTAAAAACGGCCACGAGATAAAATAGCCGGCGTATCCGCATGTTTTTTCTCCAAGTATAATATCGGCGGCGCCCAAACTGCTTAAAAGGAAAAGCGCTCCGCCGGCAAGCGTGTGGCTTAAAAAATGCGCTCGGATGGAAGATATAAGTGAAATTGTCGTAATAAAGAACGCGGTCGGTATAAGAAAAAATCCGGCGCCGAAAATCGTTTCAAGGACTTTATATAAAGAATTGCCTAAAATGCCGGCTTTGCCGAATGAGGCGAAAGTAAAAATCAGGCCGGTTACAAAAAAAGCGACAGCCAAAACGGAGCGCTTTGTTTCGTATTTTAAGCCGTATTCATTTATATCATTTATGTCCGCGCTTATTTTATTCTTTTTTTTTCTTGTTTTTTTCTCCTCGCTCGCGTTTTTTATTTTTTTTCTGGAAGCCATTGTTTTTAATTATACTTAATTATACAACAAATATAACAAATATAAAGAAAAGTTCAATTTTCGCGCAAAATATTTGCATATTTTTGCTTGTCCATTATAATATTATTTAATGGACGATATTTATAGACATCTTTTGGACAAGATAAAAAAATTAACAAACGCGCTGTACAGAGTTACGGACCTTTTGTCTGACAAGGAGCCTTTGAAATGGACATTAAGAAACAAAGCGGTGATTATTTACGAGAATCTTGTATCTGTTATTTTATTAACTGGCGAGGTTAAGGATAAAAATTATATTCTTAACGAGACGCTGAATTATATTTCCCAATTAATAAATACCTTAGAACTTGTATCAATGGGAACTTATGTTTCAAATCTTAATTTTGAAATTCTTAAAAAGGAATATATAAATCTCAAATCATTTATTGAAGGAAGCAAAGACGAGATTGTGGCGGAGCAAAAACTATTGCCCGAGACAGCGGAATCTATAGGACATAATGGACAGACCGCTAAATCTAACGGACAAAAAACTTTTATCGGACACAAAGCAGATGTGCAAGACTCGGTCTTGCACAAAACGCCGCGCAAAGAAAATGGGTTTAAAATCGACGACAGGAAACAAAAAATTTTTGAACTTATAAAAAAAGAAGGAGCCAAAACAATCAGCGAAATCACTCCGCTTTTTAGCGGCGTAAGCGCTAAGAGCGTCCAAAGGGATTTATTGGAGCTGGTTAGAACAGGCAAGTTGAATGCGGAAGGCGAAAAACGATGGAGAAAGTATAAATTGACAAATGCCGTTTTTTAATGCCTTGTTTGTTTGCTTTATTGACTACGCGTGAATAATTTGCAATAATTAAACTATATTTATTGGAATTATAAAGATGGCCGGGAAAGTTTGGAGTTATCCACATTATCCCGCTTTGAAGATTGCTTCCGCCAATTTATAATTTATAATAATATAATACTTGCATGGGTTTCTTTTGGTGTCTGAAATTCTTGGACTTTGAAAAAAGAATAACAATGGATGAAATCAATTGAAACGCAGAGACGCAGAATTATTAGAGCATTATTAGTTAGTTAGTTGCGTAAAATATTTGGTTTAGTCGAAATCAGATTAATTTGCGCAAAAATAGTTTCGCGCTTATTTTAAAAAATTAAAAAAAGAAGGCGCGGGATTGTTGATTATTTAATTTCAAGATTATGATTAATTTTCAAAAAACCAGAGTTAGTAAAACAACTTCGGTTATCGTAGGTCTTACAACAGCCCTTTGGCTTTCAGGCGCGGCGGCATTTATGCCAATAGCGGCCGGAGCCGCGACTGTTGAAGATTTACAAGCGCAGATCAGCGCTTTACTCGCGCAGATCAGCACACTGCAAACGCAGTTGACCTCTTTACAAGGCGGGACATCGGCAACATGCGCTTACACTTTCTCTGCGAATTTAAAACAGGGAGACACAGGAGAGGATGTTAAGAACTTGCAAAAGGCTCTTAACGCGAATGGAGTGGATATCGCTTCTTCAGGGGCTGGGTCTCCTGGAAATGAAACTTCATATTTCGGTGCTCTTACAAGGGCGGGTGTCGTGAGATTCCAGAACAAATATGCTTCTGAAATTTTGACACCACTCGGTCTTCTAAACGGCACAGGATATGTTGGCGTTTCAACGCGAGCGAAATTAAACGCTTTGTGTGCTGGAACTCCGACAACTCCGACAACTCCGACAACTCCGAGCGTAGGAACAGGATTGTCAATCATGACAGCAACACAGCCAGCGGCATCGCTTGCTCCTACTTCAGCGGCAAGGATTCCTTTCACAAAAATAACTCTTACAGCCGGAACTGACGGCGATGTTGTCGTGAACGGAATTAACATTGAAAGAACAGGACTTGCTAACGATTCAGTATTCGCTGGAATTGTTCTTTTAGACGAAAACGGCATTCAGCTTGGCATTGCCAAAACATTGAATTCAAACCATCAAACAATTGTTGGCGAAGCGTTCACTGTTAAAGCGGGCCAATCGCGAACAATGACAATCGCCGGCAACATGGCATCTTCTCTTACCAACTACGCCGGACAGGTTGCTTATCTTTCAGTTACAGGAGTAAACACTACGGCAACAGTAATGGGAACATTGCCTATCACAGGAGCCGGACACACGATTAATGCGACCCTTAGTCTCGGCAGTGTAACACTGGCCGTTTCTTCACTTGACCCTAATAGCGCGCAAAGCAAAGAAATTGGCACAACGGGCTACAAGTTCAGTGCTATCCGCATTACAGCGGGTTCAGCTGAAAAGGTTCGCTTGCATTCAATTCGTTTCAATCAGTCAGGTTCAGCATCATCAAATGACCTTGCGAATGTGAAGGTATATGTTGCTGGCACGGCTTATGACACAACCGTTTCATCCGATGGCAAATATTACACAGCGCT
>JAHIOX010000008.1 GCA_018895015.1 Patescibacteria group bacterium | reverse complement strand
TCTTCTTTAGAATATTTTTTGTACAATACTAATTCTTCCTTTCGCTTTGGTACATCAAGATTGGTAAACCAAACTACACCTTTTGGGAAAGCATATTTTTTCCCATTTATAATTTTGTAATAACTTTCATAGTAATCCGGAATTTGAAATAAGATATTTTTACCGTTTAAACTTTGGCCGAGCCACATCTTATTTTCTTTAATCAATTTAAAGGTTTCTTTATAAGTAATCGCATTTTGATTACCCATAATTAAGAACTTTTTCTTATGCTTTACGAGTTGAGCGACATATTCGCGGAATAAAGAAAATGGGGGGTTGGTTATGACTATATCGGATTGCTTGAGTAATTCGATGCATTCGTCGCTCCGAAAGTCACCACTACCACGCAGCGGAGTTGCGGTGTTCTTGTCGTGTTTGAGCAAATACTTAACGTCATCAAGATTTATCGCTCCATCCTTGTCGATATCTGGCACTTCTGTAATTTCAATTTTGAAAGGTTGTTTGCCTTTTGATCCAGCCACTTCAAATAATGGTAATTGCCCTCCAACAATCGGTGAACCGCTGTAGCTTGTAGTGATGAGCTTCTTCAGCCCGAGAGCGTTGAAATTAGATGCAAAGTATTTGAAAAAGTTGCTCTCATACGGATCATCGCAATTACAATAAACTACCTTATCTCGAAATGCTTTTTTATAGTATTTCATCTCGTTTTCTATATCAACGAGCTGGGTATAAAACTCATCCTTTTTGGCGGAGTTTGCTTTGCGTAGATCTTTATTTGAAGATTTTCTTTTCATAGCTTTGGTGACATCTTGATTCAGAATAACCTTATTTTACTTCGGTTCTAACTTGGTAATCTGGCGGAGAGGGAGGGATTCGAACCCTCGAGCCCCTTTCGGGACCAACACCTTAGCAGGGTGCCCCATTCAACCGCTCTGGCACCTCTCCAAATATCATTTATACATTACCACATTTCTGCTAAAATGTAAGAGATGCGATTGGATTCTTTTGTTGAGGAAAATTTTCGGCTGACAGAGCGGCAAAAAAAGGCGCTTGAAAAACTGGGACTTAAAACGCTCCGCGATTTGCTTTTTTATTTTCCTTCCAGATACGAATCATTTTCTGAAAGAAAAAATATTATTGACCTGCAAGAAGGCGACAAAACAACGGTCTACGGGAAAATCACAAAATCTGAAACGCAAAAATCATGGCAAAAACGAATGCCGTATTCCAAAATAATAATCAGCGACATGACCGGCGAAATAGAAGCTGTTTGGTTCCGCCAGCCATACATTTCAAAAATGCTGAAAGTCGGCGACAAAATAGCCTTAACCGGAAAAATCGGTCGGAACAAAAGCGGGCTCTGCGTAACAAACCCAAATTATGAAAAAATCAGCGCTTATGAGGCGCTTGGCAAGGGCTCGGCGATTTTAGCTGTTTACCCTGAAACAACCGGAATAACCTCGCGCTGGCTGAGATACGCCATTCAAAAAATTCTTAAGGACTCCGCTTTAAAAATTTCCAATGGTAATCCTTGGATAAAAGACCCGATCCCGCAAGAAATCCTTAATCAATACCACCTGCCGCAGCTTAAATCCGCCATTATTTTTATTCATGCTCCCAAAAAAATCAGCGACGCGGAAGCGGCGCGCAAACGATTCGCGTTTGAAGAAGTTTTTTTTATACAGCTTTCCCGCCTCAAGCAAAGAAGCGAGCGCGACAAAAAAGATTCTTTCATTATCAAAATAACCGACGAAGAACTTGAAGATTTTTTGTCGGTATTTCCGTTTGAGCTCACGCCTTCGCAGAAAAAATCAACTCTGCGGATAATTGAAGATATGAGAACCAGCAAAGCGATGTCGCGCCTGCTTGAAGGCGACGTCGGCTCAGGCAAAACAGCGGTGGCCGTGTCCGCCGCTTTTGCCATTACAAACAATGGATTTCAAGCCGCGTATATGGCGCCGACTGAAATTCTTGCCCAGCAGCATTTTCAATCTTTTATAAATTATTTTTCGCAATTGCGATTAACCACAAAAATCGGCTTAATCACTTCATCCGAGTGCAAAAAATATCCATCAAAAGTATCCGCCAGCCGGCGGACAAACGAAGCAACGCATATCTCCAAAACGCAATTATTAAAATGGGTCGCGAGCGGAGAAATTCCAATTTTAATCGGCACCCACTCGCTGATACAAAACAAAGTAAAATTCCAAAATCTCGCGCTTGTGATTATTGACGAACAGCACAGGTTTGGCACAAGGCAGAGGGCTATTTTAGCAAGCGGGAAATCGGAGCGAATTCCGCATTTGCTTTCAATGACAGCCACGCCGATTCCGCGCACGCTGGCGCTTACAATTTATGGCGATTTGGATTTATCTCTGCTTGAAGAAATGCCTGCCGGACGGCAAAAAATTATTACTGAAATTGTTGAACCTCAGCAGCGCGCCAACGCTTATGAACAAATTCGCGAGGAATTGCGCGCCGGACGGCAAACCTATATTATCTGCCCGCGCATTAACGAACCTGACAAAACAAAACTTAACGCTCTTATTGCAAAAGCAGTCAAAGAAGAAGCCAAACGGCTGGAAAAAGAAGTTTTTCCGGAATTTGAAATCGGCATTTTGCACGGCAAAATGCTTCCAAAAGAAAAAGAGGAAATACTGGATGATTTTAGAAACAATAAAATTCAGATATTAGTCGCCACTTCCGTTGTTGAGGTAGGCATTGATATTCCAAACGCGACAACAATTATTATTGAAGGCGCGGAGCGCTTCGGCCTTGCCCAGCTTCACCAATTGAGAGGCCGCGTAATGCGGAGCAATTTCCAGCCCCGCTGTTTTGTTTTTACGGAGTCATCTTCCGCGAAGACAAAACAAAGATTAAACGCGCTGGTCAAAGCGAAAAACGGATTTGAATTGGCAGAACATGATTTGCAATTCAGGGGCGCCGGCGAGCTCGGCGGCGGAAAACAATGGGGCGTTTCGGATATTGGAATGGAAGCGCTGAAAAATATAAAAATGGTGGAGGCGGCGCGCGCCGAATCGCAGAATTTATTAAAACAAGACCCTGAACTCAAAAACTATCCGCTTATCACGGAACGCCTCAAATCCCAAGACCGCCAGATACACTTTGAGTAATTTTTCTTTTATGCATCCGCCTGGACTCGAACCAGGAACCGCAGAGGTATAAGCTCTGTGCTCTGCCAATTGAGCTACGGATGCAATTCTTTATGTAACCCTTTCTTCGGCTTTATGCCGGCTTCTTTCAGAATATTGTCAAATTCTTCCCTTTCAATAGTCTCCTTTTCTATAAGAGTATTGGCGATTTTATCAAGCAAAACTTTATTATTTAGCAAAATATCAGCCGCTTTTTTAAAAGAATCGCCTATGGTTTTACTTATTTCTTTATCAATCTCTTTTGCCACATCCTCGGAATAATTTTTTTCCGTCATCGGAAATCCACCGATAGACAACTGCTCGCTTTTTTCTCCTAGAACCACCGGGCCTATTTTATCAGACATACCATAACGCATTATCAACGAACGCGCAATCTGCGTGGCGCGCGAAAGATCATCTGCCGCCCCTGTTGTTATGTCCTTAAAAACAAACTTTTCAGCCGCGTAACCGCCCAAAGAAACGGCTATTTCATCCAAAAAATGCGATTTTGAATATAAATGCCTTTCTTCAGACGGAAGCTTGAGAGTGTAGCCGGCCGCCCTTCCGCGCGAAACAACCGACACCTTGTGCACAGGGTCCGCATGCGGAAGAATTGAAGAAATCAGCGCGTGCCCCGCCTCGTGATACGCGGCGATTTTTTTCTCATCAATAGTTAAAAGATGGCTTTTTCTTTCCGGGCCAAGCAAAACTTTTTCAATAGACTTAATTAAATCAAGCTGGCTGATTTTTTTCCTATTTTCGCGCGCCGCGAAAATCGCCCCTTCGTTCATCAAGTTTTGCAAATCAGCCCCTGAAAATCCGACTGTCCTTTCAGCGATTGTTTCCAATTTAACATCCTCTCCGAACGGCTTTCCTTTCGCGTGAATTGACAAAATATCCATTCTTTCTTTCTTGTCCGGCAAATCCAAAATAACACGGCGGTCAAACCTGCCAGGCCTCAAGAGCGCCGGGTCAAGAACATCAGGCCGGTTTGTCGCCGCCATTACAATCACTTTTTCATGCGGCTCAAACCCGTCCATTTCAACTAAAATTTGATTTAGGGTTTGCTCGCGTTCGTCATGCCCGCCTCCCCAGCCGGCTCCCCTTTGCCTGCCGACAGCGTCAATTTCATCAATAAAAATAATCGCCGGAGCGGATTTTTTTGCCATTTTAAACAAATCGCGAACGCGGCTCGCGCCTATGCCGACAAAAAGTTCAACAAATTCAGAACCGGAAATATGAAAAAACGGGACATTTGCTTCGCCTGCCACGGCTCTCGCCAAAAGAGTCTTGCCGGTGCCAGGAGCGCCCATCAAAAGAACGCCTTTTGGAATGCGCGCGCCGATATTTAAAAATTTTTCCGGATTTTTAAGAAATTCCACTATCTCTTTAAGCTCTTCTTTGGCTTCCTGAACGCCAGCCACATCTTTGAATGTAATTTTTTCCTTTTTATCATCCGGGCCGATTACTCTCGCGCGCGACTTTCCAAAACTAAAAGCCTGCAGATTCGTATTTTTTACCTGCCTTGACGCCATCCAAAAAAAGAAAAAAATCAATAGTATGGGAATAAGAAACGGCAAGGTGGCGCCGAGCCAAAACATGGCGCCTGAAGGATTTTCTATGGCTAGATTAATTTTAGAAAGCTGTTCCTCGGAAACATTATAATTCTTAAGCGTTTGCGAAATAGCTGCTTCCGGCTCTTTTTTAGAGTTTTTAATTGACCCGTCCTGAAAAGTTATCCGGATATCATCGCCGGTTACTTTAATCGCCTTTACATTTCCCGCGTTAATATCAGAAACCAACTGAGAAATAGGAATCTCTTCAGCTGTTTTGAATTGCTCCGATAACAAAGAATAAAATCCCGCGATGAGCATTAACGCTAAAAGCGCAGTAACGGCATGTTTAGAGAATGATTTCATGCAGAAATTATACAGCCATAGAAACAAAAACGCAAATCTGCTAATGTTTAAATATGGCGATACTGGCGGAAAACAAAAAGGCCTATTTTGATTATGAAATCCTGGAAAAATTTGAAGCTGGCATGAAACTGCTCGGCTGGGAAGTTAAGGCGATCAAAGGCAAAAAAGCGTCGCTGGCAGGAGCGCGGGCGATAATCAGAGCCGGAGAAATCTTCTTGGTCGGTTTGGATATCGCCCCATACCAGCCAAACAACCCTCCGCAAAATTACGAAGAGCAAAGAACGATAAAACTTCTTTTAAGTAAAAAAGAGATTAATCGCGCGGAAGGGAAAATAAGCCAAAAGGGGTTGACATTAGTGCCATTAAAGTTGTATACTAAATCAGGTAAAATCAAAGCGGAAGTCGCTTTGGTAAAAGGAAAGAAGCAATTTGAAAAACGGGAAAAGATAAAATCGCGCGAAGACAAGCGCAAAATAGATAGATTGATGAAGACAATGTAGTCCCTCGACTTCGCTCGGGGCAAAATTTTCTTCGAAAATTTTGGGAGTGCAAGGCATCGACAAGAAGCTGTTTCTAAATTACGCATACCGAGTATTCTAAAAACTCGTTAAACTTTTAGAAAAAACAAGAGCAAACTTATTCAAAACACCTGCTTTAGCATACGCTTAAGGCACGTTTGCCCTGCTGATTCTCGATAAGCAGAACAAACGCCATTTTTCGAGATAGGCAATTTTCTTTTAATTCGGAGAAATTCGCCAAAAAAAACAAACAGAATTACAACCAGAAAGATTTTGCCTGATTTTTACTTTCTGGTTTCAATAAATTGGGATAAGTATGTAGAAATAATTTAGGATTCTTTTTGCACGCGGGTTCGATTCCCGCCACTTCCACTCGACTCGCTCCTCACTTCGTTCATCACTCGCTCGCGGTAAACCACCAACTCTATTCAATAGTAAAACTATGAAAATACGAGTCGAGTGTCCCGAGTGAAATCGAGGGGCAACATTAAACATTTATGTACCATGTTTACATGATCAAAAACGCCAATAATAAATTGTATACTGGTGTTACAAAAAATTTAACGAAGCGCCTTGAATATCACAATGCAAAAAAGGGTGCCGAGTTTACAAAATACAAATCAGATTTTAAGCAAGTTTTTGCGGAAGAATACGGTACATTAGCCGAAGCAAGAAAACGAGAAATACAAATCAAGAAATGGCGAAGAGATAAAAAAGAAATGCTAATAAAAAAATACTCCAAAAATTTACCGACAAAACTAACATAATTTGCAAAACGCTGAAAAATAAGGCAAAATAAAAGCTATAAGGAAACCGAGAATAAACAATCAAATAACGGCGCAAGAAATGAGGGTCATTGGGAAAAGCGGGGAAAATCTTGGCGTTCTTAAAATTGCGGACGCTTTGCAAAAAGCGAAAGAAGCGGAATTGGACCTGATAGAAATAGCGCCGACCGCCAAACCACCGGTCGCCAAAATAATGGACTATGGGAAATATCTGTATCAGGAACAGAAAAAAACGCGCGAGGCCTCCAAAAAAGTCCGCGAAGTTGAAACTAAAGCGGTTCAAATAGGCATCGGAACTTCCCAGCACGACTTGGAAATGCGCGCGAAAAAAATTTCAGAGTTTTTCAAAGACGGCAACCGCGTAAAAATCAATCTTGTTTTAAAGGGAAGAGCGAAATATCTTGACAAAGAATTTATTAGCGGACGAATTGACCGCCTATTGCATTTTATTGTTGAAAAATATAAAATTGCTGACGGGCCTAAAAAGGGACCGAGAGGAATATCAATCATAATAGAAAAAACAAAATGACAAAAAACAGTCCGAAAACAAACAAATCATACAGCAAACGCCTAAAAATTACAAAAAATGGCAAGGTTATTCAGCGCAAGCCTGGACAAAATCATTTTAACGCAAAGCAGTCGCGCAAAAAACAATTGGACAAAAAAAGGCCAAGTGATTTTAATATTAGTAAAAAAGATTTAAGCAGATACTTGCCGTACAATTAAAACATTATGACTAGAGTAAAAAGAGGAACAATTTCAATGAAACGAAGGCGTAATGTCCTAAAACAGACAAAGGGATATCGCTTTGGCAGAAAATCAAAAGAAAGGCAAGCAACAGAGGCAATTCTGCATGCCGGTTCTCACGCTTTCAACGATCGCAGAAAAAAGAAAAGAAACATGAGGACCCTTTGGCAAATAAGAATTAATGCCGGCGCGCGCAAAAATGAAATTTCCTACAGCAAGCTCATTGGCGAACTAAAAAAGGCGGATATAGCGCTGGACAGAAAAATCCTGTCTCAACTTGCGGAAAAATATCCTGCCGTATTTTCCCAAATAATAAAAACGGCTCAAAATAAAGTCGCCTGAGGTTTGTTTTTCCCAACATCTTCTCCTTCTTTAAATATTGAAATCTTGCCAAACTCGCCGTCGTAACCCGGTTGTATATTTATTTCCCCTTCCCTGACTCTTTTAACGGCTTCTCCTATTCGCGCATCGCTGGCGCCAGAAATATTTTCATGGGAAATATCAAGCAAAACATTAATCTCGCTGCCAAAATTTAAAATAAGTTTTTCATATGCATCGCCTACTTTTTTTGATTTTGGGCCAACGCCAAAAGCGGCTCCTATTATTTCGTCAAGAGGAATTAAATTTTTATAAGAAATGACTTTGTCAGGCCTTTCGCCCAACCGGCGGCTTGCCAGCTTGTCTACCCTGTTCAAAACTCCGATTGTCAATTTTTTGCCGCATTTTGGGCAAATGCTTTTATGTTTTGCCGTTTCCTCCGGCGAAAAACAGATTCCGCAATCCCGATGGCCGTCATAATGATATTTTCCTTCTTCAGGGAAAAATTCTATGGTGTATAAAAATTTTTTTTGGTCTTTGCTTTTAATCGCGTCAATAATCCCGCCATAAGACAACTCGCAGTCAAAAACATTCGCCTCTCTGGCAATTTTTTGCAAAGAATGAGCATCCGAATTAGAAATTAAAGAAATTTTATCAAGCTCCGGCAGCCGCCAATTCATTGCCGGGTCTGAAGAAAGCCCGGTTTCTATGGCGAAAATATGCGGCGCCATCTCATCAAAACATTCTTCAATAGAATCAAATCCTGACATTGAGCCAAAAATGGAAAACCACGGCGTCCACGCGTGCGCCGGAATCAAAACGCATCTTTCATCAGCGTCTAAAATTATTTTAAGAAGTTCTTTTGAGCCAAGGCCGAGAATCGGCCTGCCGTCAGATTTTAAATTTCCTATCCAGCCAAGCTTGGTATTTATTTTTTCAACCGCCTCAATTGAAGACGCGAAAATCAAATTATGAATTCTACGCGCTCTGCCGCCCTTTGAATAAATACTGGAAATTTCCGTGGTCAGCATGAAGCGGGTGGTTGAAAAATCAGTGTTGCGGGCGGGGTTTTGCATTCTGGAATCATTTCCCGTCATGTCCGTGATGGAAGAATGCAAAACCTCGCCTGCCTTGAGCTTAAACAATCCTTCCTCAGCCGGCTCAAGTTTTGTTTTAATGTCATTAAACCACTGCGGGTGGGTAAAATCCCCGGTTCCTATAACCTGAACTCCTTTTTTCCGCGCCCAAATGGCAATGTTCTCAAGGGTCATATCTTGAGAAACAGCGCGCGAATATTTTGAATGAATATGCAAATCCGCAACTATACGCATAAAAACATTATACCTCATCCGCCCCGCACTATAAATAAATTTAGATTTTAGGAAAATATCTGCCAGAGTTCAAATAGCGCGCCGGCTATGACGCTCGCCAAAACAATAAATTGAAGAAGTGTTGTCGGTTTCGCGTATTCGCCGTTAGTCGGCTTGAGAATTTGAGCCGAGCCGTCCTCTTTAATTTTTTTCCTCAAACTTCTTGCCATAAAAATTATAAAAACTCCCAAAGTGCCCAAACCCAAAGCGCCGACGATGCTTAAAATTTTTACAAAATCTACCGCTCCCAAAAGAAACAAAATAAGCGGCGGAATAACGGCCAAAAACCACGCGCGCAAATGAGAAATATTGTAGTCGAAAAAAAAGATATTTTTCGCGTCAATAGCCAAAGCCAAAAAAGAAGTAAATACCGCCAAAAAACCGATCAAAGAACCGATCAAAATCGCCTTCCCGCCTAAAACCGGCAATACGCCCGACAAAGCATCCTTGGTTGTTAAAGATCCGCTAACGCCCCAAACAGCCGCGACGAATAAAAGATAAAACAAAGCGGAGAGCGCCAAGCTTATGAAAATAACTCTTTTAAAGCTCTTGATTGGCGATTTTGAAAAAATGTCGCGCGCTTCCGGTAAAACGGCAAAACCGCATAATGCGAAAAGCCAGACTCCGTACGGCAGAAACCAATCATTGCTAAAAAACAACTTCGCGCCGACATTAAAATTGCTTATGTCAATAAAAGAAAAAGAGGCAGAAAAAAGATAAATAACAAAACCAAAAATCGGAATGGTAAGAAAAAAATTTATTGAAGCAATTTTCTCAAGATTAAACAAAGACAAAATCGCGCCTGCCGCAAAAAAAATTACGGAAAACTTAAAAGCGGAGGAGTTGCCAAAAATATTAAACAAAAAAAGCCCGCCCAAAAGCCCGTAAACGAGAAGAGCGCCGTAATAAGCGGCGATTGTGGTAATCAAAGCGAACCATTTCGCTTTTTTCCCCAAAAAAATCTCCACATACCCCGTAAACCTATGTTTGCCTTTCGTGAAATAAGCCACCTCGCCGTACAAAAAACTCAAAAAAAGAAGAATTAAAAAGGTTATCGCAAAATGCACAAGACCCCAAAAAAGGCCGGCGCGCGCGAAACTGTAAGGAAGCGCGAAAACCCCGGCGCCGAAAATCATTCCAACCAACATACCAATTCCCCTCGAATAAATTTTTAACATTTATTAAACGATTTTTCCTTTTTTAACCATCTCAATAACCTTTTCCACAAGACGCTTTGGGTCTGAATCAAAAACAACCTTGCCCGGCCCGCGGTGCGATTCACTGATAATTTTTTTTATCAATTCATCGGTTTGCCAATCTCCCTCTAAAATTCCTATCGGCTTATTATCCTCAAAAGCAATGGTAAATTCATTTAAAGTCCCCATCCTTCCGCATCCGACAATCACGGCATCGGACGAACGGGTAAGGAGCAAATTTCTGCCGGAATATCCAAAGCCGGTGTAAACAATCAAATCCATGTATTCCAAAGGCAGTTTAAATTTCTCAACATGCTCCTTTTCACACGATGCCGGCGAAAGGCCCATGGAAATTCCCCCTGACTCTTTTGCTCCCATTGCCGCCCACAAAGGCACTCCGGTCGTGGCGCCTGTTATCAAAACCGCTCCATGCATTGCGATTTCCTCTCCAAGATTTTTGGATTTTTCAAGAGCGGAACCTCCGCAATGATCCGTTTCCGCGGCCCCGGAAACACAAATTTTTATTTTTAAATGCGGGTGTCTTCGTTCATTCATAAATATATTATAGTTTAAAAATTAAAAATTTAACATATGCGAATCCCCAAATTTTGGCGCTACGGCGTCAAGGCCTAAACAATCTCTGATTTTTTGAACCAAAAACAGGCTCGCCTCCGGTTCGCCGTGATTAACAAAAACTTTTTTTAGCGTGTCAGCTGAATTTTTAACGAAATCATAAAGACCATCACTGTCAGAATGGGCTGAATACCCTTCAATTTTATGCACATCCGCTTCAACTAAAACATCCTCTCCGAAAATTTTTACGACTTTTTCGCCTTCTGACAACCTCCTGCCCAAAGAACCCGCAACCTGGAAAGAAACTATAAGAAGCGTATTTTTAGAATCGCCAAGATACTGCCTTAAATGATGCAAAATTCTCCCTCCATTGCACATGCCGGAACCGGCTATTATTATTTTGGGCGAAGGAATATTGTTAATTCTTCTTGACTCTTCAGTTGCCAAAGTCATTTTCAAGCCCGGAAAATTAAATATATCATCTCCTGAAAGCAAAAGTTCTTTCGCGCTCTCGCCATAATACCTGCTGTTTTTCTTGTAAATTTCAGTCGCCTTAATTGACAAAGGGCTGTCCAGAAAAATAGGCACTCTTGGTATTCTGCCGCCCTCCACTAAATTATTGATTTGAAAAAGAATTTTCTGCGTGCGCTCAAGCGAAAAAGCCGGGATCATCAAAACCCCGTTTCTAAACATTGTATCCTCTATAATTCTTTCCAGTTTTACTTCGGTTTCTGCCATACCTTCGTGCTTTTTATTGCCATAAGTGCTTTCAACCACAAGAAAATCGGCGTCCGTAATTTTTTCCGCGTCATTTAAAAGCGGAGACGGAGAATCGCCCAAATCTCCGCTGAAAACAATTTTTGCCCCGCCTTTGGCATGGCCGGACGTATTGCCCTTAGCAACGACCTCAACAATAGCAGAGCCTAAAATATGGCCCGCTTCTTTTAAATTTATTTTTAAACCGCCTATTGAAAATTCCTCATGATAGCCAACTGTTACCCACTGGCTCATCGCTTTTTCAACATCTTCCTCTGTGTATATTAATTCCCTGCCTTGATTATTACCAAGTTGTTTTCTTAAAATACCAAGACTGTCAATAAGCATAATCTGGCTAAGATCGCGGGTTGGCAAAGTCGAAAAAATTTTTCCTCTAAAACCGTTTTTGACAATCTTTGGAATTCTGCCTGCGTGATCAAGATGCGCGTGAGTCACAACAAGAGCGTCAATGTCTTGAGGATTATACAAAAACGGTTTGTCGTTTCTCTCATCATTTATTTTTGAACCCTGAAATAGACCGCAATCAACAAGCAACTTTGTTTTTTTGCCGCCTATCTCCACCTCAAGCAAATTATTGGAGCCGGTTACTTCCTGAGCCGCTCCGTAAAAATTAAATTTCAGTTTATTTTGGCTCATTTTTATTCCTTTTTTTCAAAAAAACCAGCCCGGCGGCTAATCCGCCGATAAGGTCGAAAAATAAATCAGACATAGTATCGGCCACCCCCAATTGAGTAAATAAATAATGTCCCTCCTTCGCGATAAAATAATCAAACAAAAATTCATGAAATTCCCACAAAACGCCTCCGAGCGCGGACATTCCCAAAATAATTGCCAAAACAAAGAAAGCGCGCGCCCTAGGCAATGAAATGTCTAACGAAAAAGAACTTAGCCAAATCATAAAAAAACCAAGCCATGATCCGCCAAGAAAATGCAAAACGCCGTCAAACCACCAAATCCTCCAATAAAGAGAAAAATAGCAAGCAACGCCGTGCAAAACAAAAATTGCCGCGAAAAATAATATTAAAAACTTTAGCAACCTCTTCTTTTCAAAAATCATTAATATATTTTATCATACAAACCCTTATAAATAAAAAGCTTTCTTGCGAATGAAGAAAGATTCTTATTAGACTATTGGAGAAACTACCCAGCTAATTGCCAGGTGGGTGCCCGCAATTCGCGACCCAAGGGTCGGAACAATGTAAGGCTCCCTAAGTTGTAAAAACAGTCTAGGTTTGCTCCAATAGCCTAGTTATATTATATACTTAAATAAAACAAATTTCAACCCCGCCTGGCGGGGTCAACCCTCGCGCTCGTCTTCGCCGTAAATAAATTCAAAGTCAATCTTTTTATATTCAAACAATTCATCCTCGTTAAAAAATCTGTAAATTTCTTTTTCAGCGTTTTCAGCGGAATCAGAAGCGTGGACAATGTTGCACTGTCCGCTCATTGAAAAATCGCCTCTTATACTTCCGGCGTCCGCCTCATATCCTTTTGTCGGACCGACAATCAAACGTGTGGCAGCCACGGCGTTTAATCCCGACAAAACCATTACCGCGACCGGCGCGCTCTGCATGTATTTTTTCAAGCCGTCAAAAAACGGCTTGTCTTTATGGTGTTCATAATGCTCGCTGATTTTCAAATCGTCAATTGCCATCATTTTCAATCCCGTTATTCTCAACCCCTTTCTTTCAAAACGGCTGATAATTCCGCCGAGCAAATTTCTCTGCATAGCGTCCGGCTTGATAATAATCAAGGTTTTTTCGTGCTTCATATTTTTACATTTTAATAAATTTTTCGCTAACGCGCAAACTTTATACCTTCTCCATCGCTTTTTATAACAATAGTTCCTAATTCATCCGTGCGCAAAATTTTAATTCCAAATTTATCAAGTATGCCTAAAACTTCTTGATGCGGGTGGCCATAGCG
>JAHIOX010000001.1 GCA_018895015.1 Patescibacteria group bacterium | reverse complement strand
GCTCCGACATTTACAGGAGCCGAGACATTGCCTCCCGGAGGAGTCTGGGTTGGAGCCGTCCAGGCGGAGACCAGAGACACGCCTGCGACCAAAATCATTATTACTATTATTGTTCTTGCTAATTCTTTAAGTGTTTGCATAATGATTTTATTTTACTCTCTCTCTCTCTGTGTCCGCGCAAAGAGACGGTGTGGATAACCCTGAGCTGTGCTTTGCTCCGGTTCAGGGTTGCAAAAAATAAATTTATCAATATACTTAATTGGTAATGATTGAAACAAAAGCAGACGTTTTAAATAAAGATAGCGATAGCAACATACCAATGGTAAACGACCTCGCCGAAGGAAGCGTAATCGGGCAGGACGGCTCTGTGCTTTTTATTGACCTTTCGCCCTTCAGAACCGGCGTTATATACGGCCGCGAATTTAATAATGCCAAAGAAATAATAAAATCATTAAAACTCAACGATAAAATCACCGCCAAAGTGCTTGAGGTTGAAAACGAAAACGGATACGTCTCTCTTTCGTTAAAAGAAGCGAAACAAGAAATAGTTTGGCGCGAAGCTGAAGAAATCAGAAAAGGAAAAGCTTGCCTCTCGATTCCTATCGTCGGAGCGAACAAAGGAGGTTTAATATTGGAATGGAAAGGCATTCAGGGCTTTTTGCCGGCGTCTCATCTAAAAGTGGAGCATTATCCGCGAATCCAAGACGGCGATAAGGACAAAATAGAAGAGGAACTCAAAAAATTAATAGGAGAAAAGATAAAAGTAACGGTTCTTTCAATAAATCAAAAAGAAAATAAGCTTATATTTTCTGAAAAAAGCGGAGAAAACGAGGAAATCAAAGAAATAGTATCAAAATACAAAATCGGAGATATTGTGGAAGGAGAAATAACCGGCGTTGTTGATTTTGGAATTTTTGTAAAAATCGTTGATAATCTTGAGGGCCTGGTTCATATTTCGGAATTAGACTGGGCGCTTATTGAAAATCCGGCTGATATCTTTAAAGTCGGGCAAAAAGTAAAAACTCAAATTATAAACATAGTTGACGGAAAAATATCATTATCAATAAAAATACTGAGACCGAATCCATGGGACGAAATCAGAGAAAAATACAACATTGGAGATATAGTGAAAGGCGTGGTGATAAAATTTAACAAGCATGGCGCCCTGATAAGCATTGAGGAAGGAATAGCCGGACTGGCGCATATTTCCGAGTTTAGTTCGGAAAAAAATATGAAAGAAAAAATAGAGCTTGGAAAAACTTATCCTTTCCAAATTTCTCTTTTTGAGCCGAAAGAACACCGCCTTATTCTGAAATATCTCGCAAAAGAATAAAATCTATCGGACACGCATATAGGACATATCGGACAGCTGGTTTTAATTGTGCAAATTCATCGCTTTCTGTATTCCCTCTTTTAAAATTATCTCTATGGCCGAGGTAATTTTTTTTGATTCTGTTTTAAGTATTTGAAGCTCTTTTGGCTTAAAATCGCCTGTTATAAAATCAATATTTTTTTTGATGTCCGGCTTTTTTATTTTCCCGGATGGAGTCGAGGGGGAAATTCCCGCTCTTATTCTTATGAAATCTTTTGTTTTAATATTTTTAACTATAGACTCAACGCCCTTATGGCCGCCGGAGCTTTTGCCAAAAGAAATCTTAAGCGTTCCCAAAGGCAAATCAATATCATCATGAATTACAATTAGATTTTCGCCCTTCTTTTTTTTGACAATCTTGCCAATTAACGGCTTCAGTGAATTACCCGATTTGTTCATAAATGTTTCCGGGAATATAATTCGAGCCTTTTCTCCGCTAATTTCACAATCGGATACCCGCGCGTTTAGCTTTTTATCAATAGGCATTTCGCCGATTTTAACGCCAACATTTTTTTTAAGAAAATCCTCAAGGCCAATTCTGCCGGCGTTATGCCTGCTCAATTCATATTCTTTGCCCGGATTTCCGAGCCCTACAATGTAATACATAAAGGTTATTATAATATTTTTCTTGCATTTTGGGAAATAACGATATATAATTGCGGAAATGGAAGACGAAAACAAAGAAAATTCTATTTGGGATACGGTTAAATTTACGATTATAGCCATTCTAATCATATTGCCTATCCGGCTTTGGGTGGCGCAGCCGTTCATTGTCAGCGGAGCGTCAATGGAGCCGACTTTTGACAACGGCGATTATCTTTTTATTGACAGCTTGTCATATCATTTCAACAAGCCGCAAAAAAACGACGTTATTATTTTCCGCTATCCGCTTTCGCCGTCAAAATTTTTTATCAAGCGCGTAATCGGGCTCCCAAAAGAAACAATAGAGTTTGACGGAAAAGAAATCACGCTTAAGGAAGGCGAGTATTTTGTCATGGGGGACAACAGGCAAGTCAGTTCCGATTCAAGAGTCTGGGGGCCTGTGCCGGAAAATCTTATTGTCGGACGGGCATTTTTACGCCTTTGGCCATTTAATAAAATGGATTTGCTTCCTGGATAAACATATTATTTTTATAAATTAAAAATGCCTAAATTTAAAATGCCGGACAAAGCTGAAACACCAAAATTGCTTATACAGTCCCCGAAAGGAACTCATGATATTTTGCCTGACGATTACGCTCTTTACCAAAGTATTTTTGAAAAAGCGGAGGAAATATCTTCATATTACGGGTTCCGCCCAATTCAAACTCCGCACTTTGAAAAAACCGACCTTTTTACGGCGGCAATAGGGGAATCCACGGACATTGTGGAAAAAGAAATGTACGCCTTCAAAACAAAAGGCGGAGACAGATTGGCGTTAAGGCCTGAAGGCACCGCTCCTGTTATGAGATCATACATTGAAAACGGAATGCATACTCTTCCCCAGCCAGTCATGCTGTGGTACAAAGGATCATTTTTTAGGCACGAAAACCCTCAAAAGGGCCGGTTCAGAGAATTCCAACAGTTTGGGCTGGAAATAATCGGCGAACCAAAAACAATCGCGGAGGCAATAATAATTCAAGTTTTAACCTTAATTCTAAAAGAAATAGGCATTGAAGACATTATTGTCAATATAAATTCCATAGGCGACAAAGAATGCCGGACCAATTACCGCAAAGAACTCATGAATTATTACCGTAAAAAATTCAACGCGCTCTGCGGAGACTGCAAAAAGCGTTTCAAAAAAAATCCGCTAAGAATGCTGGATTGCAAAAAACCTAAATGCGTTGAGCTTAAACAGGATGTTCCTCAATTAATTGATTATCTCTGCAATAACTGCAAACAATCATTCAGGGAAGTTTTAGAATTTCTTGAAGCAAGCGACACTCCTTATTTTTTGGATAACCATCTCGTGCGCGGGCTGGATTATTATACAAGGACAGTTTTTGAAATATTTGAAGATACAGCCGAAAAAATTAAAGGAGCGGCCGACGAAGGCGAAAATGAAAAAAAGACAAGAGGCGTCGCGCTGGTGGCTGGAGGACGCTATGACGGACTCGCGAAAACTCTTGGCAAAAAAGACATACCTGCCGTTGGCGGAGCAATAGGAATAGATAGGGTCGTACAAATCCTGCGCGATAGAAATATAAAACCCCAAATTAAAAAAACACCGAAAATATTCTTTATCCAACTGGGCGCGGCGGCAAGATACAAAAGCTTAAGCATCATGGAAATGCTTAGAAAAGCCGGGGTCCCGATTGAACAATCGCTATGCAAGGATAATTTGAGAGGACAGTTAAAACTTGCTTCAAAATTAAATATGCCTTATGTTTTAATACTAGGGCAGAAAGAAGCTTTGGACAGCTCAATTATCGTCAGGGACATGGAATCAGGCGTCCAAGAAACCGTCGCGGTAGAAAAAATTATTGAAACAATTAAAAGAAAAATTAAATAAAAAACATGATTGAAGTAAAAAGAAAAGACACCGAATCAACAGCCAGCCTTTTGAGGCGATTCACCAAAAAAATAAGGGAATCCGGCATTTTGCCAAAAGTTCGCTCCTCCCGGTACAAAACACGCTCGCAATCAGATTTGCAAAAGAAAAAAACCGCGCTTAAAAAAGCGAAGTCAAAACAAAAGTTGGAATATCTTCGTAAACTTGGTAAAATAAAATAAGATGAAGAAAAAATGGCGTGATCTAAAAAATCAGGTTCTGGGAAAAAACTATGACCTGAGCGCTGTTTTTGTTGAAAACGCGAAAATGAAAGAACTGAACCGAAGATACCGGAAAAAAGAAATTGCGGCAAACGTTCTCTCGTTCAATTTATCTGAAAAAGAAGGAGAAATATTAATAAACAAAAAATTTGAAAAAGAAAAAGCTCGCGCCGATTATCTTTTCATGCATTCCGTACTTCATTTAAAAGGCTTTAAACACGGAAAGGCGATGGAGCGCGAAGAAAAAAAACTGATTAAAAATTTTAACATTAATTTTAAGATTTGAAATTTTAGATTTAATTTTTGATTTTGCAACATGGCAAGAAACATAATAACAGGAATAGATGCCGGCAGTTCAATGATAAGAGTAATAACCGCTGAACAAAAAAACGGCGGCGGATTAAACATTTTAGGCGCGAACCAAAAACAATCGGAAGGAATAAGAAGAGGCTATATTGTAAATCTTGAAGACGCCGCGAAAAGCATAAGCGAGGCGGTTAAGGGAGCTGAAAAAATAGCCGGCTTCCCGATTAAAAAAGCGGTTATTTCAATCGGAGGCATAAGCCTAAGTTCGTGCAAATCCAAAGATACCATTATGATATCAAGGCCTGACGGAGAAATAACTGATTATGACGTCAAAAGATTAATCAGCCAGTGCGAAGATAATCTGCATAATATTTCCAATAAGCATATTGTCCACACCGTTCCTTTGCGTTTTAAAATTGATAGCAGTCCTGTTCTTGGAAAACCCGCCGGCATGAAAGGAACAAAACTGGAAGTTGAAACTATGTTTGTAACCTGCCTTAATCAGCATTTAAACGACCTTGTTAAAACTGTTGAATCCGCAGGGATTTCCGTTGAGGATATTGTCGCCTCGCCTTTGGCAATGAGCCACACTGTTTTAACAAAATACCAAAAAGAAGTCGGGTGCGTGCTCGCAAACATAGGCGCAAGCACTGTTTCATTAGTTGTTTTTGAAGAAGGGCTTCCGATTTCCCTTGAAGTCTTCCCCATC
Source organism: Patescibacteria group bacterium (assembly GCA_018895015.1). GTDB lineage: Bacteria > Patescibacteriota > Minisyncoccia > UBA9983 > UBA9983 > JAHIOX01. The sequence goes on along the minus strand of JAHIOX010000001.1, from coordinate 10,820 downwards.
GGCTCAACGCACATAACAAACGACATAGCTTTAGGGCTCCAAATTCCGCTTGAAGAAGCCGAAAAACTAAAAATTGGTTATGGCTCGGATATTTCTTCAGCGCCCAAAAAAAAACTTTCAGACATAATAGACGCGCGGCTAAACGACATTTTTGAAATTATTGAATCCCATTTAAAAAAAATAAACCGAAACGAGATGCTGCCGGCTGGAATTATTATGACAGGAGGAGGTTCAAGCCTCTTTAGCTTGGAAGAAATCGCCAAAGCATCGCTAAAACTACCTTCAAGAATCGGGACTTTTTCCACAAAAGGACACAATAATCATTCTATCAACATCACTGCGTCATCAAATAATCTTAGAGAATTAATTTTTAATAACCCCGGGTGGTCGGTAGCGCTCGGGTTGTGCATAAATAATTTAAACGAAAATTTTATCTGCGACAACTGTTCAACCGGCAAAGCCGGAAAAAAAATCGGGCAGCGGGTCGGGCAAATTATAAAAAGCTGCATTTCTTCAATTTTGCCATAATAAAACTGCCATTGACCGCTAAAAATAAAGTGCTAAACTAAAATATATTATGGCTAGAATAAATCCTGAAATTGAGGCGTTCGCGAGAATAAAGCTGATTGGCATTGGAAATTCCGGCACTAACTCCGTTAATCACATGGTGCGCTCCAAAGTAAAAAGCGTTGAGTTTATCGCGATTGACACCGACGCGCAAAAACTGCACCACAGTCTCGCGTCAAAAAAAATCCATATCGGGAAAAATCTTACACGCGGACTTGGAGGCGGCATGAATCCCGAAATAGGAAAACGCTCAGCAGAAGAAACAAAAGAAGCCATCCAGGAAACAATAAAAGGGGCTGACATGATCTTTATCGCGTGCGGATTCGGCGGCGGAACAGCCACAGGAGCCGCGCCGGTTGTCGCAAAAATAGCAAAAGAGCAAGGCATTCTTACCATAGCTGTTGTTACCAAGCCATTCAGCTTTGAGGGGGCGTATCGCAATCGCCTTGCCGAACTGGGACTTATAAATTTAAAAGACGCGGTTGACGCGATGATTGTGATTCCAAACGATCGCATCCTTGGCATAATTGAAAAAGAAACGACATTTCTTTCCGCCTTTCAGATGTGCGACGATGTTTTAAGGCAGGCGGTAGAAGGAATTTCCGACCTAATAACCACGCCTGGAATTATTAATGTTGATTTCGCGGACGTGAAAGCGATTATGCAAAACGCGGGTTCGGCATTAATGGGCATCGGGTCCGGACTAGGAGAAAATCGCGCCGAAGACGCGGCAAAAATGGCTGTCAATTCTCCTCTTCTGGATATTTCCATAGACGGCGCCAAAGGAGTCCTTTTCGCCATTTCAGGCGGAGAAGACATGACTATGTCGGAAATTCAAAGCGCGGCGAATGTAATTACAAACTCAATTGACCCTGAGGCAAAAGTTATTTTCGGAGCGATTAAAGATGACCGCCTTAAAAAAGGAGAAATAAAAGTAACTGTAATCGCTTCGGCTTTTCCTGAAGGCAAGGGCGGAAGAAAATCTGGCTCAATATTCCAAAATACTCCGGCCATCCGCGTCGGGCAAGAAGAAGAAAAAGAAATAAAAGAAAACAACGACAAAGCGGAAATTGAATCAGCGAATTCAATCCCGGCTTTTTTAAGAAGAAAAAAGGTTTAAAAGATTAAAAGCTTAAAAATTAAAATATGGATAAACAAAATTTAACATTGCCAATATCAATAGTTATCGCCGCAATAGTCATTGCCGGGACTATTTATTACACAAAAAAAGACTCCGCGCAACCAAGTAACCCGGAAGAACCATCTTCGCAAGAACAAGAAATCAAAGGCCCCGCAGAAATAAACTCGGGAGATCATGTTTTGGGCAACCCGGAAGCTCCGCTGACATTAATACTTTATACGGATTTTGAATGCCCTTTTTGCATAAAATTCCACGAAACAATAAAACAGCTTGTTGACGAGTACGGCAAAGCTGGAAAAGTAAGGGTTGTTTTCAGGCATTTTCCGCTTGACCAGCTCCACAAAAAATCAAGGATGGAGGCTGAAGCGAGTGAGTGCGCCGCCTCGCTCGGCGGAAATGAAATATTCTGGGAATACGCGGACCGCTTGTTTGAAATCGCTCCTGGCAACGACGAGTTGGATTTGGCAGAACTTCCAAAAATCGCCGAGTACGTCGGAATTAACCAAGACCAATTCATGGAATGCCTTGAAAGCAAAAAATTCAGCGATAAAGTCCAAGCTTACTACGAAGACGCCATCGCGTCCGGAGCGCAGGGCACGCCGTTTTTCGTGATTATAAACCAAAAAGGCGAAAAATTTCCCGTGAGCAGCTATCTTCCGTACCAAGAACTGAGAATTGGAATTGAACAGCTCCTAAACGCAGAAAACTAAAAAGAACTAAAATTATTTGAATTTTGAGTCGGTGTCGGAGCCCGCTTGCGGGTAAAGACGCGAAAAATTCAAATAATTTAAGACATCAAATACTCGTAAGCGGACAGGGCTGCTTTGGCGCCTTCGCCCGCGGCTATGACACATTGTTTGTATTTTACGTCAGTAACGTCTCCGGCCGCGAAAATCCCTTGTACTGAGGTTTCGTTGGTTTTTGGATTAATAACAACCTCGCCCTTTTCATTTAAATCCACTCCGCATTGCGCGGACAAAAAACCGGTTGCCGGCAGCCAGCCGGCGTTCACAAAAACACCGCCAACAAAAATTTCTTTTGTTCCGCCTGACTTTTTGTCTTGATAAATAATTTTCTCAACAAAAGAACCTCCCCTTATTTCCGTTGCCTCGGCGTTTAAAAGAAATTCCGCGTTTCCGCTCTGCTTCAGTCTTTCCTGCAATAATTCATCGCCTATGATTCTCGCACCGTATTCCAATACGTAAACTTTGTTTGCGTATTTTACGAGGTCTAGCGCGGCATTAAGCCCGGAATTGCCTCCTCCGATAACGGCAACGTCTTTGCCGGCAAAAAGAGGCGCGTCGCATGTCGTGCAAAAACTCACTCCCTTATTTTCAAATTCTTTTTCTCCTGGAATTTTAAGCTTGTTGGGGCTTTTACCGGTCGCTATAATTACGGATTTCGCTTCCATTTTTTCTCCGCCTTTCAATTTCACCAAAAAATTATCGTCGGTTTTTTCTATTGATTCAACTTCAACGCCTTCTCTTGCCGGCACGCCGTATTTTTCAGATTGCGCGCGCATTTTTTCAGAAAGCTCCCTGCCGGAAATCAAATCAAACCCGGGAAAATTCTCAATCGTGTCAGTAAGCAGGCACTGTCCGCCGACATTTTTTGTCAAAATAACGGCTTTTAGCTTTTTTCTGGCAATGTAAATCCCGGCAGTTAATCCGGCCGGCGAACCTCCGATTATAATCACATCATAAATCATAAAATTATTTCTCTATTCTGATTATTCCAACAGGGCACGCGTCTGAAGCATCTTTATTGCAATCTATATTTTTAGTCCCTGTCTGCGCAGGCAGGTCAAGCTCGTATTCACCGGTTGCTTTGTTTTTTTGAGCGCCTTTCAAAAACGCCTTGCCTTTTTCGCAATCCATTTCCCAAAATTTCGGGCAAAGCATAGCGCAAGAACCGCACCCGATACATTCGTCATTGTTCTGTATTATTTTCGCCATATAATTTTATATTATCAAAAATACTGAAAAAGAAAAAGCCCGAGTATGCACGGGCATTGTAAGTAATTTATGCTACTTTTTTTGGCCACCAATCTCGTCTCTGCGCCTCTGTTCAATTATTTCTACGGTTTCTTTTCTCGCCCCCTCCAAAAACTCGCTGCTAGTTCCTTCAAAAATCTTTTTCAATCCTTTTTTTCTTGCAATATCCTCCTCTACCGCGATCTCATTAATTCTATTACGACTAGCGCCGCATGGACTATGGCGCAATTGCATAGGTTTTTGTTTTTTGCTCCACTTCATGATTTTCTTTTTCAACTTCTCAATATCTGATTTTTTTGCTTTCGCGGTTTTTTTCTTGGCCATTTTTAATACCTCTTTCTGAGATTTTTTGAGTTCCTCCCATGTCGGCTTATATGGCATCAGCATAGCAAGCCTCCTTGTAAAAGTTCTTATCATTTACATTTTACGAAATTTCAGTAAAATAGCAAGAGATGGGCACTTAGCTCAGTGGTAGAGCGTTTCGTTGACATCGAAAAGGCCACAGGTTCAATCCCTGTAGTGCCCACCACGGCCCTATCGTCTAATGGTCAGGACAACACGCTTTCAATGTGTAAATCCGGGTTCGATTCCCGGTAGGGTCACCAATCAACATTAAAACCACGGAGGGTTGGCTGAGCGGTTTAAGGCGCCGGTCTCGAAAACCGGTTGGGGAGAAATCCTCTCACAGGTTCAAATCCTGTACCCTCCGCCTTCGTTCGTCTTTGGCGAACTTCGGCGGACAAGTCCGCCAATATTATGATTATTTTAGCAATAGAAACTTCTTGTGATGAAACAGCGGTTGCTGTTGTAGAATGTCCCGGAAATTTTTCGCGTCCAAAATTTAAAATTCTATCAAATATTATTTCTTCGCAAGTGAAAATCCACGCTGAATGGGGCGGGGTTGTGCCAAACTTGGCGAAAAGAGAACACATTAAAAATTTGCCTGCTGTTCTCAAAAAAGCTTTAAAAAAAGCCGACATAAAACCGGAAAAAACAGATTTAATCGCAGTCACTGTCGGACCAGGATTAGAACCCGCGCTATGGACAGGAATAAATTTCGCGGAAGAACTGGCAAAAAAATGGAACAAGCCGATTATCGGAATAAACCACATGGAAGGACACATTCTTTCAGTTTTACTGAAAGAAAAATCAAATCTCAAATCTCAAATCTCAAAAAAAATTGAATTTCCAGCAGTAGCATTGCTGGTCTCAGGGGGACATACGGAATTGGTGCTTATTAAAAATCCGCCGGCTGGCAAAAGCTTTAAGTACAAAATTATCGGGCAAACGCGCGATGACGCGGCAGGAGAAGCGTTTGACAAAGTCGCCAAAATGCTCGGGCTTCCCTATCCGGGCGGCCCGCAAGTTGCCAAACTTGCTGGCAAAATCCAGCCCGGGAAAACACCGAGTGTTAAAGAGCGAAGCGGAAAAACACTCGGTGTTGAGGAGGGCTGGCAAATAAAACTGCCTCGCCCCATGCTTAATTCAAAAAATTATGATTTTTCTTTTTCCGGATTAAAAACCGCGGTTTTGTATCTTTTGCGAGATTTAGAAAAAAATTACGGATTACGCGTTACGGATTACGCATTGCGCGCGGCAATTTGCGCCGAATTCCAGCAGGCGGTAATTGACGTGCTTATTTCAAAAACAATCAGGGCCGCGGAAGAATACAAAGTAAAAACAATAATACTTGGCGGAGGCGTAGCCGCGAACAAAGAATTGCGGAAACAATTAAAAAACAGAATCAAAGAAGAAATCCCTAATGCTAAATGCTTAATGCCTGATGCCAAATTCACCGGCGACAACGCCGCCATGATAGCAGTCGCGGCCTATTTTCACGCCATTAAAAAGCCCCCTGACAGGCTCGGCGCGAACTGGAAAAAACTTAAAGCAAATGGTAATCTGCAATTATGAATCCGGTTAATGATAAACTGTTAAAACCATACGACCCAAAAGCTACCGAGGGCAGGATATATAAAATCTGGGAAGACTCGGGCTTATTTAATCCGGACAAACTTCCCAAAAAACCAAAAGCAAAAAGTTATTGCGTGATGCTTCCGCCGCCGAACGTTACAGGCAGTTTGCATATGGGGCATGCCATGAACGCCACAATCCAGGATATTTTGATTCGCAAAAAAAGAATGGAGGGGTACAAAACGCTCTGGCTTCCCGGCACCGACCACGCCGGCATCGCAACCCAAAATGTCGTTGAAAAACAATTAAAAAAGGACGGGCTCACGCGCCACGACATCGGCAAAGAAAAATTTATTGAAAAAATCTGGGAATGGAAAGAAAAATACGGAGATATTATTTTAAGCCAGTTGAAAAAACTCGGCGCGTCGTGCGACTGGTCCCGGACGCGCTTCACAATGGACAAAGAATACGCCAAGGCCGTTGAAGCCGCGTTTCTCCATTATCACAAAAAGGGGTTGATTTATCAGGGAGACAGAGTTGTAAACTGGTGCGTAAGATGCCAAACATCATTATCTGACCTGGAATTGGAATACGAAAATATAAAAGGAAAATTGTGGTATATCAAATATCCGCTAAAGACTGCCGGCTATATTATAGTTGCGACTACTCGTCCGGAAACAATGCTTGGCGATTCAGCGGTTGCCGTTAATCCAAAAGACAAAAGATACAAAGATTTAATCGGGAAGATTGTCCTTCTGCCAATTATAAATCGCGAAATTCCGATTATAGCCGATAAAACAATAGAAATGGAATTCGGCACCGGCGCCGTTAAAGTAACCCCGGCGCACGATATCGCGGATTTTGAAATCGGCGAAAAGCACAAATTATCTGTTTATAAAGTCATAAATCAATTCGGAAAAATGGACTTGAAAGACTTGGACACTAAATGTCCACTTGGACATTTAGTGTCCAAGTGGGATGGTTTAAAAACAAAAGACGCGCGCGAAAAAATAATCGCCGAGCTTGAAAAGCAAAATCTAATTGAAAAAATTGACGATTACGATTTAAGAATCTCAAAATGCTATCGTTGTGGAAACATAATTGAGCCGCAAATAAGCAAACAATGGTTTTTAAAAATGTCAGGACTCGCTGAAATAGCTAAAAAAGCGGTTAAAAACAAAAAAATCAAATTTTATCCAAAACGCTGGGAAAAAGTTTATCTTGACTGGCTGGACAACGTAAAAGACTGGTGCGTTTCCCGCCAAATATGGTGGGGCCACAAAATTCCGCTTGAAGGGACAAATGATGTTTTAGACACATGGTTTTCCTCCGCCTTATGGCCTTTTGCCACGCTTGGCTGGCCTGACAAGAACGCGAAAGATTTGAAAGAATTTTATCCAACACAGACTCTATCCACCGCGCGGGACATAATAAACCTATGGGTCGCGAGAATGATTTTTTCAGGAAGCGAATTCACGGGCAAAGAACCGTTTAGCGAAATTATCATCCATCCCACGATTCTCACAAAGGACGGGAAAAGAATGTCAAAGTCTTTAGGCACTGGCATAGATCCCATGATTTTAATAGCGAGCCACGGCGCGGACGCCACAAGATTCGGTTTGATTTTTCAAACAATGGGTGGCCAGGATATTCATTTTAGCGAAGACCACATTGTCGCCGGCAAAAAATTCTGCAATAAAATCTGGAACGCGGCTCGCTTTGTCCTGGAACGGAGCGCGAAAGAAGACATCAATAAGAAAAAATTATCAAAACAAGATAAAAAAATTTTAAGAGAATTGGATAAAGTCAAAAAAACAATCAATAAAAATATTGATGAGTATAAATTCGGCCACGCCATCCGCGCGCTCCATGAATTTTTTTGGCATGAATTTTGCGATAAATACATAGAATACGCGAAAGAGCAAAAGAACAAAAACACTGACGCGATTCTGTCGCGCGTACTGGTTGAATCGTTAAAACTTCTGCATCCGTTCATGCCTTTTATCACGGAAGAAATCTGGTCTTTTGTCCCCGGCAAACACAAAATCGGCAAACTGTTAATTATAGAAAAATGGACCCGAAAATAACGGCGACAACAGTTTTTTTCATTATAAGCGGTGGAATTCTTCCGGCGCTGTTTTGGCTGTGGTTTTGGCTTAAAGAAGACAGGCATCCGGAACCGCGCGGAGTTCTTCTTCTTACTTTTTTCGCCGGAATGGCGGCCGTGGCCGCAGCGCTCCCGATTGAATATTTATTTTCCCTTTTTTCCAGCGGAACAATAATGCTGCTTCTCTGGGCCGCGATCGAAGAAATCCTGAAATATCTGGCCGCGCGCGAAACCGCCTTTACAAAATCTTCTTTTGACGAGCCGATAGACGCCATTGTTTATATGATAACAGCAGCGCTTGGATTTGCCGCACTGGAAAATATATTTTTTATTTTCCAGTCATTCTCGCTTGACGGCCCGCTTTTAAGTTTTATAACCGGGAATCTTAGATTTATTGGCGCCACGCTGCTTCACACTGCCACCTCGGCGATTATAGGCGCGAGCATCGCCTTTTCTTTTTTCCATAAAGAAAAACGGATATTCAATGTAATCGGCGGAATTATGCTCGCTGTGATTTTGCATTTCTTTTTTAATTACTTTATAATAAAAAGCAGCGGAGCGAACATACTAAAAATATTTATTCCGCTGTGGCTGGGAATAATTATAATAATTTTCATTTGCGAAAAAATTAAAAGATTAAAAAATTAATTATAAGCGTAATAAAATATAATAAAAATCAATCATGCCTCAAAATAAAAGATCCTTTTTTGAAAAATTAACCGGGAGCCACGAAAAAATCGAGATCGAGCCCGAAGAAATCGTTGACGCTAGGGGTTTTATGGACGAACTGGAAGAAGAAAAAGAAGAAGGCCAATTAACAGTGGATGTTTACCAGACAAGCAATGAAATAATACTTCAGGCATTTACTTCGGGAATAAAAACCGACGACTTGGATATTTCCATTACGCAAGACATGATAACAATCAAAGGAAAAAGAGAAGACCACCGCAGAGTAGAAAGAGAAGATTTTTTTTGCCAAGAATTATACTGGGGCTCGTTTAGCAGAAAAATAACTCTGCCTCACGAAGTTGACCCTGACGAAGCCGAAGCAACGCTAAAAAACGGCATTCTTACGGTAAAACTGCCTAAACTTGACCGAGAAAGAGTGCAAAAGCTGAAAGTAAAAGGAGAATAAATTATTTTCTCTTAATTTTATGCCGAAGGTGAGAATCGGACTCACGACCCCTTCTTTTTCAGAGAAGTGCTCTACCACTGAGCTACTTCGGCGATTGGCGCTAAAACGGGTTTAATTTATCAAAACCCTGAATTTGCAACTGCTGAAATTGCCGCAATAAAGAAGTCGTTTGCTCCAAATACGGCTGGAAATAATAATACGCGCCGATCGACACTCCTATTATAATCGTCCATTTTACAATATTAAAAATATTGCTCAAAATCCTGTCCCTGTTGATTTTTTTTAAAATTTTCAAACTCTCTTGAGAAACCTCAAGATTTTCACGCAATAATTGCTTTATTCCTTCATCAACCATTGTTGAACATATTAGCAAATATTTCAAAATTAGGCAAAGATGAAATAAAAAAGCCCCGGCCCATAAAGGCGCCGGGGGTTAAAGGGTTAAGGAGAAAACATGGTTATGGTAAAGCTGGGACAGCTGGCCAATGCCGTGTGGCAAAACACTCTGCGAAAGATATTCCTTCTGGAACCACCAAGGGTGCCTTCAGCTCCTCTCCCAAATCCAAAGCTAAGCTTTGGACAATGCCAGAGCCTGTTGGGATAAGAAAAACCCCGCGACGACCAGGATAAATCTTCGCGCGCCCCTTGAAAAGTTTTTTTATTTTTTTCTTTTCGGGGTCTGTTAAAAAATCTACCTTGATTTTACTGCCCTCTTTGCCATTCAGAATTTGAATCCTTCTTTCCATACATTTCTCCTTCCTTAAATTTTTTACCTTCTTCCGAAAATAAATATAACATATTCTACAAAAAACGCAATACTTTCAAATTGTGGATAATCCCGAACCATCGCCTACGGCGAGCTACGGGACAAGAATTACAAAAGGCGCCCTGGTGCTGTTAAAAACAACCGAAGACGCCTTTTTGAGAATTGGCCTCATTGAGCATCACGCCCCCTTTCTGTTTTCATTTAGCTGTTTGATCTTTTTCAAAAACAAAAGAGACTGAAATTCCATATCACAGCATAATTCTTTTTCAGTGATATGCCCCTCCAAAAAACTATTGGCTAAATGAGTGATTTTTTTGGCATTTTGCTGAGCCAATTCTTTAACCGCGTAACAATGAGTGTACATTTTTCCTCACCTCCTTTTATTAAAACAATCAAAAAACTAATCTAGTTTCATGCTAGCAGTTTTAAATTTTATCGCAAATGTGGTATTTGTTGAAAAAAGTCAGAACTCATTTTGAACGAAATCCCGACTGATTGCCGCGCTTCGCGCGGCAAAACCGGAATTGAATGCTCGGACGGACCATATAGCAAAAATTAAAAGTATTGACAAGAAATAATTACGGGTGTATATTCAAAACAAATAGAAAAGGTCGAGCTATCTATTAAAATTAAAAAATGAGGTAAAAAAATTATGCCAAAATTAGATGGAACTGGTCCAATGGGACAAGGCGCAGGAACTGGCCGAGGCCTAGGCCCTTGCGGGGGCGGTATGAGACGAGGCTGGGGTTGCCGTGGCGGTTATGGTTTCGGTTTCAGGAGATTTATTTCTCCTAAAAACGAAATGGCCGCTTTGGAAGACGAAGAAAAAATGCTTGAGGAAGAATTAGCGGCAGTCAAAGAAGAAAAAGCAGCCCTAAAAGACCAGCAAAAGTAAAAGAAGGCGCGGGAACCGGCCTCTTTGCGAAAAGGGGCCGGGCGACCTTCTTTCAATCAAAATTTATCATAAAATATAGGAATAATCAATTTATGCCAAGACCAAGACTTTGTAGAAAAATTAAATTTAATCCAGACGTAACTTATTTCAAACCTCAAGGTGTACCAATGAGATTTTTGGAAGTCATCAAGTTGACGCTTGAAGAAGTTGAAGCTTTACGACTTAAAAATATTGAAGACCTCGAACAAACAGAATGTGCTAAAAAAATGAATACATCGCAAAGCACATTTCAAAGGATTCT
>JAHIOX010000007.1 GCA_018895015.1 Patescibacteria group bacterium | reverse complement strand
GGCGATATGAAGAAGGCAATTTTGGTTCTTCGCCAAGAGGGGGAGAAAATTGCCGAGAAAAAAGCCGAACGCGCTTTAAAAGCCGGAATAATTGAATCTTATGTCCACGCGACAAAGCAAATAGGCGTGTTGATTGAGGCGAGAAGCGAAACAGATTTTGTGGCAAAAAATAAAGAATTCCAAGCTTTTGTCCATGATATCGCGATGCATATTGCCGCGTTTAATCCGGCGGATGTTTCAGAGATGCTGAAACAGCAGTATGTTAAAAATTCAGAGGTGACAATCGCCGATTACATAAAGCAAGCTATCCAAAAATTCGGCGAAAATATTGAAATCGGCAATTTCATCCGTTTTAGTATTTCTTAAGAAACGCTCATTATGTTTATAACAACGCTAATTTTATTGTCTTTTACCTCGTTCGGACTAATGGTGTTTTTGGTTTTTAACCGTTTGGATCGCGTGAGGGCTATGCCGGAAGAAGAATTTTTAAGCAGATTAAAATCTTCGCGGCCTGTTTTCACGGACGTTCATTTTTATATCGCTCTTCCGGCGTCAAATTTTTTCCGAACATTTGTTTTGCCAAAAATTTATAAGGAGTTTGAAAAAACAATTTCGCGCTTTAGAATAAACGTGCTTAAAATAGAAAGTTTGCTTTTGCGCTTGACAAATTATATAAGAGGGAAAAGAAAGGTTTGCGACAACGGCGATTCTTCAAAATACTGGAAAGACATGAACGAGTTTAAAAACGGATTGAATAACGGTTCAAGCAAGGATAGTAAAGAAAATTAATTTGCCACCTTAGCTCAATGGCAGAGCAACGGTTTTGTAAACCGTAGGTTCTCGGTTCAAATCCGAGAGGTGGCTTTTATGGAAAAACGCATTTATATGGACCATGCCGCTACTACTGAACTTGGCGCGCGCGCCAAAAAGGCGATGGAAAAATTTTGGATTAATGAATTTGGCAATCCAAGCGCCATATATAAAGAAGGCAGAAAAGCTAAAATGGCGATTGAGTCCGCGCGCGCCGAGATTGCGAAAATAATCGGCGCTTTGCCTGAAGAAATAATATTTACCGCTGGCGGCACGGAAAGCGATAATTTGGCGATTTTTGGCGTGGTTGGTGCAGTTGGCTTAAATTGTTTGCCTTCCTCGCGTCTTTACCCGCAAGCGGGCTCCGACGCCGGCTCGGAAGGCAAACAATTTAAGTTTCATATCATTACTACAAAATTTGAGCATCATGCCGTTTTGAATCCGTGCAAGTTTTTAGAAAAAAACGGGGTTGATGTTACTTATCTTGATGTTGGAAAGGAAGGAATTGTAAATCCCGAGGATGTAAAAAAAGCATTGCGTCCGAATACTGTTTTTATTTCAATAATGTACGCAAACAATGAAATTGGGACAATACAGCCAATCGCGGAAATTTCAGAAGCCATAAAAAAATTCCGAAAAACTAACTTGGAAACTGGATTTCCACTTGGAAATCCAGTTTCCAAGTATCCGTTATTTCATACTGACGCCTGTCAGGCTGGCGGATATCTGGATTTGGATGTGAATAAGCTTGGCGTTGATTTGATGACAATCAACGGTTCAAAAATATACGGGCCTAAGGGAATAGGCATTTTATACGCGAGAAAGGGAATTAAATTGCAGCCGATGTTTTACGGAGGAGAACAGGAAAATAAAATGCGTCCGGGCACTGAAAATGTTCCGGCGATAATCGGGTTCGCGGAGGCGCTAAAAATTTCCCAGAAAAATAAAAATAAAGAAACAAAACGCCTTACGGGTTTGCGCGATCATTTTATAAAACGGCTCACAGCTGAAATTCCAAAAACTTTTTTAAACGGCCATTCGTCCAAGCGGCTACCAAACAATATAAATGTTTCAATGCTTGGCATTGAAGGCGAATCAGTAGTGTTGTATCTTGATAAAATGGGCGTGGCGTGTTCAACCGGCTCCGCTTGCGCTTCAGAAAGCCTGGAGCCTTCCCATGTCATTATGGCTTTGGGAAAGCCGCATGAGTACGGGCATGGGTCGCTAAGATTCACGCTAGGAAAGGCAAATACAAAAAAGGATGTTGATTATGTGATGAAAATTTTGCCCGGAATTGTAAAAAAATTAAGAAACATATCGGCAATAAACATATGAAAAAAGTAGACACGAATCAGTGGTATTATTCGGATAAAGTTAAAGAGCATTTTTTTAAGCCCAAAAACTTTATCGTAAGGGAGCCCAAGAAGGGTGAATTTGACGCCGAAGGCCAGGTGGGCAATTTGATGTGCGGAGATATTATGAAAATGTGGATTAAAGTTGCTCCGAAGACAGAAAAAATCAAAGCTCTTAAATGGCGTACTTGGGGTTGCGCGACTGCAATCGCGTCAACATCCGTCTTTTCAGTAATGGTTACTGAAAAGGGCGGGATGAAACTGGAAGACGCGCTTAAAATAACTCCTAATGAAATCGCCGCACGCTTGGGTGGCATGCCGCCGCGCAAATTTCATTGCTCTGTGCTGGCGCACCTCGCGTTCCGCGACGCTGTCAAAAACTACCGCGAAAAAATTTGACATTATCCCTTAATATTTGCTAAAATATAATTAAAGATATGGATATAGACAGCCTTTCAAAAAAACAAGTCGTACTTTTGGTGTTGCTCGTTAGCTTCGTGACATCTCTTGTTACGGGTATTGTTACTGTTACTTTAATGAGCCAGGCGCCAACGCCTATCACTCAAACTATTCATAAGGTCATAGAAAAAATTACTCCGCTTGAAAGCCAGTGGACGCAATCCGAAAATCCATCTCAGCCTGCCGCGTCCGTGGCGCCGCTTGTCGCCAGCCAAGAAGAGTTGGTGGTAAGAGTGGTTTCCAACGTGTCAAACGCGGTTGTCAGCGTTATTGCTTCAAAAGATTTGCCGGTCATAGAGGAGTATTTTATAAATCCGTTTAAGGAGGATGAATTGTTTAAAAATTTACCAGAAGGTTTTTTGCCAAATGTCCAGATTCCGCAGTATCGCCAAAAAGGAACGATTAAAAAAGAGGTTTCCAGCGGAACCGGATTCTTTATTTCAAAAGACGGGCTTCTTTTGACAAACAAGCATGTCGTTGAAGATTCAAAGGCTGAATATTCAATTATTATGAACGACGGAAGAAAATTTGACGCAAAGGTATTGGCAAAAGACCCGTTTCAAGATATAGCGATTCTTCAAGTTGAGAATACCGACAAAAAAGAATTTTCGTTTATACCGCTTGGAGATTCCGATAATTTAAAAGTAGGCCAGACTGTTATAGCAATTGGAAATTCATTGGGGGAATTCCGCAACACAGTGTCAGTAGGAATAGTCTCCGGTTTGAATCGAAGCGTTACGGCCCAGGGTTCTTTAGCAGGTTCGGAATTTTTGCAAGAAATGATTCAGACTGACGCCGCAATCAACCCCGGAAATTCCGGAGGCCCATTGCTTGATCTTTCCGGCAGGGTAGTTGGAATGAATACAGCTGTGGCTTCATCGGCAGAGAATATCGGCTTTACTCTGCCTATCAATGTTGCCAAAAGGGATATTAATGACGCGATAGAATTCGGCAAAATAAAATATCCTTATCTTGGCATAAGATATAAGGTTGTGGAAAACGGCCTGCTTTTGGAAAAAGGTTTGCAAGGAGAACCGGCTGTTGACCAAAGTGGTCCTGGCGCAAAAGCCGGGCTTAAGGAAGGCGATATTGTTTTTGAAATTGAAAGGTTTAAAATTAACGAACAAAATAATCTGGCGTTTTTATTAAGCAAGCGCAGGGTCGGAGATAAAATTGAGCTTAAATTTCTGCGCGAAGGAAAAGAAAACGTTGTTTCAGTTGCGCTTGAAGAAAGGCCGGAGAATTTATAAATATATGCCGCCATTTTCAAATTTTACAATTAAAGCCCAGGAGGCGGTGCGCAAGGCGCACGAACTGGCGATTGAAAGAGGGCAAAACCATATTGACGTTTTGCATCTTTTGGCCGCTTTAACTTTGCAGGAAGACAGCTTGGTCATAGCAATTCTTGATAAAATGGGCGTAGACGCGGCTTTTTTGGCAGAGTCTATTTGGGACAGCTTGTCAGACCGCGAACGCGGTTCGCTTATTACGCCGTCATATCAAATTTATCTTACGCCAGAATTGGCAAAAGTGCTTGAAGTGTCGCATCGCGTAGCTCTTCAGCTTAAAGACGACTATGTTTCCACAGAGCATCTTTTTTTGGCAATTACTGAAATCCCTTCTGCCGCGAATGAGATTTTGAGCAGATTTAAAATAAATAAAGATAATATCGCGCGGATTTTAAACGAGTTAAAAAACGAACAGGTTACGAGCGTTGACACTCGGCCAAAATCAACTATTTTAGATAAATACAGCCGCAATCTTACAAAATTGGCAAAAGAAGATAAGCTTGACCCGGTTATAGGCAGAGAAAATGAAATTAAAAGAGTAATGCAGGTTTTAAGCAGAAGAACGAAAAATAATCCTATTTTAATCGGCGAAGCCGGCGTGGGCAAAACGGCAATTGTTGAGGGGTTGAGCGAAATGATTGCTAAAAACAATGTGCCGGAGTCGCTGAAAAATAAAGAAGTAATTTCTCTTGATATGGGCGCTTTGGTTGCCGGAACAAAGTATAGGGGCGAATTTGAGGAAAGGCTGAAGAATGTATTAAAAGAGATAGAAAAATCATCAGGGAAGATTATTCTTTTTATTGATGAAATTCATACATTGGTAGGCGCCGGGGCCGCGGAAGGAGCGATTGACGCTTCAAACATGCTGAAGCCGGCGCTGGCGCGCGGCGAATTGCACGCTATCGGCGCGACAACTCTCAAAGAATATCAAAGGTATATAGAAAAGGATTCCGCACTTGCGCGCAGATTCCAGCCGGTTTACGCGGACGAGCCGTCGCAAGATGACGCGGTCGCTATTTTGCGCGGATTAAAAAATAAATATGAATTGCACCATGGAGTGCGCATTACCGATGATGCCATCCGCTCCGCGGTTTATTTTTCAAGCAGATACATAACTGACAGATTTTTGCCGGACAAAGCGATAGATTTAATTGACGAAGCGTGCTCCGCCTTGCGCCTTGAATTGGACAGTATGCCGGAGGAGCTTGAAATTGTTTACAGGCAGATTATGAAGCTTGAGATTGAAAAAGAGGCGCTTAAAAAAGAAAAAAACGAGAAATCCGAAAACAGGATAAAAGAAATTGTAAAAGAGATAAGCGATTTAAAGGAAAAAATTTTTCATCTTGAAATAAAATGGAAAAACGAAAAAGAATCAATCGGGCTTATAGGCAAAATGAAAAAAGAACTTGAGTCTTTTCAGATTGAAGCGGATAATTCCGAGCGCGCGGCTGATTTTGCGCGCGTTGCCGAATTGCGATACGGGAAAATCCCGGAAACAGAAAAAAAATTAAAATCAGAAGAAAAACACTTGAAAAAATTACAGACCTCAAGAAGAATTCTTCAGGAAGAAATTACGGACGAGGATGTTGCTTCGGTTATTTCAAAATGGACAGGTATACCGGTTAATAAAATGCTGGAAAGCGAAGCGGGCAAGCTGTTGAAAATGGAAGATATTTTAAAAAAGCGGGTTGTCGGGCAGGATGACGCGATTGTTAAAATCGCAAACGCGGTTCGAAGATCGCGCGCGGGAATTTCTTACGAAGACAGACCAATTGGCTCGTTCATTTTTTTGGGTCCAACCGGCGTTGGCAAGACTGAATTGGCTAAAACGCTGGCGGAATTTATGTTTGACGACGAGAAGTCGCTTATCAGGGTTGATATGTCTGAATATATGGAGCGCCACGCTGTTTCAAAAATTATCGGTTCGCCGCCGGGTTATGTTGGCCACGAGGAAGGCGGTCAGCTGACAGAGATGGTTAGACACAGGCCCTATTCGGTTATTCTTTTTGATGAGATTGAAAAAGCGCATCCTGAAGTATTTAACATAATGCTTCAGATTCTTGACAATGGTTTGCTTACGGACGCCAAGGGACGGCATGTAAATTTCAAAAACGCGATTTTGATAATGACTTCAAACATTGGTTCTGATTATATTCGCCAAATGGAATCGCTCGGTTTTGTTGTTGACGAGAAAAAAGCGGAGGAAACAAAAGAAAAAGAATTAAAAAATAAAATTCGCCAGGCGCTTGAATCTAAATTTAGGCCGGAATTTTTAAACCGGCTTGATGAAATTATTATTTTTGACACATTGTCTCTTGCTCACATTAAAGATATTGTAAAAATTCAGACAGGATATGTTTTTAAGAGATTGGCGGAAAAGGGAATCGGCATGACCATAACGGAGCCGGCGCTTTCTTTTTTGGCAAAAGAAGGTTATAATCCGCATTATGGCGCGAGGCCGTTAAAACGGATTATCCAGAATAAAATTTTGAATAAGGCGGCGGAATTGATTGTTGGCGGGAAGGTGAAAGCCGGCAATACGCTTGCGGTTGATTTTAAAAATGAAGATATTGTTTTGGATATTAAGCCAAAAAGCAGGCTTAAAATAGCCAGCGGCGCCGTGGAAATGGCCAGGAAATAACCGCGGGCGGCGGTCGTATAAAAAAATGCGCAGGTGGCAGAGTGGTCAATTGCATCAGACTGTAAATCTGACGGCCTATGGCCTACGGGGGTTCGAATCCCTCCCTGCGCAGCGGATGAAAAAACAATTATTCACTAACGTTCATAAACAAAAATGGCACAAGATAATTTAATAAAACTCCAATGCAAAGAGTGCAAGCAGGTGAATTATTGGAGCAGAAAAAACAAAAAGAAATCCGCTACTGGCGGAGAGAAAAAATTAGAGCTCAAGAAATTTTGCAAATGGGATCGCAAGCGCACGATGCATAAAGAGGTGAAAAAATAATCTGCTGACGCGGATTATTGGGAGCTTAGTTAAGTGGTATAATAGTGGTCTCCAAAACCACGGTCGGAGGTCCGATTCCTCCAGCTCCCGTCCAAAAATTTATTTACTAATTTTTCCGCCTGGTTATAGTTTTTAACCCACTTAGTTTTTTGCGCGGGGTATTTTTTAAACCATGTCATTTGGCGTTTGGCGTAATGCCAATTTTCTAAAATCATTTTTTCCAGCATTTCTTCTTTGCTTATTTTCCCTCGCAAAAACAGGGCTGGGTATTTGTATTCAAACCCAAGTTCTTCTATGCGCTTCCAGCTTAATCCGCTGCCTTTTAGTTTTTTCGTTTCTTTCAATAAGCCTCCGCCGGCCGGCGGATTTAGCATTGCTTTCACTCTTTTCTCTATTTTTGATTTCAGTTCTTTTCCCGGCAGCTTAATCCCAATAAACAAAAATTTTTGAGATTTGAGATTCTTGCCCCGCTTGGCGGGGTGGCAGATTTGAGATTTAGGCACTCTGCCGAGTGCCTTTGCTATCTCAATAGCCCTTATCAGCCTTCGCGGATTTTTCGCGTCAATTGTTTTTGCCCGTTCAGGATTTAATTTTTTCAGCATTTCAAATAATTTTTCAATCGGCATTTTTTCAAGTTTTTTTCTTAATTTCCAATCCGGCTTTACTTCAGGGATGTTAATGCCGCCTGTTATCGCTTGAATATAAAATCCTGTTCCGCCGACAAAAAAAGGAACCCTGTTTCTTCCGCGGATTTCCGCGATTTTTTTAGCCGCCATTTTTTTAAAATCAATCGCGGTGAAAACTTTTTTTGGACTTGCCACATCCAAAAGATGATGCGGAACGCCTGCCATCCCTTTTTTTGTGATTTTGCCGGAGCCGATATCAAGGCCTTTGTACACTTGGCGCGAATCAGCGGAAATAATCTCGCCATGAAATTTTTGGGCGAGCTTAACTCCCAAATTGCTTTTGCCGGACGAAGTGGGACCGAGAATTACGACAATCTTTTGTTTATTCATAATTTTTTATAACGGGCTTTTAATGTTTCTAATAGCTGGATTGGTGACATGTGTATAAATTTGCGTTGTTCTAATATTTTGATGCCCTAAAAGTTCTTGCACATAGCGGACATCAACTCCGTTTTCCAAAAGGTGCGTCGCGAAGCTGTGGCGCAATGAATGGAAAGTCGCGTTTTTTTGGATGCCGGATTTTTTCAAAGCATTTTCAAAAATTTTTTGTAGAGTAGTTGTTGTCAGTTTCCCGCCCCTATTACTTTCAAACACAAAATCATCGCTTTTTTTACCAGCGAGCATATTTTGAATATCCACTGCAATTTTTTTAGGAAACACAGTAAGACGATCTTTTTTGCCTTTTGCTTCTTTAATATGAATAGTTAGTTCGGCAATGTTTATATTTTTAACACGCATGTTTACAGCTTCGCTCACGCGCAAACCAGCTCCGTAGGCTAAAGAAATAATAAGACGATGCTTGTTATTGCGAATATTGGAAATAATTTGTTCAATTTCCGCTCGTGATAAAATAACAGGTAACCTTTTGTTTCTTTTCGCAAACTTTAGATCAATTTTGTCCTGCGATTTCATAACTTCACGATAAAAAAACTTTATTGAGTTAAGCGCCAAGTTAATAGTTTGAGATGAATTGCCCCTGTCTTGCCTATTTAATAAAAAACATTTGACAGCCTCGTTTTTTCCAGATATTTTATTTTGTTTAGCGAATATCAAAAAATCCTTAATATAAAATAGATAACTCTTAATAGTTTTTGGGCTATAGTTTCTTAATTTTAACAATTTTTCAGTTTCTTTGAACAAATTTACTGTTGATTCTTGCATTTCCATAAAAAGTTTACTATAATTTAAACATTAAGTAACTCTTTGCTTACATAATATCATGAGTTTGTATAATATACAAACCCTGACATATTATCAAGCAAAAAGTTTGCATAATAACCAGTTATATGAAATGCATGTTTTACTTTTGGGCTATCGCCCAGCTCTAAAAAAGAATTTGAATTTTGTTTTTTTATTTATTAGAAAGGGGTATAAGGTGTTTTCTTCGCTGTCGCTACGAAAACGATTTATTAATTTCAAATTTAGGATAATTAAATCTTGAACAATATGAATGATTTTTGGAACAAAAAAAAGTCTATAATCAGAAGTGATATTTTAGTAAATTCAGAGCTTCTAAAAATAATTGGAGACGTAAAAGGAAAAACAATCCTAGATTTAGGTTGTGGTGATGGAACTATTGCTGCATCTCTTAGTAAAAAGGGGGCGAAAGTTGTTGGTGTTGACAAAAAAGAACATTCTATAAAACTCGCCAAAGAAAAAGATGGCAAATATTTGTGTAAGGATATTAGAAAAGTTAACCTTAAAAAAAATGAATTTGATGTTATTTATTCATCAATGGTTTTTCTTTTTTTGAGCGATAAAGAAATCAAAGACCTCGCAAAGAAAATTTATCATTGGTTAAAGAAAAAAGGGGTATTCGTGATTTCTGATATTCACCCAACAACAGAAATACAAGGTGATAATTCTTTTTGGGTAAAACATGACATTCCAAACAATTTTGATTACTTTAAAACATCAGAAGTTAAAGCGACCCTAAGAAATAAAAATAATGAAAAAAGCACTTTTACTTATTTTCATCGCTCGTTATCAACATATATCGAACATTTCACATCAGCAGGTTTAAAGATGATTGACTTATGCGAACCACAAGCGACCAAAGAGCTGATGCATAAATTCCATTTGGGTTTTGAAAACAAAAATCCAGCATATATCATTCTCAAATTTATTAAAGATTAATATGACCAAAGCAAATAAACAAATAATCATTGACTTAAGGTTTGGCGAAAATCCAGAAGCATTTTTACCTGCCGTTAGGGCTGTAAAAGAAGAAGCAGAAAAAATTAATAAATACCCTGAGCCTAAAAGAGAACAACTAATTAACTATATTTCCAAGAATGAAAAAATTAATAAAGAAAATATTTACATCACAAACGGCATTGACGGAGCAATAAATATAGTTTTTTCTATCTATGCAGATAAAAAGTCGGAGATTATTTTGCCTGTGCCAACTTTTCCGGATTATGAATTTTCTGCAAAAGATTTGAAATATAAAATAAAAAAAGTCCCATTAGAAAAAGATTTTTCTTTGGATATTGATAAAGTCATTAAGTCAATAACTAAAAGCACCAAATTTATTGTAATTGTAAATCCAAATAATCCCACTGGGAACCAGTTGATTAACAATAAAGATTTAGAAAGAATCTTAAAATCATTTAAAGGGCTTGTCATTATTGACGAAATATATTTTGAGTTAACAGGTGAAACATCCATTCAACTTCTCAATAATTACAGAAACCTTATATTATTTAGAGGTTTTTCTAAGGGATATGGTTTAGCAGGATTAAGAATCGGTATTATTTTTGCTAACAAGAAAATTATACAAAAAATAAACGAAACTGAAGGGAGAAGCAATAAATTTATTGTTAATCGTCTTGCTCTTAGGGCGGCAGAATCCGTATTCTTGAATTTGCCTTTAACAAGAGAGTATATTAATAATTTTTTGAATACAAAAAATGAATTTGAAAATCAAATCTCAAAAATTAAAGGCATCCAGGTCCTAGAATCCAAAACCTCATTTTCATTATTTAAGTTAGCTAAGCTTTCAAACAATATCCCTGATAAATTAAAAAGCAAAGGAATTTTAATAAAATCAACTAAAGTGTATGAAAATTTTCCAAATAACATTATGATTATTGGAGTTCCCAAAAAAGAAGAAATACAATATGTTTATAATTCAATAAAGGAGATAATTCAATATGGATAAATTTAAAAAGACAATACAAAAAATAGAAAAACAAGAAAAGAGCTGGCGATATATTCTTACTGAAGAAGAAGAAACGAAACATTCTTTTGGGAGAGTTCCGGAAGATGATAGAGAAGTAGCTTTTTGGTCCATCCCTCGTTCTACCGGTGAATTCCTAGAATTCATGGCTAAATTTACCAAATCTAAGATAATTCTTGAATTGGGTTGCTCTGTTGGATACTCGACTCTATTTTTAGCAAAAGCAGCGAAAGAAAATAAAGGGCATGTTTTCACTACCGAGATTTTAGATAAAAAAATAGACATGGCAAAGAAAAACTTTTCTGAGTCTGGCCTGTCGAACGTCATTACTTTATTGGAGAAAGAAATTATTGATGTTCTAAAAAAATGGAATAAAAATGAAAAAATTGATTTAGTCTTTGTGGATGCTGATAAAGAAAATTATTCCTTGTATCTTAAATATTTAATTCCATTATTAAGTAAACGTGGATTAATTATGGTCGATAACGCAGGAAAAGTAAGAATGGCAAATGGTGATCTTATTGACTCTGAACACATTAATAAATTTGTAAAAAAAGTAAAGAATAATAAAAAACTTAATAATGCATTCATAAATATGGATAACGGTTTATTATTAATTAATAAAAAATAAGTGAAAGGAGTTTTGGGTTTTGGGCATTCACCCCTACCCCCTCTGCCCAAAATCCAAAACAAAAAAACAAAATTAAAATTCTTTTTTAGAGCAATCCCGATTGCTATCGGGATTAAAGTAAAACATGCACATCACATAACACGGCATATCTGGTTACGGCTTTTATTCAAAATCCTCCACCCATATTTGCCTCCGCTACGCTACGGCAAACATCAGATATGCCGAAACGTTGTGCGAAATAAATTTTTTATCTATACTGAAATCAGAGGTTTGGTGCATTGAATAAGGACAGAAAATTTGATTTTTAATTTATTTATAGAGGGGTTTCAAGGTGTTTTTTCTGCTCCTTGGGTCGCAGGAAAAACGGATTTATTTTTATAATTATTTTTAATTTAATTTCCTGAAATTGACTAAATATCATATAAAGGAAATAAAAAAAGTATGAAAGAACAATTTAATTTGTCTAACTCTTTATCCAAAGAAGAGTTAGAAAAAAAATTTGGCGGAGATAGTACTGAGTATCCAGAGGAAATTACAGAGATGCAAAAAGAGTTATCTGAACAGTTGGAAAAACACTATAAATGGTGTGAGGAAAATGGATTGGACCCGAAAGAAAATGAATTTTTTATAGACGGACATAGATATCTAAATGACAATAAAGAGATTCGGTACGCAGGCAACTACATCAGTGGTAAATTTAAAAATAAAAAAATTCTCATTAACCCTGGAGAGTCAGATAGAAACCATTTTTCTTCTTTTACGAAGTGGCATAGACCAGAGATAGATATTGAAGGAGAGGAAAGGATCGTTGCTGAAAATAGATATGATAATGTCTACCAACAAAAAGCGCAAGAAATATTTAATAGTCTTGCCCCATATGTTGCGTACGATATGCGTAAAATTAGACTGTCTAATGAAGAAATTACACATCAGGATAAGTGGATAAAGGGTAAGCCAGAACGAGATGCTTATGAAAAAGCGCAACGAGAGAGAAAAGAAAAACAAGAACAAGGAAGGCATGCTGTATTAGAAGTACTTGGAATAAATCCATCAGCCACATCAGAAGAAATTAAACAAAAATTAACCAGCATTGTTGAGAAGATAGATATAGTTGAATTTCCAGAAAAATATGAACACGGAGAATTACGCGGTGACGAAATTAGTAAAACTCAGGCTATTATCAATGTTCTAAACAAAAAACGAGAAGAATTATTAAATGTGTTGGGAGACAATCTCTCTGAGATGAAACTTAATGTATCCGAAAAAGTATTCCCAAGTTCTTATGAGCATCGCCGAGCTTCTCAAAATTGGTCACATATTGGTCCAAAATCATGGGATGAATATGATGTTAATCAAAAAATGATTGAGATCAATGGAAATATTAATGGCAAAGATGTTTTACTTGAAGCAACGAAATTATTTACTACAGGAGAGCGTAGTAACACTGCCACCAATCATGATATTGCTTCAGAATTTGCAGAAGATCTTGCAACAAGAAAAAGCATAAACTCAAGATATAATACCTCGTATACTAAAATGAATGCCAATGTTCAGGAAAAAAATGGAGACCTAAAAGAATTTATTTTACTTGGCAGAGGATATATAATGGGTTACGACAACTCCCCCGCAGAGGAGAGTGAAATGATTTTTAAAATCCTGTTTAATTTGGCTGATTATACAAAAATCCTAGAGCAAAAGATTGAAAAAATTAAAGCTGAACAAGAAAGAGCTGAGAAAGAAAGAGAAGAAAATGAACAAAAACAAGCAGAAAAACAGAAAAAAGAACAAGAGTTGATTAAAAATATGGGTGATTTTTTTGGAGGCAATAAATAAAAAATTAATAAGGAGTTTTGAAAAAATGGAATTCACCCCTTACCCCTCTTCCATTTTTTCAAAACAAAAATCAAATTTTCTTTTTGGAGCGTAAAGATTAGTGCAATCAACAACGAGATAAAAAATTTACATCGCACAACACGGCATATCCGGTTCAGGAATTTTTCACTTTTAGATTTTTCAAGGTAAGAAAAATTCCTTCTCCCAAATTTTTGTTCCTCCGCCAGCTGGCGGATGCACAAAAACTTCGGATGATGCCGATACGTTAGGCGAAATTGATTATTCCTGCGCTATATTTTTACTCCTTCCAGTCTCCATGGTCCGGCTTTGGTTATTTTAATTTTAGCAAATTCATCAGGATTATAATTTTTATCCGTTATTTTAACCAGCTTGTTTCCGGCTGTCCGATTGTTTAAAACAGCAAGAGTTTTGCCAACCAGCTTTTTGTTGTTTTCCAGCGCTGTTTTTATCAAAATTTTATTAAGTTCTTTTTTGCGCGCCTCCTTTTCTTTGGGCGGAATATTGTCTTTGTAGATTTTTGCCGCCAAGGTTTTTGGCCTCGGAGAATATTCGGAAATAAAAGCCATGTCAAATTTTATTTCCTTGAATAATTTAATTGTGTCTTGGAATTGTTTTTTTGTTTCGCCGGGAAAGCCGACGATAACATCGGTTGAGATGGCTATGTCAGGCATCGCCGCGCGCAGTTTTTTAATTATTTTTTTATAATGTCTGACAGTGTATGGCCTGTTCATTTTTTTTAAAATTTCATTATTGCCTGATTGTGCCGGGAGATTTACATAATGGGCGAATTTTTTACATTCAGCCATTGCTTTTATCAAATTATCAGACCCAGCCTTCGCTCCTAAATTCTGTTTGGAGCTACGGCGGGCAAGAAAATCTTTCGGATGCGGCGAAGTGAAGCGAATCCAGAAATCTCCCGCGATATTATTTATCATTTTTAATAATTTAGCGAAATTAATATTGCCGGATTTATAGCTGTTGACTGTTTGCCCCAACAGCCAAATTTCTTTCACGCCCCCGCCTTTGGCGGAAACTAAACTTTTTACTTCTTTAATTATTTTTTTTGCCGGCCTTGAAGTTTCCAGGCCGCGAGAATAGGGAACAATGCAGTAAGAGCAAAAATTATTGCATCCGTATGAAATCGGAACAAGCGCGGAAAAAGTATGTTTTTTATTTTTGTTAAGCACTCGGTGTTTAACAAGTTTTGATTTTAAAATTTTCGGCAGTTTTTTGATGCTTTTTATGTTAATAAAATAATCAATGGCAGGCAAGCGTTTGCGTAGTTCCTTTTCAGAATAGTGTGTCATGCAGCCGGTTAAAACAATTTTCATTTTAGGTTTCGCGGCTTTTAATTGCGCCATTTTTTTATTCAAGCCGAAAACTCGGTCCTCGGCTTTTTGCCGCACTGAACATGTGTTAAAAATAAGAATGTCGGCATCTTCTTTTTTTCCGGCGTGCGCATAGCCTAATTTTTCAAGTATTTTAGCAACGCGTTCCGAATCAGCTATATTCGCCTGGCATCCAAAAGTAACGATATGGTATTTTCGCATCAGTCATACTATACTGCGGATATAACACGTTGGCAAATTTTGAATATGAGAAAAACTAAAATTTTTATCGCGGTTTTGGCAATAGCTTTCTCGCTAGGCTTATTTTTTAGGGAAGATATTTTGAATTTTTATTCAGCGTCAATTTTAAAATTACCTTCTGAATTGCCGGAAATCGCGAAAGAAATTTCCGCGCCTGTCAAAAAAGAAATTGAAAAACAAGTCTTTGCGCCTCCGCCGTTAAAAGCTCCAAAAGAGGCGGCTGAATCATCCCTGACGCGGGCCGGAGTGATTCAATGGACAAACATTCAAAGAGAAGAAAACGGCATTGCGCCTTTGAAAGAAAATATAAAATTAAACGAGGCCGCTAACGCGAAATTACAAGACATGTTTCAAAATCAATACTTCGCGCATTATTCGCCGGATGGCAATGGCGTGGCTGATTTGGCTGAAAATGCCAGTTATAAATTTTTGGCTATTGGCGAAAATTTAGCCCTTGGAAATTTTGAAAATGACAAAATTCTTGTTCAGGCGTGGATGGACAGCCCGGGCCACCGAGCGAATATTTTAAATTCCAAATACCAAGAAATCGGGATAGCGGTTGGGAAAAGTATTTACGAAGGAAAAACCACTTGGCTCGCGGTTCAACATTTTGGTTTGCCTTTTTCAGCTTGCCCTCAGCCGAGCCCGTCTTTTAAAGCGACAATTAATGAAAACCAAACGCGGATACTGGAGTTTCAAAGCGAATTGCTGTTTTTGAAAGAAGAAATTTTAAAAATAAGCCCGAAAAGAGGAATAGAGTATATTCAAGCGATTGAACAATACAACGCTCTAATTTTGCAATACAATGTTTTTGTTGAGGCAAACAAGGCGTTGATTAACGCGTATAATTCTCAAGTGGATTTATTTAACAAGTGCGTCGCCGAATTCGGCGAATAAAAGAAAAAGACGGGAAGATTTCTCTAAATCAAATAAAAAAGCAAGATTAAAATCCTATTACTTGAATTTTTTTGTAGGGCGCGAAAAATGCCTTTTTCTTTTCAAGCCGGTCTTTGGTTGTAACGGCATACAGAATGTCGAAGCCGTGATAAGCGGCAAGAATGAATTGGTCGCCATTGACATGGCAAAGGACAGAACCGATTTCTATCGCGGGAATAACTACACTGGCGTGTACGCCTATATCATCTAAACGATTTTGAATTTCTGCCCGGTTTTTTTCTAGCGTATCCATTGCTAATTGTTTTTCTTGCAAATTAGAAGTTTCGCGACCCAATGGCCCAAACTTAACAACGGGCAGACCGGCTTTTGCAAATGCTTCATTGATTTGTGTTCCGCCTCCAACGCACACCACGAGAAAATATTCTTGGCTTAACTTTTTGATCCAGTTCAGGACGTCATCGCTAGTTGCATCACCCGATATTTTGATAAAGCAGTTTTTTCTAAGCATATGCCGCTGGTCGGAGTCGAACCGACACGGGTTTCCCCACGCGATTTTGAGTCGCGCGCGTCTACCAGTTCCGCCACAGCGGCGTTATTTTTATAGTAAACTTTTTAAAAGTTTTTTACCAGCGCCAGATTTTAAATATTTTTCTCTTGTTCTGGTCTCAATCCTTGTTTGATAACTTTCAGTCAAAATTATTTTAAATGGCGCAAAAGCTCGTGTCGTTTTCTCTCTTTTGTTATTATGTTGATTTACTCGGCGTTCCAAATTATTTGTTAAGCCGACATATATGTAATTTTTTATAATACTTTTTATTGTGTAAACATAGTACATATTTTATGATGATTTTGAGTCGTTGCGCGCCTGCCTGCCGGCAGGTCTGCCAATTCCGCCACTTCGGCTTATTTTGTAACAAGTTATCTACATTTAGTATAACTTTACTTGCGTTGTTTCGTCAATTTTATTAAAATAAATTCAATGAGTTCAAATCCGCAAAAAAGCAATTCCGTTTTTTTAATAGAAGTCCATAAAATAAGGCCGAATCCGATGCAGCCGCGCCGCGAATTTGACGGCGCGCGGCTTAGCGACCTTGCTGATTCAATCCGGCGATACGGCGTTTTACAGCCTTTGGTTGTTACAAGAAAAGAAATAGAAACTGATTTTGGCACAACGGTTGAATACGAGCTTGTCGCGGGCGAGCGGCGTCTCCGCGCCGCCAGACTGGCTAATCTTCCGCATGTTCCAGCAATTATACGCGATGACATTGAAGATAAAATTAAACTGGAATTGGCGATAATAGAAAATTTGCAAAGGGAAGATTTAAATCCGATTGAGCGCGCCGCGGCATTCAGAAAACTTATGGATGAATTTAAGCTTAAGCATCACGAGGTTGCCGCAAGGGTTGGCAAGAGCCGCGAATATGTGAGCAATACCGTGAGACTTCTTGCTATGCCGGAAGAAATGCAGGTAAGTTTGGCTAGAGGCGAAATAGTGGAAGGGCATTGCCGTCCGATATTAATGCTTTCTGATAGAAAAGAAGAACAGATGAAACTTTACAAAGATATAATTGAGAAAAAAATTAATGTTCGCGAAGCTGAGAGAATTTCCAGAAGCATTGCTTTTGAACGCGCGCGTAAAAACGACCACATTCCCGACCCGCAGATGAAATTGATGGAGCAGAAACTTTCAAATAATTGGGGAACAAGAGTGCAGATAGAAAAAAAAGGAGACAGAGGAAGAATTTACATCGATTTTTTTTCTGACGATGAATTAAACGGTTTTATCCAAAAAGTTTTAAACAGCGCGATAAACGAGGCAATTGCGGAAAAAGAAAATGATTTAACGCCGGATGTTGATGAGCTTGGTGTCGGCGTTGACGAACTTGATGGAGACATTGAATTAGGCGCTGGGCTAGCCGCGGAAATAGAAGAAATTAAAGAAGAATCAGTGGAAAAACCCAGTTTTTTTTAATGACGATTTAATTTGTTTTTTCGCTAAAGAAGTTTTTGCGTGCCTGAGCAATTCCGCGCTCGGCTTTTTATTTTTCTGCGTTTGAATTTCCACCAAATCCCCGTTTTTCAGCGCGTAATTCAGGGGAACAAACTTGTTGTTGACCAAAGCGCTGACGGCATTATTGCCAATATCGGTATGGACGGCGTAAGCGAAATCAACGGCCGTGGCGCCTTCCGGCAAATCAATAACTTCTCCTTTTGGAGTGAAGCAGAAAACGCGGTCTTTGAAAAAATCAATTTTTAAAGTTTTTAAAAAATCTTTTGATTTGGATATTTCTTTTTGCCATTCAATCAATTGGTTTATCCAGCTAAGGCGAGAATGGACCCTAGCGCCTTTTTTGGGTTTGCCCGCCTCTTCGTAAGCCCAGTGCGCCGCGATGCCATACTCGGCTTCCTGATGCATTTTTTCAGTTCTGATTTGAATTTCTGTTATTTTGCCTCCGTCCGCGAAAACAGTTGTGTGAAGGCTTTGATAGCCGTTTGGTTTTGGCACGGCGATATAATCTTTTATTTTTGCCGGCAGAGGCTTCCACATTTTATGAATAATGCCGAGAATTTTATAGCAATCCTCAACTGTTCCGGCTATTACTCTTAGCGCGATTAAGTCGTAAACTTCTTTTATATTCATGTTTACGGATGGCCTTTGGAGTTTTTTGAACAGGCTGTAAAGATGTTTTATTCTTGAGTCCATTTTCACATTTTCCAAGCCGTTTTTTTTGAGTTCTTCAGAAAGTTTATATTTGATTTTCAGAAGCTCTTTCTCTTTTTTTTCGTAGTTGTTTTTGATAATCTCTTTTACTTTTTTATATTTTTCCGGACAGACGAAAGGGAAGGCAAGGTCTTCAAGCTGTCCTTTGATTTCTCCCATTCCGAGCCTGTTGGCCAGCGGCGCGTAGATTTCCAAAGTTTCAACAGCAATTCTTTTTTGTTTTTCTCCGGACACATATTCCAGCGTTTTCATGTTGTGGAGACGGTCGGCAAGTTTTATGAGAACGACCCTGATATCTTTTGCCATTGCCAAAAACATTTTACGAAGATTTTCAATCATTCTTTTTTCGCCTTTGTATTTTAGCGTTCCAAGTTTTGAAACGCCGCTGACCAAAAACGCAACATCTTCGCCGAATTCTTTTTTTAAAATTTTGTCATTAATTGGAGTTCTCGCGCCGGTTACCAAGCAGTCTTCGTAAACATCATGCAGGAGTCCGGCCGCTACTGTGGCGCTGTCCAGCTGAAGCCGCGCCAGAGTCTTTGCTGTTTCAAAAGGATGGGAAAAATACGGCTCGCCAGAAAATCTTTTTTGTCCTTCATGCGTTTCTTTCGCGAAGCCATAAGCTTTTGAGATAAGATTTATATCGTCTTGCGAGGGATTTTTCAGAATTTTAATTATATTATTGACTTCCATTGCATTATCCATTATACTTTTTTCAGATAAAAAATACGAGACGGGGTGGCCGAGTGGTCAAGGCGTTTGTGCCTGGCAAGGCCAAACGGCACGCACAAGATAAGTCCAAGCGGGTTCGATTCCCGTCCCCGTCTCCAATAAGTTATGGGGACGTAGCTTTAATGAAAAGCTCCGCGATAAGGCGGTAGTTGCAGGTCTGACTCCTGCCGTCCCCACCAAAATTACCGTATCCGTATAACTTACGGATACGGTTTAAAAGGCTGACTTCACGCGCAACTCGCTGGATGTTCAGCCTTTTTTATTTTCCTCCGCCGGATTTTTCCATGAAGCAAAATCGCAATCCGGGTATCTGGAACATCCAAAAAAAATCTTTCCTTTTTTCGTGCGCCTGACGATTATGTCGCCGGCTTCTTCTTCGGAAAACTTTTCCATGCATTTAGGGCATTTAATGCCGATTGTTTTTGGCGGTTCTTTAACGGCTTTGGTGTTTTTGCAGTCAGGAAATCCGGAGCAAGCTAGGAATTTTCCAAACCTGCCGTGTTTTATCAGCATCGGCTTTCCGCATTTTTCGCATACTTGGTCTGTTTTTTCGTCGGTATTTTTCTTTTCAACTTCTTCGTATTTTTCCTCAAGATTTTTGTGGAATGGAGCGTAGAATTTTTTAATTACAGGAACCCATTTTTTAACGCCTTCGGCTATTTCGTCCAAATTTTTTTCCATGCGCGCCGTGAATTGGATATCAACTATTTCAGGGAAATGTTTAATGAGCAAATCGTTAACCGTTATACCTGTTTCAGTCGGTTCAAATTTTTTATTATTATTTTTAAAAACATAATTTCGCAACTGGATTGTCGCGATTGTCGGCGCGTAAGTTGAAGGCCGTCCGATGCCGTGTTCTTCAAGAGCTTTGATAAGAGAAGCTTCTCCGTAGCGCGGAGGCGGTTCGGTAAAGTGCTGATTTGGGATAAGCGTTACAAGACTAAGAAGGTCGTTGTCCGCGAGTTTTGGAAGCATTCCTTCCGGAATATTTTCAGCAATTCTTTCTTTGTAAACTTTCATCCATCCTTCAAATTTTACAATTGAGCCGGACGCGCGAAAGGTGTAGTTTTGAGAAATCCGATTTCCATTGGAAATCGGATTTCCGAGAATATCAACTGCCGTGGAATCAAAAACGGCTTCTTTCATCTGGCAAGCGATAAACCTTTTCCAGATTAAATCGTAAAGCTTAATATGCTTTTGCTCTAGCTGGGCTTGCCCGCCTAAATCTTGCGAAGCAAGTTTTGGCTGGGTTGGCCTTATCGCCTCGTGGGCTTCTTGCGCGCCTTTTGTTTTTGTTTTGAATTTTCTCGGCGCGGCAAGGGAATATTCTTTGCCAAATTTGTCAGTGACAACTTGTTTCGCTGATTTTAACGATTCTTCCGACATATTAAGTGAATCGGTGCGCATATATGTTATGAGCCCGTTTTCGTATAATTGCTGCGCGAACATCATTGTTTGTTTCGCGGAAAAATGCAACCGATTCGCCGCTTCTTGCTGAAGAGTGCTTGTTGTGAACGGAGGCTTTGGCGCTCTTTTTATTTCTTTTTTTTCAACCTTTTCAACAATGTAATTCGCGCCTTCCAAGTCCTTTAAAACTTTATCTGATTCTTCTTTTGTTTTGATTGCGAATTTATCCAGCGTTTCTCCGTCTTTTTTTGATAATTTAGCTTCAAATTCTTCTTTTGATTTTTTTAATACGGCGGTGATTGACCAAAATTCTTGCGAAATAAACGCTTGAATTTCTTTTTCGCGGTCAACTATGAGTCGGACAGTCACGGACTGGACTCTCCCGGCTGAAAGTCCTTTAAAAACCTTTTTCCATAAAAATGGCGACAGTTCGTAACCAACCAGGCGATCCAGTATTCTGCGCGCCTGCTGGGCGTCAACAAGATTTAAATCAATGTCACGCGGATTTTTCAGCGCTTCTTCAATCGCGCTTTTGGTAATTTCGTGAAAGGCGATGCGCTTGCTTTTGCCTAAATCAAGAGCGTGGACAAGGTGCCACGCGATTGCTTCGCCCTCGCGGTCTTCATCAGTCGCCAACAGCACTTCGTCGGCGTTTTTGGCTTCTTTTTTAAGCTCGTTAACTCGCTTTCTGGCTTTGGTCGGGATAATGTATGCCGGCTCAAAATCTTTTTCAACATCAATTCCGAGTTTTGATTTTGGCAAATCTCTGACATGCCCGTAAGAAGACTCAACTTTAAAGTCCCGACTTAAAAATCGGGAAATGGTTTTGGCTTTAGTGGGTGATTCCACAATAATTAATTTTGACATAATTTAATCGCGTTCACTTCAGAGAATACAGAGTAAAATTTACTCTGTCAAATATAATCCGTTAAGCTCTGTAAATTTCGCCGTTGGCTTCTTTGATAATACCGCCAATTTGCATTTTTGTGAGTATCGGGTTTATTTCCAACGCCGGCATCGCGATTTTTCTTATGAGGTCGTCTTTTTGTGTCGGGTCAGTGAGCGCGGAAAGGATTTTTTGTTCAATAGGCGAAAGTGATAACAGATTTAATTTTAAATTTTCTCCTTCATGCGGAATATCAAAAGCGTCTAGAATGTCTTCCGCGGAAGAAACGGGAATGGCGCCCATTTTTATTAATTTATTCGCGCCCTTGGAATT
This sequence comes from Patescibacteria group bacterium, assembly GCA_018895015.1. Lineage (GTDB taxonomy): Bacteria > Patescibacteriota > Minisyncoccia > UBA9983 > UBA9983 > JAHIOX01. The sequence goes on along the minus strand of JAHIOX010000007.1, from coordinate 180 downwards.
TTCATTAAAAATTGAGCCCGGCACAGCGAAAACTTCTCTGTTAAATTCAAGGGCGAAGTTCGCGGTTATTAACGCGCCGCTTCTTTCCGGCGCTTCTATAACGAGGGTTCCGCGGGATAATCCGGCTATTATTCTGTTTCTTTGCGGAAAAGTGTGAATTGCCGCAGGCATGTCCCATGG
>JAHIOX010000006.1 GCA_018895015.1 Patescibacteria group bacterium | reverse complement strand
TTTATAAACTTTTTCAAGCGAATCCGGCGTGTGCGCGTAATCAACTATTACATTGAAATTTTGCTTGCCCCGAGCGAAGTCGAGGGGTTCCAATTTTATTTCTTCCATCCTTCCTTCTATGCCGGAAAATTTTTCTATAGCTTTTTTTATTGCTTCAACCTCGATATTTTGCGATTTGGCAAAGGCGATTGCCGCGAGGGTATTATATAAATTAAATTCCCCGTAAAGTTTAGAAGAAATTTTTTGGCCGTTAATCTGAAAATTAATTCCATCACTTTTTAATTCATAAGATTCTAAATTTTTCAGCCCGTATTTTATTTTTTGCGGAACATCAAAATTTAAAAAATAATCCGCGTTTTTGTCATCCTCGTTTACTATTATAATTTTGTTTTTCGTTTTTGATTTTTCAAGCGCCTTGAACAGTTTTAATTTTGCGTTTCTGTAATTTTCAAAAGAGCCGTGCGACTCGATATGCTCCGGCGCCAAATTTGTGAAAATAAGGGCGTTTAATTCAATAAATTTATGCCTGTATTGGACAATGCCTTCCGATGTCATTTCCAAAAGCGCGTATTGGCACTTTTCATTAATCGCTTTCCGCAAAAATTTCTGCGTGAAAAATCTGCCCGGCATTGTCATTTTGTGTTCGTTCTTTTGGAATTCTTTATTGATTTTAAATCGCAGGGAAGAGGCTACGGCTGTTTTATATCCGGCTTCTTCTAAAATAGAGCTGATGATTTCAACAGTGCTTGTTTTTCCTTTTGTTCCGGTTACGCCAAGCACGAAAATTTTTCTGGACGGGAAGCGATAAATTAGCGCTGATAAAAAAGCCATCAGCCAATGATAAGCCGGCTGAGCCGCTTTAAAAATTTTTTTCGGAATTATTTTTCTGCCAAACCTTAAAATTGTTTCAATATCAAACTCCATTTTTTACTTAAAATTTTCTGCCGAGTGTTTTTAACGCTTCCTTAATTCTGTTGTTTGTTCCTTTAGTTTCGGCTGGCAAATTTTTCAAAGCTTCGCGGACTTCAGTTTTGGAATATCCAAGCGACTGCAACGCTTCAAGCACGTCTTGTTCTTCCCTGAACATCGCGCCTTCCGCGTGGCTTAATTCTCCCATTTTGTCTCTAAGCTCAAGAATTATTTTTTCCGCGGTTTTTCTGCCAACGCCGGAAACTTTTGTCAGATAAGCGGTTTCTCCGCTTGAAATCGCTTTTTTTAACGTGTCCAGCGGAGCCACGCTAAGTATCCCCAAGGCGGATTTCGGCCCTATGCCGGAAATCTGGATAAGCATTTCAAAAAATTCCAATTCCGCGTATTCTTTAAACCCGTAAAGCTCCATGGCGTCTTCGCGGACATGAAGATGCGTCCAAAGAGAGATTTCTTCTTCTTTGCTCGGAGAAATTTTAATTGTTTGGGAATCAACAAAAATCCTATAGCCAATGCCATTATTTTCAATGACAAGAAAACGGTCGCCTTTCATTCTGACTTTTCCTTCAATATGGACAATCATAATATAATTATACTTTATTTGCTTTTTTTGACGAGTGGTGCTAATATAACGAACATGCCAATAAAAAAATCAGCCAAAAAAGCGTTAAGGCAGTCAATAAAAAGGAAAGAGACAAACCTCAAAAGAAAAGATGAGATGAAAAACGCCATAAAAAAGATTAAAAAATTAAAATCAGAAAATAAAACTGAAGAAGCTTTGAAGTTGACATCGCAGGCTTATAAAGCGATAGACAAAGCCGCGAAAGGGGGAGTGATAAAAAAACAGGCCGCTAGCCGTAAAAAATCCCGCCTCGCCAAGTTTTTGAATAAGTAATTTTTCTTTTGCCCTCAAGAGGAATCGAACCTCTATCTCAAACTCCGCAAGCTTGTGTCCTATCCGTTGAACGATGAGGGCGTTTTTTTATTTTTAAAAACCAAGCAGTTTTGCCAAGGTTGTTGTCAGCGGCTCTTCTATTTTTTCTTCTTTCAAATATTTCAGAAGGCAGGCGCGCGTTTTTTGCGGGTCCGTATTTTCCATTAGAATCGTGATTGGAGGCATTAAAGTTTTTTTTGATTCAATTATGAGCTCTTTTTTGCCTTGGGCATCGCAATTTATCCAGAATTTTTTTAAATTTTCGTAAAGATAAACTCTATTTTTTATATGTATTCCATCCGGCATTATGCTGAATGAAACAATGTCCGGCTTTTTTGCTCCGTAAAGAGCGATTGAGAATCCGGCTAAAAGCGCTAAAATGGCGAATAAAAAATTGTGCAAAAGCGCCGCGGACAGAGAAGCCGCTGCGGTTATAATTCCAACAGCCCAATACCAATCCGTTGTTTTTTTGTAAAATTCGTATTCCGGCGCCTGCCACTCAATTGTTTTAGACAAGGATGTTTTTTTGTTCATGCTGGCAAAATTATACGCCAATTACGCCAATTTTACAAGAAAAATCCGTCAAAAATTTATTCTTTAACTATTTTGTGTCAAGCATAAAAAATTAATAAGGCTGGTTGCAATTTTGCAACCAGCCTTTTATTTTCTTTTTTTAATCTAGGAATGATTTTAGCGCGCCGCTCCGGGAAGGATACCGGAGCTTTTTTAAAATTTTATTTTCTATTTGTCGGATTCGCTCCCGGCTAACGCCGAATCTCTGGCCCACTTCCTCCAGGGTATAGTCAGTTTGTTCCCCAATCCCGAATCTCAAACGGATGATCTTTTCCTCGCGAGGGCTGAGAGTGGACAAAACACTTTTGACGCTTTTAGAAAGTTCCCGGTTTGTTGCTATATCATAAGGAGACAAGGATTTTTCATTTTCAATGAAATCCCATAGCGTGCCGTCTTCATCGCCTGCCGGATTCTCCAGCGAAATCGGTTCCGGAGGCGCTTTCAGGATAGAAATAATATTTCTCACTGGAAGATAAGATCTATTCTCCAGCTCATCAACATTAGGATCCCTACCCAATTCCTTGAGAAGAATTTCATAGGTTTTTAAAAATTGGCTGCGTAACTCCATGAAATGCGCAGGGAATTTTATGATGTTTGTCGCGTTGTCAAAAGCGCGCAGTATAGCCTGGTGTATCCACCAACTGGCGTAGGTGCTGAATTTATTGCCCTTACTATAATCAAACCGGAAAACCGCCCGCATAAGACCCAAGTTTCCCTCTTGTATAAGGTCAGCCAGGCTTAGCCCATGGCGCGTATACTTCTTGGCAATGTTCACAACCAGGCGGAGGTTAGCATTAATCATTTCGTCCTTGGCTTTCTCAATGGCTTCAATTTCTTTGGTTACACCGGCCAACAGGTTTTTAAACTTCTTCTGGCCGGGGTATCGGGCGGCCAATTCTTTGACATTTTTGAGAAGGTAATTCAGATGCTGTTTTTTAGGTTTAAGCGAGGGATCCCGTTTCTTCCAGGTGTTAATTCGCTCATGGATAGCCTTTAATTCTGGCTCTTTGCCAAGTGTTTTGAGCGCTGCCCGGAGAAGCATTTTGTAACCCGATTGAATAATTTGGCTTAGTTTTCTCTCTCTCGGGTGTAATCAAAGGGAACCGCCCCGTTTCTCGCAAATAAATGTTTATCATTTTATCCCTCCATATATAATTCGTAAAATTTTTGTTTTTTGTTATCCAGTCGGCTTATTTTCAAAGGACTTTAATAATGTAAAATAACACGCAAAACGCTGAATGTAAAACTTTACGGAGGAGGTGAGATTCGAACTCACGAAGAGATTTCTCCCTTAACGGTTTTCAAGACCGTCCCATTCAACCGCTCTGGCACTCCTCCTTATGTTGCATTATTTTAATGACCTAGACAATCTTGTCATTAAATGTCTTTTTTTAGTATAATCTTTTTTTAATTCTTTTTCTCTTTCAAACGCGTCGTATTTATCTATAAAAGATTCGTAATAAATTAATTTCCACGGTTTGAACAATTTAGTACTTTTAACTCCACCTTCATTGTGAGTTTTTATTCTTTGTTTTAAATCATTGGTGCAGCCGATATATTTTCTGTCTTTTGCTAAACTTTTTAAAAGATATACGTAGAACATAAATTTATCAACCGCTCCCTCGGCCGTAGCCCTGTAGGCTTCGGCTTTCAGCCGTAGTCTACAAGCGAGGCCTACGGGCGAGGCAGCCACTCCTCCAAACAATACGAGATATTTATTTAATTTTTGATTTCAAATGCAGGCCTGCCTGCGCAGGCAGGCCTGCCTTTAGGCAAGATGTGCAGATTTTAACACGGCCGCCAGAGGGTCTGCCTGCGCAGGCGGGAAGAGCCGCCCATTGCAGGTTTGGATGTTTTCTTGTTTTTTTTGTCGGGTTGTATTTGCCGCGAAGAAGATTTCTTTTTCCCACCATTGCCGAGTCTTTCCCGCAGATTGGACATTTTTTTGCCATAATCGTTTTTTATGGTATCATGGAGCTTAATCATATGCAAGGAGTTGATTTTATTTTTTCCATAGCGATTTTAATAATGTCGGTTGTCATCCACGAAGTTTCTCATGGAAGCGTCGCTTACGCGCTAGGCGATCCAACCGCGAAAAACGAGGGGCGTTTGACTTTAAACCCGCTTAAACACATGGACCTTTTCGGTTCTTTGATAGTTCCGTTTATTACTTACTTGGCAGGGGGATTTATTTTTGGTTGGGCAAAACCGGTTCCATACAATCCATATAATTTAAAAAATCAAAAAGTCGGTTCCGGCTTGATTGGCGCGGCAGGTCCTTTATCTAATTTTTTAACCGCCGCTGTCTTTGGCTTAATCATCCGGTATGGCTCGCTTTTGTCTTTTTTGCCCGATTCTTTTTTTCAGATAGCCACGCTTATTGTTCTTGTCAATTTAATTTTAGGAACTTTTAATCTTGTCCCGGTTCCGCCGCTGGACGGCTCAAAAATTCTTTTCGCGTTTTTGCCGTATAGATGGAGTAAGGCAGAGCTTTTTCTGGAGCGTTACGGTTTTTTTCTGCTTTTGATATTTATTTTGTTTTTCTTCCAATATCTTTTGCCTGTTATAGCGATTTTGTTTAAGCTATTCACCGGCCTGCCTGCGCAGGCAGGCCTGACTATGTAGCGGAAGCGCCAGCCGCCAAAAACTTGACCACGCGGTTTATTTTTGCTACGCTTATTTTGTTATGGCAACAATTAACCAGTTGATAAAAAGGCCCAGGAAAAAGACTAAAAAGAAATCAAAATCAGTGGCATTGCAGCACGGTTTTAATACATTGCAAAACCGGCCTGTTTTTTATTCATCTCCGTTTAAGCGGGGAGTTTGCCTTAAAGTTTCCACGACTACTCCTAAAAAACCTAACTCCGCGCTTAGAAAAATCGCCAGAGTTCGCTTGACAAACGGCATGGAAGTTACGGCGTATATTCCGGGAATTGGCCATAATCTTCAAGAGCACTCTGTTGTTTTATTAAGAGGCGGAAGAGTGAAGGACTTGCCCGGAGTAAGATACCATATTGTCAGAGGTATTCTTGACACAGCCGGCGTCGGAGGAAGAAAGCAGCAAAGAAGCAAATATGGCGCGAAACGGCCTAAATAATTTTTATTATGAGAAGAAAGATAAAAAATAGAAAAACCATAAATCCTGATATTGTTTATAATTCGGCGACAGTCGCGAAATTCACCAATTATGTCATGAAAGACGGGAAGAAATCAGTCGCTCAAAAAATAATACAGGATACATTTGAGAATATAAAAAAGAAAACAAAATCCGAAAACCCTTTGGAAATTTTTGAGCTGGCGATAAAAAACACTTCACCTCTTTTGGAAGTGCGCTCAAGAAGGGTTGGAGGGGCTAATTATCAGGTGCCGAGAGAAGTTAGGCCCGAAAGGAAAATGGCCCTGTCTTTTAGGTGGATTTTAGATGCGACAAGAAGCAAAAAAGGCGCTTGTATGGCCGTTAAGCTGGCAGACGAAATAATATCCGCTTCTAAAAATGAGGGCGTGGCGGTAAAAAAGAGAGAAAATGTGCATAAAATGGCAGAGGCAAACAAAGCCTTCGCCCATTTTGCTTGGTAATATTTGAGATTTTATGCGTGATTATCCTATAGAAAAAACGCGCGATATTGGCATTATCGCCCACATAGACGCCGGAAAAACAACCTTTACGGAAAGGGTGCTTTTTTATACCGGCGTTTCGCATAAAATCGGCGAGGTGCACGAGGGCGCGGCTGTTATGGATTGGATGGAGCAGGAAAGAGAAAGGGGAATTACTATCACGTCAGCGGCAACCACTTGTTTTTGGATACCGACATATCATAATTTAGACAAAAATTTTGAACACAGGATAAATATTATTGATACGCCGGGGCATGTTGATTTCACTGCCGAAGTGGAGAGGTCATTGCGTGTTTTGGACGGCGCCGTGGTTGTTTTTGACGGCGTAGCTGGCGTTGAATCGCAGTCCGAAACAGTATGGAGGCAGGCCGATAAGTACAAAATCCCCAGGATTTGTTTCATTAATAAATTAGACAGAATGGGCGCCAGTTTTGAAAAAAGTTTTCAATCTATTTTGGAGCGGCTTACGCCAAATGCCGTTAAAATACAAATTCCAATAGGGTTGGAAGAGGAGCATAGGGGTATTATTGATTTGTTGACGCAAAAGGCGCGCGCGTTTGAGGGAAAATTTGGAGAACAAATTGTTGAAATAGAAATCCCAACGAACATGCTGGAAGAAGTTAAAAAATTGCATAAAGAATTGGTTGAAAAAATAGTTGAAAAAAACGATATTTTAATGGAAAGATATTTTGCCGGAGAAGAAATTTCTACGGAAGATTTAAAAAAAACCTTAAGAAAAGCAATAATAAATTACGAAATCATTCCTGTTTTTTGCGGTTCGGCGTTAAAAAACAAGGGTGTCCAATATGTATTGGACGCAGTTGTTGATTATTTGCCTAGTCCTTTAGACTTGCCGCCGGTTATCGGACATGACCCAAAAACAGACGCTGAAATTGTCATAAAACCGGATGACAGCGCGCCTTTCGCGGCTTTGGCTTTTAAATTGCAGACCGACCCTTATGTTGGACAGCTTTCTTATTTCAGGGTGTATTCCGGGGTTCTTGAAGCGGGTTCCTATGTTTTAAACTCTATTACCGGAGAGAGAGAAAGAATAAGCAGAATTTTAAGAATGCACGCAAATACCCGCGAAGATGTTAAAAGTGTTTATGCCGGGGAAATTGCCGCGATCGTAGGTTTGAAAAATACTCATACAGGCGAAACTTTGTGCGGAGAGGAAAGGCCGGTTATTTTAGAAAAAATTGAATTTCCAGAACCTGTCGTGTATATGCGTATTGAGCCAAAAACGAAACAAGACCAAGAGAAAATGGGCATTTCTTTGCGCAGATTGTCAGAAGAGGACCCTACTTTCAGAATTAAAACCGACACTGAAACTCTTGAGACTCTTATTTCAGGCATGGGAGAGCTTCATTTGGAAATTCTTGTTGAAAGAATGAAGCGCGAATTTAAAGTTGAGGCGAATATCGGCAAACCGCAAGTCGCCTATAAAGAGACGATCACCGCAGGCGCGGAAGCGGAAGGAAAATATATCAGGCAGGCGGGCGGGCGAGGCCAATACGGGCATGTGAAAATTAAAGTTAAGCCAAAGGAAAGAGGGGAAGGGTTTAAATTCATAAACTCTATCAAGGGAGGAGCAATTCCGCACGAATATATTTCCGCGGTTGAAAAAGGCGTTAAAGAAGCTATAGATAAAGGCGTCCTTGCGGGATACACTTTGGTTGATTTTTCCGCGGAGCTTTATGACGGATCTTATCATGAGGTTGATTCTTCAGAAGCCGCGTTTAAAATTGCCGCTTCAATGGCGCTTCAGGAAGCTGTGAGCAGAGCCAAGCCTGTTATTCTTGAACCGATAATGAAAGTTGAAGTTGTTATTCCAGAGAAGTATTTAGGCGATGTTGCCGGAAATTTAAATTCAAAAAGAGGGCAGATTGAAAATATGATTGACCGCGGAAGCGGGTTGAAAACAATTGAAGCAAAAGCGCCCTTGGCCGAAATGTTTGGATATGTAACGATGTTGCGTTCCATGACAGAAGGGAGGGGGTCTTTTACAATGGAATTTGACCATTATGCTGTAATTCCGCAAAACATCGCTCAAGTTATAATAGAAGGTAGAAAGTAGGAGTTCCATTCTTTTTGCTTATGGAAAACGAAGACGGCGAAAATAATAATGATTTGCTTTCAGAAGAAGCCTTACTGGACGATTTTGAATTGAGCGAAGACCTGGAGGATTTACCTATTTAGTTAAAATGCCAACCTGCCTGCGGCAGGCAGGCCTGCCTGCGCAGGCAGGTCTATTGACTTTTTTGGGCATTTTATTAGTATAGTAATATTGCGTAATTTTTACGTTTTTTTATATTATTATTTAAGTTAAAATAACAAAGTCGATTAAACCTAATTTGGTTATTAGCAATTAATCCGCCATTTGGCGGAAAAAATATTATGGCAACAGAAAAATTTGAACGAATAAAGCCACATGTAAATGTTGGCACAATCGGCCATGTTGATCATGGCAAAACGACTTTAACAGCCGCTATTTTGCATGTGCTTAATTTGGCGGGGAATAAAGTGAAACTTGAAAAAGTTAGTGACATTGACAAGGCGCCTGAAGAAAAGGCCAGAGGAATTACCATCGCGCTTCATCACAGCGAATATGAAACAGGCAAGCGCCATTACGCGCATATTGACGCCCCCGGACACGCGGATTACATCAAAAACATGATTACCGGCGCGGCGCAAATGGATGGCGCGGTGCTTGTTGTTGCGGCGAATGACGGCGCTATGCCGCAGACACGAGAGCATATTCTTCTTGCTCGGCAGGTCGGAGTCCCTTCAATAGTCGTTTTCTTGAATAAAGTTGATATGGTTGAGGATAAAGAGCTCATTGATCTTGTTGAAGAGGAAATAAGGGAGCTTCTCACAAAATATGAATTTCCTGGAGCCACAACTCCGATCATAAAAGGATCGGCGTTGAAGGCGCTTGACGCGAAATCAGTTGACGATGAATGGGCAAAGCCGATTTTAGAGCTTGTCAAAGCGATTGATGATTACGTTCCAGAGCCGGTTCGCGGTGTTGACCAGCCGTTTTTGATGCCGATTGAAGATATTTTCTCAATTGAAGGAAGAGGAACGGTTGTAACCGGCAGAATTGAAAGAGGAAAAATTAAAGTTGGCGAGGAAGTTGAGCTTGTCGGTTTGGGAGACACAAAAAAAATTACGGTTACCGGCATTGAAATGTTTAATAAATCTCTTGATGAAGGACTGGCCGGAGATAACGCTGGCATTCTTTTAAGGGGAATTAAAAAAGAAGAAATAGACAGAGGGCAAGTTTTGTCAAAAATCGGTTCTGTTACTCCGCATTCCGAGTTTGATTCAGAAGTTTATATTTTGACCAAGGAAGAAGGCGGGAGGCACACTCCGTTTTTTGCCGGATACAAGCCGCAGTTTTATATTAGGACAACGGACGTAACCGGCGAGATTACTCTTCCGGAAGGAACAGAAATGGTGATGCCGGGAGATACAATTACTTTTAAAGTTAAATTAACGGCACCGGTGGCTCTTGAGGAAAAACAGAGGTTTGCCATACGCGAAGGCGGAAAGACTGTTGGCGCAGGGGTTGTTACTAAAATTACAAAATAATGCCCGCGACAGCAGCTAAAACCAAAAAGGAGAATAGTGAAAAGCAAAAGCTCCGCATCCGCGTTCGCGCCTATGAGCACAAGATTTTGGACGCGAGCGTGAAGCAGATCGCCGATACCGCCAAAAGATACGGCGCTGAAATTTCAGGTCCGGTTCCTTTGCCGATTGAAATAAAAAAATATACCGTAAACCGCTCAACATTTATTGATAAAAATTCCAGAGAGCAGTTTGAAATGCGCACACACAAAAGATTGATAGACATTCTTAACCCGGACCCAAAAATTATTGATGCTCTTACTAATTTGAATTTGCCGGCAGGCGTTGACATAGAAATCAAGTTAGCGTAGAAAATAACGAGCGGATAAACAAAAAATGGCTAAATTTATTCTAGGCACAAAAGAAAAGATGTTGCAGATTTTTGACGAAAAAGGAAATTCAATTCCGGCCACATTAGTCAATGCCGGGCCTATTATCGCTATTCAGGTCAAAAATAAAGAAAAAGACGGCTACGAGGCCGTAAAATTTGGTTTTGGCGTTCGCAAGAGCAAGAATAAAAAAATAAAGGCGTATAAGCATATAAAAGAATTAAGAATTAGCGATTCCGGAATAAGCGCAGGAGACAATGCAGATGTTTCTGTGTTTGAAGAAGGAGACAAAGTAAGCGTCAGCGGAATATCAAAAGGCAAAGGATTCCAGGGGGTTGTAAAGCGGCACGGGTTCCATGGAGGGCCTAGAACTCATGGTCAAAAACATTCGGAAAGGGAACCGGGCTCAATAGGAATCGGCGGCATCCAAAGAGTTCTTAAGGGAACAAGAATGGCAGGCAGAATGGGGTCTGACAGGACAACTGTAAAAAATTTGAAGATAGTCAAAATTAATAAAGCCGAAAATCAGCTTTTGATTTCCGGCGCCCTGCCTGGCAGAAAAGGCACGTTGCTGGAAATTAAAGGAATTTAATTATGAAAGCCGATATCTATAATCAAAAAGGAGAAAAAGCCGGTATCGTAGAGCTTTCAAAAGCTATTTTTGATTTGCCGTGGAATGAAGATTTGGTGCATCAAGTTATTGTTTCAATGAAAGCGAATAAAAGAATCCCGGTCGCTCACGCGAAAGGCAGGGGTGATGTAAGAGGCGGAGGCAAGAAACCATGGAGGCAGAAGGGCACGGGCCGCGCGAGGCACGGTTCTACTCGTTCTCCGATATGGCGCGGAGGCGGAGTAACGCACGGACCTACCAATGAAAAGGATTATTCAAAGAAAATAAACGACAAAATGAAAAAGAAGGCTTTTTTTACCGTACTTTCGCAGAAATTTAGAGATAATGAAATTTTATTTTTGGATAAAATTATTTTAACGCGGCCAAAAACAAAAGAGGCAATGGATATCATAAAATCTATTTCAAAAATAAAGGGGTTTGACAAGTTTTTCACAAAAAGGAAAAACAGAGCCGTTATCGCTTTGCCGGCAAAAGATAAGGAAGTTGAACAAAGTTTTAGCAATATTGTCGGAACGCAAATTTTTGAATTGAGAAATCTTAACCCGCTTGACTTAGCCACTTATAAATACCTAGTCATAGTCAGCCCTAAAAATAATTTATTTAACAATTATCATTAATTACATTTTTATGTTGTGACAATATGAAAAGATATCATATTATTTTAGATGCCAGCGAAGTGGATGCCAAGTATTTAGATGACGGTAAATATATTGAAAGCTTGCTTCGCGAGGTGTGCGAGCTTATAAAAATGAAAATTTTGCATGGCCCGGTTATTATAAAAGGCGTTGAGGCAAACCCGGGATTTACCGGTTTTTGTATTATAGATTTTTCGCATATATCGGTTCATACTTTTACCAAAACAAATAATATTTGCGTGGACATATTTTCTTGCAAGCCGTTTGACCGCATTAAAGTTCGCGATTATTTGTCGGAAAAACTTCAGATATTGCCGGGAAAGTTTGTATTCCATGAAGTAAAATATGAATAAGTTTTTTTTTATTTTATTTTTGACGGGGATTTTGCTAACCCCTTCTTTTAGTTTCGCGGATACCGCTTCTAAAAATGAATTGCCGGTTGTTTATCTTTTTTACAGCGAGGGATGCTCTCATTGCGAAAAGGAGCTGATTTTTTTGGATGATTTGAAAAAAGAAATATCCTGCTTGGAAATTCAAAAGTATGAAGTCGGCAATAGCCGGGCAAATAAGGATTTGTTTTTAAAAACAGCCGGAAAATTTGGAATTAAAAATTTGGCGGTGCCCTTGACCGTTATCGGAGATAAATATCTTATCGGTTTTGACAATGCGGAAAATTCAGGGGAGGCGATAAAGAAGATGATTGAAGCCGGGCAAGGCGCGGAATGCGTAAACGCGGGCGCGACTAACAATGCCGGCACAACTAACATGGTATCGCTTCCTGTTTTTGGGGAAATTGATTTAAAAAATCTTTCTTTGCCTTTTTTGACTTTAGTTTTAGGCGTATTAGACGGTTTTAACCCTTGTTCAATGTGGTCTTTGTTTGTTCTGCTGACTCTTGTCATCGCTACCGGCTCGCGCAGAAAGGTGTGGCTCGCTGGAGGCGTGTTTATAATAACCTCGGCTTTTTCTTATTTTATTTTTATGTCCGCTTGGCTGAACGCTTTTATGCTGCTTGAGTACGTAAAAATCGTGAGAGTTGTTGTCGGGGTTGTCGCGATTATTGCCGGCGTTGTTTCAATCAGGGGATTTTATAAATTTCAGCCAGGCGCGTGCGAAGCGAATTCTCCTGAACAACAAAATAAAATTTACGATAGAATAAAAAATGTTTTGAAGTCGCCCGGCATTGCGGCGATAATCGTTGGGGTAATGCTTATCGCTTTTTCCGTTAATTTTGTTGAAATGCTCTGCTCGCTCGGTCTTCCTGTCGTATATACAAAAGCCCTTGCCATGTATAATCTGGCAAAATGGAAGTATTACGCTTATATAGGCTTGTATGATTTTTTCTACATGCTTGATGATATAATTGTTCTTTTGGTTGCCGGATTTTCAATGAGATTTTTGCAGTTGAACGGCAAGTATTCCCGTTATTCCCGTCTAATCGCCGGAATTTTAATGTTTATTCTCGGCGCGATTTTCATTTTTAAACCCCAGCTACTGGCTTTGAAGTAAAAAAACCAGTATATTGATAATAAGTTGATTATTATTAACATAACTTAATTTCCCTGATCGGTTTAATTATATGGGAAATTAGAAACACATGAAAAAAACACCAGAAAATTATCAACCAAATCCTGAAGAAATGGAAAAAGTCGATGAATTAGAAAAAAACAAGGGGAATGAGGCGTTAGATAAGAGAAAAAAAATGGAAGAAACATTATCTGAAATGCCACCTCTTTTTAATGAAAAAGAATATAAAGAGTTAGACCCAGATGGATTGTTAAAGACTTATTACGAAAAAGAAATAAAACCATATATTCAAAATGATGAATTGGAAGAATCGGAGTTTTTAAAAAATTTGCGGAAAAATATTTATAGTTCAACTCATACCACGCCATATGGAGGATGGAAAACTACCCCGTGCAATAAAATGGAGATGAAAACAGCCGACGATATTAGCAAATATTTTGAAAGAATAGCCATAGGCAGTACTTATTTTGACAATAACCGGCAAATTGCCCGCCAAGCTATTGAAAAAGCGTTTCAACTGATTAATAATTCTGATATTGAAAAAGTTCCCGGAGTAGACGGACGTTGTGTTTGTTCTTTCGTTTCTCATTTAGGGTGGATTTCTAATAGATTAGGATTTCCAGATTTGGCGGATGAATTTGGGAAAGATACGTTATGTACTAATGACCCCAATTATCCCAGCCCAGCAACAACTATGTCTATGTCTGGCTACGGATTGAATTCTATTGGAGAAGAACATGAGATAAAAAGAATTAAAGAGGACACAATGTATCATGTTGAAGATCAAATAAGAAGACTTGGGCAAGAAAAGAAAAAAGAAATATGAAACAAATTTTCCGTTATGCCTTCGAAGATTTGGAAAAAAGAAAAAAGCAATTTTGAAGACACTCATAATGGGGTTGACAAAATTATTATTTTAATATATACTAAAATAATAATTTTTGATAGTATCTTTACAAAAAAATCATAGTTAAAGGGAGGTTATTATGGCAGGAATGCATTTGGGGTTGGCTCAATCGCTTGAATTGGAACAGCGCTTAACGCAAGCGCAAAGGATTCAGCTCAATCAGCGCATTTTTGGGTTGCGTATGGAGTTGGTCCAGGCTTTGCGAGGGGATCTTTACCGGCCGGAGGGCGTCTGCCCTAATTGTGGCAGAAAGATGACCGCCACAGAAGTGATTCGCGGGTTCAATACTGACCCGAACGATTTCACGACATGTTGCACGGGTTGCGGGTTTCGTTTTGAGCCGGAATTGATTTGTGTCGGAGAGATAAGTACTATACGGCTTCCGTTTTATTGCGGTTGCCAGGCGTTGCATCGGCTTGGGCTTGCTGGCATGGCAAATTTTTCGCCAGAGCAATTGTCTATGGAATATCCGGCAATTTATCGTTCCGTTATTGTGCATTACGGCGGGATTAGACAGGCGTTTAGGGAAATAGGGGTTGATTACCCGTTTCAGGAAATCAGCGACTGGAGAAACAAGGTTGTTCCTTTCCTTGGTCGCCTGCGCGATACTATCATCGCTGAATGCGTTGATGCGCCGGTGTCAGTTATTCGGCGCATGAGAAAAAAACTTGGCATAGCCAAGTTTACTGTCCGTAAGATCGTGGAGGAGGCGAACGAAGATTGAAAACTGGCTCAACCGTGATGCATTAATGCATCACGGTTGAGCTTTTTTATTTGCTAATCTTTTTTATTTTTAGAATTTTAGAGTTAGCGCGATTTGGATTTAGGCCGGTAGAAAGCCAAAACAAGAGCGAAAATGATAATTACAATCCCAGCGATAATGTAAAGTATAATATCATTCATGGTTTATTTATGCTTCATGACGTACATGAAAGTTACTATGCCAAAAATTCCAATAAAGATATAAAAAATGAGAAGCGCTTGATTTATAGTTATAATCATAATTCGTTTGATTTTAATATTATAATACTTAATGGAAATAGAAACAATGCAATAATAGAACCCGAAATAAAAGCAAACACACTGACATTGCCAGATAATCCAGGGATAAAATATCCAAGAATGACAGAAGCAAACAGTATTTTAGACAGGTCGGCAAAGAATTTTGAAACTGATTCTACTTGGGATTTATTCAATCTAAACGACGGCATATATTCTAATGATAAAAGTAATTCTGGTTCTGTCAAGCGAGTGATGCGGTTGACAGGGCTTTTGCCATCTGTTAACATTTTTATTATGCCAATTTTTAAAAAAGAGAAAGATAAAGAAGGAATTCGCGCAAAGAAGGACGGCAAAGAAAAAGAGAAAAAATCAAAGGCCTTAACAAAGGCTTCTAATTTTGCTCAAGTTGGCGATTCTAAAATCATGATTAAGCCGCATATTACGGAAAAATCAAATTTTTTAAACGAGACCGGAGTTTATGTTTTTAAGGTTTCCGATGATTCCAATAAAATAATGATAACGAGCGCGAT
>JAHIOX010000005.1 GCA_018895015.1 Patescibacteria group bacterium | reverse complement strand
GCCCACATGAAGAAATCTCCATTGGCGCGGTCAAGCAAAAACTTGAAATTAGGAAACATGCCGATATTTTTTTCTTGTCGATGGCAGATAATGCGCGGGTCTTTTTTCGCGTAGTTTTCACAAATTGCTTGCGTGCCATCGGTTGAGGCATCGTCAGAAATAAAAAGAGTAAAATCAGAAAATGATTGATTGAGCAGTGACTCAATCGCCTCGCCGATGAAGCGTTCGCCATTATACGCGGGCATTCCTATGAAGACTTTTGCCATATTATATTTGAATATTTTCCCATTTTAAGCGAGGTCGTACAACGCCGGGAATTTTTTGGTTGAAGTCTAATTTTCTAGAATTTATTATATCTTCAATAACATTGAACATGAGAGCATCTTGTTGGGAAAAGTGAATTGTAAGAGGTGTCATTGTGGAAAGAACAATTCCGGCGATATATGTCCCTTCGTTTAATAAATTTTCCGGTATCCACATGGTTGCCCGATGTTTTCCTGCTGTGCCCAATTTTTCATTAAACTCTTCATGGCTCATGAATGCGCGCTCGCCGCTCATTGTAAAAATATGAATGTTTGGAATAGGCGTGTATCCATTTTTTAATATTTCATAGATAAACTCTATTCCTATTTTCTTATTCGCCGTAGCAAATGGTATTTTATTGTGATTTTCATCTACAACTCTTGCGGAATGAAGGATTGCGACACTATCTCCTGGCGCATGTTCCTTTTCCCAATGCGCCTCTGTTGCTCGAGAATTTGTATTATCAATGTAGTGATTGACAACCTCTTCTGTTTTCCCAAACATTTTCACTTTTCCTTTTTCAAGCAATATTGTTTTTTGGCAAAGCCTTTGAATCGCCCCCATGTTGTGGCTTACAAAAAGAATAGTCCGCCCTTCTTTTTTCGTTACTTCCTCCATTTTGCCGAGGCATTTTTTTTGGAATTCGGCGTCGCCGACCGCGAGGACCTCGTCAACCAGCAGAATATCCGGCTCCATGTGCGCGGCAACTGAAAAAGCGAGGCGGACATACATGCCGCTGGAATAATATTTGACCGGCGTGTCCAGAAATTTTTCAATGCCTGAAAAGGCGACAATTTCGTCAAACTTGCGCGAAATTTCTTTTTTAGACATACCGAGAATCGCGCCGTTCAAAAAGATATTTTCGCGGCCGGTGAGCTCTGGGTGAAAGCCGGTCCCAACCTCAAGAAGCGAAGCGACCTTGCCGCGCATAATAATTTCGCCTTCGGTCGGCGGTGTAATGCCTGTGAGAATTTTAAGGAGCGTTGATTTGCCGGCGCCGTTTGCTCCGATGATGCCTACGATGTCGCCCTTGTTGACCTCGAGATTGATATTGCGCAATGCCCAAAATTCTTCTTTGGTTTCCAGCCCGACAATTTGTTTTGCTTTGTGTTTCGCGAATTTGAACGGGCTGCGGAGGATATTCGCAAGAATGTCCCGGAGCGCGATATACCTCCCGCGCTGGTGCGCGATATTATATTTCTTGCCGAGGTTTTTTATGCTAATTATTGATTGTTCCATGTTTTTATACTACATCCGCGAAATAACGTTCCACTTTCTTAAAGTATATAACGCCGACGATAAGGAGCACGGCGCATACGGCAAAAGAAATTGAGATAAGGATCCAGTTGACAGGAGCAGTTCCCAAAAGCGCGGCGCGCGCGTTTTGTATGACTCCTGTCATCGGGTTAAACGCGAGTATCCAAGAATATTTTCCAGCGATGCTCGCGGGATAAATGACAGGTGTTATGAAAAGTAATATTTGAATAAAAAAAGGCAATACATAACGCACATCGCGGTATTTCACATTGATGGACGCGAGAAAAAGCCCGCCTCCAACCGCCGCCATAAAGGTAACCAAAAGAAGCAACGGAATAATGATTAAGCCGATGAGATGCGGCGCATAGCCGTAGTAAAACATCATGCCAACAAGGATTGCCGCGGAAATAGCGAAGTCAACAAACTTGGTTGCGACCGATGAAAGCGGGAGAATAAGCCGCGGAAAGTAGACTTTAGTGATGATTGACTGGTTGCTGATGAGGACATTGCTTGTTTCTGAAAGCGCGCTTGAGAAAAATTGCCAAAATAGAAGTCCGGTATAAACAAAAATCGGATAGGGAATGTTATCAGAAGGGATTTTTAACAATGTTCCAAAAAAAACGCTGAAAATCACCATAGTCATAAACGGCTGGAAAATCGCCCACAGGACGCCAATGGCGGTTTGTTTGTAGCGCACCTTAAAATCGCGCCAGGTAAAAAAGTAAAGCAGTTCTTTGTACTGCCAGATTTCTTTTAAATCATTCCAGCTGAAAGTTTTTTTAGGCCTAATTATTGTTACATTATTCATTGTTCTTTTTATACCATTCATACGTCATTTTTATTCCTTTTTCAAGATTAATTTTGTGTTTCCAGCCGAGTTGATGGAGACGGCTGACATCTAATAATTTTCTAGGCGTTCCGTCAGGCTTAGTTGAATCCCAGCTTATTTTACCTTTATAGCCAACAATATTTCTTATTAATTCGGCTAATTTTTTAATTGGCAGGTCTTCCCCGGTCCCGATATTAATTATTTCGGAATCGTTATAGCTGTTCATTAAAAAAACGCAGGCATTCGCAAGATCGTCAACGTGCAGAAATTCTCGCATTGCATTTCCGGTACCCCAAACGGCTACTTCCTTTGCTTTGTTTTTTTTAGCCTCGTGGAATTTTTTTATCAAGGCGGGCAGAACATGCGAATCATCTAAGTTAAAGTTGTCATTCTGTCCGTAGAGATTTGTTGGCATCACGCTTATAAAATTCGTATTATATTGTTTATTGTAAGACTGGCACATTATTATGCCGGCGATTTTGGCAATAGCATAAGCATTATTAGTCGGTTCTAATTTCCCGCTTAAAAGATACTTTTCTTTTATTGGCTGCGGGCAGAGTCTAGGGTAGATGCAGGAACTTCCTAAAAACAAAAGTTTTTTTACGCCTTTTAAATAACTTTGATGTATTAAATTATTTTGAATTGCCAGATTTTCATAAATAAAATCTGCCGGATAGGTTTGGTTTGCCATAATTCCTCCTACTTTTGCCGCGGCGAGAAAAACATACTCGGGCTTTTCTTTGGCAAAGAATTCCGCTACCGCGCGCTGGTCAGCGAGTTCCAGTTCCTTATGAGTTCGCAGTAGAAGATTTGTATAGCCATCTTTTTGCAGACGGCGAATTATCGCGGATCCAACAAGACCGTTGTGTCCGGCAATATAGATTTTAGAGTTTTTGTTCATGTTCATAATCCGCTTGCGCCATTATTTTTACTAACTCCTTAAATGTGATTTTTGGTTTCCAGCCGAGCATTTTTTCCGCTTTAGAGTAATCTCCTCGCAGTATGTCAATTTCTGCCGGCCTGAAATATTTAGGATCTATTTCTATAAGAGTTTTATTAGTTTTTTTATCAACTCCTTTTTCTTTTAAGCCTTTTCCTTTCCAAACTAAATCAAAGCCGAAATATTTCATTGCCTCTTCTATAAATTCTCTAACCGTATGCGTTTCATTTGTAGCGAGAATGAAATCATCCGGCTCGGCGTGTTGAAGCATAAGCCACATTCCGTAAACATAATCTTTCGCGTGGCCCCAATCTCGCTTTGCGTCCAGATTGCCGAGGTATAGTTTTTTTTCCTTGCCTAATTTTATGCGCGAAAGTCCTCGCGTGATTTTTCTTGTTACAAATGTTTCGCCGCGGCGAGGAGATTCATGATTAAAGAGGATGCCGTTTGAAGCAAACATTCCATAAGATTCTCTATAGTTTTTTGTTATCCAGTACGCGTATACTTTGGCGCAGCCATATGGCGAGCGGGGATGGAATGGCGTTGTTTCTTTTTGCGGAATTTCTTGGGATTTGCCGAACATTTCGCTTGATGATGCTTGGTAAAATTTTGTTTTAATGCCGGATTCTTTAATCGCATCAAGGATTCTAATTGTTCCTAGGCCGACAACATTGCCTGTATATTCAGGTATGTCAAAACTTACGCGAACATGGCTTTGAGCTCCGAGATTGTAGATTTCATCCGGTTGAATTTTTTCTATGAGCCTGCTTATATTGCTGCTGTCCGACAGGTCGCCGTAATGCAGGTACATTTTTACGCCGTTAATATGAGGATCTTTGTAAAGATGGTCAATCCTGCCGGTATTAAAAGTGCTTGCGCGGCGAATTATGCCGTGTATTTCATAGCCTTTTTCCAGAAGCAATTCGGCAAGATATGATCCGTCTTGGCCGGTTATGCCGGTAATCAATGCTTTTTTTGCAGCCATATTTTTTATTCTACAACATTTTTTAGAGATTGTCTTTTTTGTGCATTTTTTATCTTCCTTCGCGGCTTAGGATTGTCATTATGGTTTTGAGCGCGATTGAAATTTCCAGCGCGAGCGAGCGATTTTTGATGTAATACAAATCATATTGCAGTTTTTCTATCGCGTCTTCCACAGACGCGCCGTATGGGAAATTGACTTGCGCCCAGCCGGAAAGCCCGGGTTTTACCAAATTTCTCATTGAATAATGAGGAATTTTTTCAGCGAGCTCTTTTACAAATTCAGGCCTTTCCGGGCGCGGGCCGATAAACGAAAGGTCTCCTTTAAATACATTCCAAATCTGCGGCAGTTCGTCAATTCTCGTTTTGCGGAGAATATTGCCGCTTAATGTTACGCGCTTGTCTTTTTTTTGCGCCCACTGAGCGCCGTTTTTTTCCGCGTCCGCGACCATTGAGCGGAATTTTATTATTTCAAAAATCTTTCCGTTTTTGCCCACTCGCTTTTGCTTGTAAATGATAGGCCCTTTGCTGTTTATTTTTATCGCGATGGCGGCAAAAGGGAAAATAAGCGCAAACGGCATAAAAAGAATAATCGCGAGAATGATATCGGCTATCCTTTTGAATTTTTCAAATGCCTGCTTGTTCAACTCCATTAAATTTTCCAAAAACCAAGCTTTGCTTATCAAGAAAACAGGAATTTTGCCGGTTATGGATTCGTAAAATTTGCCAAAATCAAGAATGGTGATATTTTCTCCGGAGCGAATTTTTAAGTACAAAGATTTTATAATTTCCGGTTTTTGTTTCGCTTGTTCGGAAACGACAATAATATTGGCGCCGGAGATATCATTTATAATCTCATATCCCAAATACGGACGCTTGCTGATGAACTCCGCGAAATCAGCCATTTCTTCCATGCCGTTTAAAAGAAAAACTTTTATTTTTGCCGTTCTAATTAGAAATTCAAAAAATAGTTTCCTCCATATCCAGATTAAAAAACAAGCGATAAAGATATTAATTATTAAATTTGTTTTTGGGGCGATGCCGAAATATGGAATGAGATAAAAAAACAGAATGGCAATTATGCCTCCGGCGGCCATCGCTTTAATCGCAGCCGAAGCGCTCGCGAAGATTTTTTTCTCAATATCGTAAAGGCCGACTATGTAAAAAACTATAATCCAGAGAATATATATGATAGAAAAAGGAAACATGTGCAGACTCCAAAGTTTTAATGAAGGCGCGGAAGCATAGCGCGCCAGAAGCGCGGCAAAAAGACTGGCGTAAAAAAGCGTTATGTCTCCAAGCAGTAAAATAAGTTTTTTTATCCGGTTGCTTCTGGTCATTATTTTATGCTATTATGCTATCATAAAAAAACAATGCGGAAAAGCGTTAAAATAATAAAATATTTGATTTTGGGCGGGATTTTTCTTATCCCATTTTTAGTTTTGGTGGTGCCGGAATCTCTTTTTTTCCCTTTTATAACAGGCAAGAATTTTATATTTCGTATTTTAATTGAAATAATTTTTGGAATGTGGCTTACTTTGGCGATTTTTGATGAAAATTATAGGCCTAAATTCGCCGGCCGGCCTGCCTGCGCAGGCAGGCGAACATGGATTTTAATTATTTTTGCCGGCTTTGTTTCTGTCTTGGTTCTCTCAACAATTTTTGGCGCCAACCCATACCGCAGTTTTTGGTCTAATTATGAGAGAATGGAAGGGTTGATAAGCTATCTTTATTTGTTCGCTTATTTTTTTGTTATAGCCGCTGTTATTAAAACCGAAAAATTATGGAAATGGTTTTTTCACGCTTCTTTGGCGGCGAACGCGATTGTGTGCGTATACGGGCTTCTTCAGCTCGCCGGAAAATTGGCAATCCATCAAAGCTCTGTCCGGCTTGACGCCACCCTCGGCAATGCTTCTTACCTTGCCATTTATATGGTTTTCCACATTTTTTTGGCTTTGATGTTGTTTTTCAGGGAGAGAGAATGGTTCAGGTGGCTGTATATTCCGTTAATCTTTTTGCAGACAGCGATTTTATACCACACCGCGACCAGAGGCGCTATTCTTGGTTTTGTCGGCGGCATGCTTCTTTTTGCCGCGCTTATCGCTTTATTTTCCAAAGATAGAAAAGTTAGAATCGCTTCTTTGGGTTCTTTAATTTTGGTTGTTTTTTTGCTCGCGGGTTTTTTGGCGGCAAGGAACTCGTCTTTTGTTAAAGGCAGCCCGGTACTTTCGCGTTTTTCAAGTATTTCAATGGAAGAACAAACTACACAATCGCGTTTCGTTGTTTGGAAAATGAGCTGGGAGGGGTTTAAGGAAAAGCCGATTTTGGGATGGGGGCCCGAAAATTACAATTTGGTTTTTAATAAATATTATGAGCCGATTTTATGGAAGCAGGAGCCGTGGTTTGACAGGGCGCATAATGTTTTTATGGATCGGCTCGCGCAAAATGGAATTTTGGGATTGGTTGCTTATCTTGGCCTTTTCGCTTCAGCGCTTTATTATTTGCATCTTGGCAGGAGAAAAAATATTTTTTCCGTTTACGATTCCGCGATTTTAACTTCAATGTTCGCGGCTTATTTTTTCCATAATCTTTTTGTTTTTGACAATCTTGTCAGCTCCATTTTATTTTTTACTTTTCTTGGCTATATCCATAGCCGTATTGTCGTTGAATCTTCAATCAACGGCTCATCTCAAGATGAGCCGTTGATTGCGCGAGGCGATGATTACAGAAAATATTCTTTCGCTTTAATAATTTTTATTTTTACTGTTTTTATTATTTATTTCTTGAATGTTCCCGGTATTTTAGCGTCGCGGGATATTCTGCGCGCCTTTGAATTTACATCAAAGGGGGACGCGCAATCCGCTTTTCAAGAATTTCAGAGCGCTACCGCCAGAGATTCTTTTGGAAGCGGAGAGGCAAGAGAGCATCTTTCAAGTTTTACAATGTCAATTGTCCAGCAGCAGAATTTGGACAATGAATTTAAGTCTAAAGTTTTTGAGTTTACTGTTTCAGAAATGAAAAAACAAGCTGAACAGTCGCCTGGCGATATCCGTTATCTGATTTTTTTGGGAGCGCTTTATAACAAAGCGGGGCGGTATGATAACGCGATTGATACGCTTCAGAAAGCGATTGAAATTTCTCCAAAAAAACAACAGCTTTATTTTGAGCTCGGTTCTTCTTATTTAAACAAGCAAGAATACGAAAAAGCGCTTGAGATTTTAAAAACCGCTTTTGAACTGGAGCCTGATTTTTTTGAAGCCAGAAAGATTTATGCCGTTGCCGCGATTTTTGCCGGCAAAAATGATTTGGCAAAAGAGATTATGAAAGATTATGGCGGTTTTGTCGCGGCTGATGAAAGATTCGCGCGCGCTTTTTCTGAAAGAAAAGAATTTGCTCAAGCCGCGGCTGTGTGGAAAAAGCTTATTGAGGCGAACCCGGGCAATTTGCAATACCGTTTGGCGTTATCGTCAAGTTATTTGCAGTCAGGGCAGAGGCAAGAGGCGATTGACCAATTGCAAAAAATAATTGAGCTTGAGCCGAAATTCAAACAGCAGGGAGAATATTACATAAACGAAATAAAGGCCGGCCGAAATCCATAAAATCAATAAAAACCGGTTTTAGCCGGTTTTTATTGATTTTAGATTATATAGCTATAAGCCGAATTCTGTGCCGATTTTGCCCACCAAAGGTGGTGCAAAATCGAGCACCCTGAGTTTTATCGAAGGGTCCCTCGATATTACTCGGGACGCTCAATTTTGTTATCGCCTTTGGCGAACAAAATTGGCGGTAGTTATTTATCTAGCCCTTCGATTGCTCTCGGGGTCAAGCGGCACTCTCCGACTGAAATGTCGGAGTTCGGCCTTGCACCGGACAAGTGTTTGCCATCCCGCCTTGTTGCCAAAGCGGGACGTGCGCTCTTACTTTACCCCGCTTGGCGGGGCGCACGATTTCACCCTTACCCCTCGGCTTACTCCTCGGGGCGGTATATTTTCTGTTGCGCTGTCTGTCCCTCCCGCCTTTCGGCGGGAAAGCGTGGCTGTTAGCCACTGTCTCTGTCCCTCGCCCCGCCAAAGGCGTGGCTCGGGACGGTGTTCGGACTTTCCTCCCTCGATTCCGTAGAATCGGGGCAACTACCCGATATATAATCTTTTTTTATTAAAGCATTTTTCCATTTAAAAGTCAATC